>NZ_JBVHHL010000012.1:0-194501 GCF_055561075.1 Streptomyces sp. NPDC022910
GCCCCCCGGGCGAAGTGCACGCCGAGTTCCAGGAATTGCAACTCACGGCATGAATTGCTCGGCCAGACCCTGTCCGAAAAACGCGAGGCCCCTCAAGCTCACGCCGCGGTATCTCACCCCGGACCTTCTGGCGGTATTGGTCCTCCCACTCCAGACCGTCGCTGCAAAACTGTCTGTGCACCATGTGCAGGCTGCCGTCCAGCTCGTCAACGAGGAATGGACCGTGACCCACGAACGCGTCCTTCCAGTTGCGCGTACGTGCAAACTGCTGCGACTGGCAGTGAACGAGCCATCCCAGTGAGTGGCGCTCGACGCCGATAACCACCATTGGCGGCGAGTGTTCAGTCTCTTCTTCACACAGGTGCCGCTGCACCACCTCGACCGCCCACTCACGCGAGATCACGCGCTCAGCGTACGTGGCAGTCCGGATCGCCCACGTGTTGTTCTTGACGATCGATCGGTGTGACCGTGACGGCAACGGACGTCACCGCATGCAGCCGGGTGTCAGCGGCTGTCGATCTGGGTCACTATCGGGCGGGGTCATGGTCCGTCCCGAGCCGTCAACTCGCCTGAGAAGAGCAGGCTCGTGCCCGCGGCGTGCCCGATGCAGCGGGACCTCTCGGGGAATCGCGGGGAACAGCGGCGACAGTTGCGCTCCGGACCAGGTCAGAAGCTTGGCAGGTCAGCCCTGATCCGCATACGCGATCTTCCAAACTAGCTACGCGGGTCCGATTCCCAGGTCTAAACCTGGGCAGCTGAGCGGCACCGAGCCCGAGGGCCGCGCAAACTGCATTGCCGGGACGACGACCAGGCGCCGGGCTCCGCGTCGAGAGCGCCCACCGGCCGTGGTGGTCCTCGGCGCGTCAATCCCCTCGGTTCCCACCGGACAAGGCCGGTACCTTGCCACGATGTGCATCTCAACCGGCGAGGCCGAGTTCTCCGGCACGATCGTGTACTGCGGGCGGCAGCACCACCGCGTGCACGGCCTCATCCACGTCCTGGGCTACCAGAACACCGCCGTCAACCTGGCGGATGGCCCGAACGCCATGCTGCTGCACCTGCCCACCAGGCAGCTCACCCCCCGGCACTTCCTCTCCGCCGGGCGCACCGGCGACGTCCTGCACCGCATGGTCGCCGCCGTGGAACGCGTCGCCGCCCCAGCCGACGCCATCGAGTGGATGAGCGCGGAACCGCAGGCCGTCCAGGTCTTCGACCACGACGTCTACACGGTGCTTTTGGCAGACGACCCCACCGCGGTCCTTGCCGCGCTGCGGCAGGTGCCGCCGCACCGGCGCCCCGATCTCGAGCCGGACCTTTTGCGCTTCTACGCCGACCACTTTCCCGACCACACCATCGCTGTGTGCTGCTTCGACAACGCCGACGCGCAACGCGCCAAGCCACTGCTGTTGTGGTACGCGCCCCTCGACCCCGACCGGCTGACCGTGCCGGCCCTGGACAGCCACACCGGTAAGACGCCGGACCTCAACGCCGCTGTGCCTGTGGACCACTGGGTCCTGCTCTCTACCGACCAGGCCCCCGCCGGCTGGGGCACCCCCGTCGACTACCCCGGGGACATGCGTCACCGCCTGCGAGCCTTCCTACCCACCGCCGTCGTGGGCCGGCACTACGGCGAAGGGCAGGCCCTGCCCAACGGAGACTTCACCATCAGCCACCGCGACCTGCTCGCCGGCGACCTCGACCGCATCGAGCGCCTGCAACCGACCCACCGCTGAAGGGCGGGACGGCCATGCCATCGCACGTCAGCCGAACCCGACATCGCCCAATCAAGTTCAGTAACTGCGTGACAACGCCCACGGACAACGGCGGACGAGTACGGATGCCAGCGGACCATCAACGCAGGTGAGTGCCACAACAGCCCAAGGTAGAGCCCTCATGCAAGTTGGGTGCAGTTCCTTTGAAGGGAAAGGTTGAGTAGTTCGCTGTGTGTGGGGCGGGCCAGGGTCACCAGCCCTTGATCATCGAGCTGCCCTCTCGCGTTGCTCAAGCCACTCGAGGTACCAGCTGCGGAAGGTGTGGCGGTTTCCCTTTGCGTCAACGTACGGATCGAAGGGCGGGTTGACCGCGCAGTCCCGGTCGCGGAGTTCCCCGCGGTGCGGGCCGACGATGATGAGCCAGCCGGTCATCCCGCATCCGTTGTCGCTGATGGGGATCGCACCCCGGCCGCGTTCCAGGAACCAGACATCGTCGCCGACGTCGCCGAAGACTTTGCGGTAGTCGTCCAGATAGTCGTCGTCTTCGTCACGTGTGGTGGGTTCGTACCCGGCGGCGCGAAGGGTCGCTATCTGCTGGTCGGCCCAGTCTTCCGTCTCGACGAACGGCCCACTGGGGTCCAGCAGCCAGGGATGGTCCTCGTCGTTCTCCCAGACCCATCCCCACGTCCCGTCGATTCGGCGCAACGACGTGAGCTCGAACGCCGGTCCGGGGCCACCGGCCCCGACCTCCGCCAGAAACGTACGGTACTCGTCGGGGAGCGCGACACCGAACTGCGCTTCGACCTCAGCGATGGCGGCGGGAGTCAGGACGGGTTCGAACGTCGGGTATCGAGACGGCCCACGGCCACGGGCTCGACGCTCGGCCTCCTCCACTGCGATGACGCGTTCCCGAACTCCCGACCAGTGCACGCGCGTGTTCACGGCTCTCCTATCGACGGCGAGCACGGACATTAGTCCCTGCCGCCGACATCCGACCTCCGTCTGGGCTGTGTTCGCGGCCGCTCGTCTCTACGCTGCGGCGGGTGGCGGCAAGCAGCACATAGGTGCCCCGGTAGTAAGAGTGGCGGGCTTTCCCGGCAGTGGTCCGGATCCACGACACGCACCGACAGGCGAGCTTCGCGGGGCCCGCGACACACCTCCGACAGAGTCAGCGTGTGGGGCTCGTAAAGTCATCGCCGCAGGTCGGGATGGTAGAGCGGTCTCGGCTGGGACCATGTCCGCGTGATCATCTCGATGCTCTACAAGGTGGCCCGCCGGCTGCTGTCCGTCCCCGGGGTGCTGCTGCGCCGCGACACCTCGAAGGACGCCGAATTGCTTGTCCTCCGGCATGAGAACGCGGTGCTGCGCCGTCAGATCGCTGGCCCCGTCCGCTACGAGCCCGCAGACCGGTTCTGGCTGGCCGCCCTCTCCGGCCTGATACCCCGGCGCCGCTGGCGCGAGGTCTTCCCGGTCACTCCCGGGACGCTGCTGGCCTGGCATCGCAGGTGCATCGCGGCGAAGTGGGACTACAGCGTCCGGCGCACCCGCACCGGACGCCCGCCGACCAAGGCAGCGCTCAAGAAGCTCATCCTGCAGCTCGCTCGAGAGAACGCACAGTGGGGACACAGGCGCATCCAGGGCGAACTGGTTCGTCTCGGCCACCCGATCGCCGCATCCACAGTATGGGAGATCCTCCACGCAGCCGGCATCGACCCGGCACCGCGCCGTGCCGGGCCAACCTGGCAGGAGTTCCTCACCAACCAGGCCCAGGGCATCATCGCCGTCGACTTCCTGCATCTCGACTCCGCCCTCGGACGCAGGCTGTACGCGCTGGCGTTCCTCGAACACGACACTCGGCGCCTACACATCACCGGTGTCACGGCACATCCCACCCGCGAGTGGGCGGGGCAACAGGCACGGAACCTGGCCGCCGACCTCGGCACGCGCATGGAATCCCTGCGCTTCCTAGTGCGCGACCGCGACGGCGAGTACGGCCAGTCCTTCGACGCCGTCTTCCAGGCCGAGAAAATGGAGATCCTCAAGAGTGCACCGAGAGCTCCTCGTATGAACGCCCACTGCGAGCGCGCCATCGGCAGCATCCGCCGTGAGGCCCTCGACCACGTCCTCATCATGAACGAGACCCACGCCCGGCACGTCCTGGCCGCCTACCAGCGGCACTACAACGAGCACCGCCCCCACCGGGCCCGCAACCAACTACCGCCCGGCGCCGACCAGCAACCCATCACCGTGCACGACCTCGAAGGCCGCCGACTCCTGCGCACCCGCATCCTCGGCGGCGTCATCAACGAGTACCGCTACGCGGCTTGACCTGCAGCGACGACTTTCCGAGCCCCACAGGGTACCAGCGGGCGGCGGCGATGACGGCGGGTGATCGCGAGCGTGGTCGCGTGCGGCCCGGATGCGGGGCGGGTGGCACGCTCGGACGCTTTCTCTGACCTTACCGCGTTGGACCTGGGCGGGAATCCCCGGTCACCTCTGTATTACGGTTCTCGAATGCGCAGGACCTTGGTGGGGGTGGGGGGAGATTCGGTGAGCGCTCGGATTCTGGTCGCCGAAGATGACGAGAAACAGTCTCGACTGATCCGGATCTATCTGGAGCGTGAGGGAAACGCGGTGCAGGTCGTGGCCGACGGCCGTGCGGCGCTGGAACGGGCCCGTTCGTCGAAACCGGATCTCATTGTTCTGGATGTGATGCTGCCGCTGGTCGACGGGCTCGATGTGTGCCGCATTCTGCGCGCCGAGTCGGACGTCCCGATTCTGCTGCTCACCGCCCGCACGACCGAGGAGGACATGCTCCTAGGCCTCGACCTCGGTGCCGACGACTACCTCACCAAGCCCTACAGCCCGCGTGAACTGACCGCGCGGGTCCGGGCGTTGCTGCGCCGGTCGAGGAAGGCCGGCGGTGCGGCGGAGCCCGAGGTGCTTACGGTCGGCGAGGTGGAGCTGGACACCGCGCGCTTCGAGGTCCGGGTGGCGGGGCGGCCGGTGGAGCTGACCGCGAAGGAGTTCTCCGTCCTGGAGACGCTGGCCCGTGAACCGGGCCGGGTCTTCACCCGGGCGCAGATCATCGAGCGAGTCTTCGGATTCGACCGGGACGTGCTGGAGCGGACCGTCGACGCGCACGTGATGAACCTGCGCCGGAAGCTGGAGGCGGACCCGGGGCGGCCCCGCCTCCTGGAGACGGTGTACGGCCGGGGCTACCGCCTCGTGGACGGGTCGGGCTCAGCGCGCTCCTGACGCACTGCCCTTTTCCGGCGCCGTGGGCAGGATGACCGCGAACGTCGTGCCCACTTCGACCGTGCTGCGTACCTCGATCGTCCCCCGGTGGTCGGTGACGATCTGGCGGGCGATGGACAGCCCCAGTCCGCTGCCACCGGTCGCCCGGCCCCGGGACGCGTCCGCCCGCCAGAAGCGGTCGAAGAGATGCGGCAGGTCCTCGGCCGATATCCCCTTGCCGGTGTCCCGTACCTCCACGACGGCCAGTTCGCCCCGCGGGATCAGGGCCAGGGTCACGGTGCCACCCGCCTGGGTGGCCCGCAGCGCGTTGCCGACCAGATTGCCGACGACCTGGCGCAGCCGGTCCGGGTCGGCTGTCACGTACACGGGCTGTGACGCCTCCACCTCGAGTGCGAGGCCCGCCGTCTCGGCCTGGGCGTGGAGGGCGGTGCGGCTGGTCTCCAGGAGCTCGCGCAGGTCGACCTCGGTGGGGTGGTAGGTGAGCGCGCCCGCCTCCGCCAGGGCGAGATCCTGGAGGTCGTCCACGATCCGCTGCTGCAGCAGTGCCTCCTCGTGGAGGGAGGCGAGCAGTTCGGGGGTCGCCTCCACGACCCCGTCCCGCAGAGCCTCCAGATAGCCGCGCAGGTTGGCCAGCGGGGTCCGCAGTTCGTGCGCGATGTCACCCGTGAGGCGGCGCTGGCGCTCCTCGCCGGCCTGGAGGGAGTCGGCCATGCGGTTGAAGGCGCCGCCGAGCTGCGCGATCTCGTCCCGGCCGGAGACGGGGACCCGCCGCCCCAGATCGCCCTCACCCAGCTCCTTCGCGGCGAGGGTCATGGCACGGACGGGGCGCAGTACGGCCCTGCCCAGAAGCAGCGCGCCGAGGACGACCGCGAGGGCGACCCCCGATGCGACGGCCACCGTGGGCGCGGCGGCCAGGGTGGGCGGTGACTCGTTCCGCACGCCGAGGCGGACCTCCAGGCGCGGTGGGGCGACGGGGCCGACGCGCTCGTTGAACACCCGCTGCAGGCAGGCGGTGAACCGCTGCTCGGACTCGCACGGCCGGAGCGCGTCGAGGTCCTGCTGGATCAGCGGGTCCGCTTCGCCTTTTGGTTGCCGGCACTGCGAGAGCCGACGATCCGCGCTGATCCGGGGGACACCGAAGTCGCCCGGCCGGGCCGTCACCTCGGCTCCTGCCCGTGTCAGGCAGGCCGCGTACTCCGCTGCGGCGCGGTAGTTGCCGATAGCGGCGGCGGTCTGCTTCATCGAGATCCGGCGCACCTGGCCCGCGGGGAGCCTCAGGACGGGGCGCGGGTCCACCAGGGCCGGAGGCTGGCCGCTCAGCGCGCGGGGATCGCGGCCGGCGAGGGCGTCGGAGTCGGCGAGCAGCACGTCGGACTCCGTGGCGACCCGGATGCGCTGGCCGGTGTCCTTCGCGAGCTCGGCCACCGTCGGTGAAAGCCCGTCCCAGGTGCCGTGCGCGAATCCGTACGCGCGGAGTTCGCCGGTGATCCGGGAGACCTCCTGCCGTCCGGCCGTGACGGTCTCCTGGACCTGGCGGTTCGCCTGACGCAAAGTCAACCAAGCGGTGGCGGCGGTGGCGGCCATCGCGACCACCATGAGCAGACCGAGAACCCGGAGCCGGAAGCTCATCGCACCCCGCCTCCTCCGGCCGAAGGGACGCATCCGCTCAACGTGACTCCTTCGGTTGGGGAATTCCACCGTTGGCAACGACGGCTGCACGTGGACGTTCCCAAGAAACGACTCCACCGGCTTCCGGCTGGGTGCGTGACGACCTGCTGAACGACGGCGGCAGCTACGTCAGCTGTGGTCTCTGGTAGCCCGCCCGCCGGGCTGAGCACATCGACGTAACGCACCAGCAGGGGCGGTCCCGATCGGGTCCGCCCCTGCTGTGTACCGGAACATCGACAGGGACGTCGGGCGGTGCTCACGAGCCGGACAACGCCTCGGTCGGCGGCAGTCTGCTCGCCCGGACCGCCGGGTACAGCCCTGCGATCATGCCGATCACCAGGGTCGAGGCGATACCCGCCGCGCTCGCCCACACCGGGACGACCGTCGGCCAGTCGCGACTGAGGGCGTATCCCGCGGTGATCAGTGTCCCGAGCACCATTCCGCCCAGGCCGCCGATGAGCGAGAGCAGCAGTGACTCCGTCACGAACTGCGTACGGATCTGGCCCCTTGTCGCCCCGAGGGCACGGCGCAGCCCGATCTCCGGACGCCGCTCCAGGACCGAGATGACCATGGTGTTGCCCACGCCGACGCCACCGACGAGCAGCGCGACTCCACCGAGGCCGAGCAGCAGCCCGGTCAGCGCCGACTCGGTGGCCTCGCGGGCCGCGAGTGCGTCGGAAGGCCGAGAGATCTGCACCTCGCCCGGCTTCTCGGGGTACACGGTGGCCGGGAGCACCGCCCGTACCGCCGTGACCTGGCTGTCCTCCGCACGGACGTACACGGTCGAGGGATGGCCGTCGAAGCGCAGGTAGGACCGGCCCGCCGACCAGCCGACCAGAGCGGCGCTGTCGAGCTCCGGCGCGAGCGGTACCGGATCGAGGACGCCGATCAGCGAGAACCAGCGACCGCCGAGCCAGACCCGGGTGCCCGGGGTGTACACGTCGAGCCGCTGGGCGGCGGTCGCCCCGAGCACGACCGCCGGGTACTTCTCGGTCGTGGAGTCCAGCCAGCGGCCCGTGCGGACGTGACCGCCGACGGCGGGGAGGAGATCGGTGCCGGCGGCAAGAAGAGTCAGCGAGCCGGTGCGGCCGACGGCGATGTGTTCGTTGCGGTAGACGTGGGCGTCGATCGCGCCGGTGGCGGCCACCTGCCGCACTGGTGGGATCCGGCGGACCATCGAGACGGCCTCGTACGGCAGTTCGGCCTTTTCGCCCTCGAGGGACTCGCCGGGGGCCACCCGCAGCAGGTTCGTACCGAGGGCGTCGAGCCGTCGGTCCACCTCCGCCTGCCCGGAGCCGGAGATGCCGACAACCGCGATCATAGCGGCGACGCCGATGGCGATACCGAGCGCCGAGAGGAAGACCCGCAGCGGACGGGTCCGCAGTCCCGTCCCGCCGAGCCGTACGACATCGGCGGGCCGAAGCCGCGCGGCGCGCAGCCGGTCCCGGCTGCGGCCGGGACCGGACGGCGGTCCGGGGGCGCAGTCCGGACGCTGCTTTGCGGGCTCGGTACCCGTCCAGGGGGAGTTCGTCGCGTTGTCTGTCACCACCGGGGCGCCCCGATCGTCGTGCTCTGTGCCGCGTCGCTGATTAGCCGGCCGTCGCGCATCTCGATACGGCGGGGGAGCTCGGCCGCGATCTCACGGTCATGGGTGATGATCACGACCGTGGTGCCGACCGCGTGCAGTTCGCGGAGCAGGTTCAGTACGGCGGCTCCCGACGCGGAGTCGAGGTTTCCGGTCGGTTCGTCCGCGAGCAGGACCGACGGCTCGCCGATCACCGCGCGGGCGACCGCAACCCGCTGCCGCTCGCCGCCGGAGAGCTGGTGCGGCAGATGATGGACGCGGTGGCTGAGCCCGACCCGGCCCAGTGCGGCCGCGGCCTCGGCCCGGCGGCGGCGCATCGCGACGCCCGCGTAGAGCAGGCCGTCCGCCACCGAGTCCAGCACCGGAACACCGACCGCCAGATGGAATTGCTGGAAGACGAAGCCGATCCGGGTGGCCCGCAGCGCGGAGACCTCGCGGTCGGACAGCTTCCCCACGTCGTGGCCGTCCACCAGAACGCGGCCCGCGGAGGGCCGGTCGAGGCTGCCCATGAGATTGAGCATGCTGGACTTGCCGGAGCCCGACGGGCCGACCACGCCGACCAGTTCCCCTCGCCCGATCCGCAGACTCACGTCACGGACCGCGGCCACATTGCCCGGATAGGTCTTGGAGACCTCGTCGAACTCCACGACCGGGGGCGAACCGTCACTCACTCCGGGATCCTCACCTTCATGCCCTCGCGGACCGCGGGACCGCTGACCTCCACGTCGCCGTCGGCGAAGAGCCCCGTCTTCACGGCGACGAACCGGCCGTCCTCGGTCTCCAGGCCGTGTCCGCCCTCGGCGAGGGCAACCAGCGCGGCGACCGGGACGGTCAGGACATCCTTGGCCTCGCGGCCCACGTACTCGACGGTGACGGGTCCGCTCTCCCATCGCCCCACAGACTTCTGGTCCTTGATGGCGATGGTCACCGGCACCGTCGTGGCGCCCGGCCCTGAGCCGCCCTCGCCCCCTCCCCCCTCGGGCGCGCCTGCCTGCTTCCCCACCGACGCCACCTCGCCCTGCACGGCCTTGCCCTCGGGCAGCCGGACGCGGACGGTCGTGCCGTGTACGGCCCAGGAGGCGTCCGCGGCCGAGGCGTTGACGACGACCTTCCGCGCCGTGCCGGTGTACGTGAGGGCGTTCTCGCCGACGGCGTCGCCGAGCCGGACGCCCGGCTGACCGATCCGTACCTTGCCGGCGCAGTAGATGACGTCCCCGATGCCCACCGTGCCGGTCTCAGGCAGCCCCAGCGACTTCTGCCAGCGCTTGACCGCCCGGGCGGTACTGGTGGTGAACGTCTCGTCCACCGTGAAGCCGGTGTAGCCGAGCGCGGCCAGGTCAGCCTCGAACTGCAGGACGTCCATGCCCTTCAGCTCTGTCGGCGCGGCGGTCCCACCGTCCGCCCCCGCAGCCCCAGCGCCCCCCGGCGTGGGCGATCCGGAGGGGCTCGGCGCGGCCTTGCCGGACCCGGCGTCCGACTGCTGCCGGCCGGAACCCTGGTTGCTCTCCTCGGTCTGCGAGGAGGTGGTGGCGGTCAGCCCCAGGTCCCGGTACATGGGCAGCGTCCCGAACAAGAGCACCACCGGGCGGTCGTCGACGCGCAGCAGCGTGTCGCCGCGCTCTACCGTGGTGCCGGGCTCGGGCAGCCAGGTCACCGTGCCCGTCGCCTTGACGGGCAGCGGTATCTCCGAACCGTATCCCAACTGGCCGTCCACCTCCGTGCGCTCGGTCAACGTGGCCCGGGTGACCGGGACGACCGAACCGGCCCGGGGCGGTGCACTCGGGCCCTCCTCCTTTGCGCCGCCGAGCCCGAGAGCGCCCACCATGGCGACCGCCGCCACGACGACCACGGCGCAGGCGATCAGCGCCGTACGCCGCCCCCGTCTGCCGCGTGACGGCTCGGGAGCCGTCCCTGGCTCTTCATCGATGTGCGTCATCGTCTCCGCCATGATCAGCCCTTGCCCGGGCTCGGGGTGGCCGGAACGCCGACGATCGGCCCGCAGATGCGGGTGGCCCGCTTGGCACCGGCCGACGTCTGGTCCCATTCGCCCTGCCCGAGGCCGTCGGGACCCGGGTCGGGGAAGTCGGGAGCGCCGTTGTTCTGCATGCACTCGGCGTACTGCTGTTTCACCTTGATCTGCTCAGGAGTGAGCTTGGGCTGGTTGCCCTTCTCGACGCTCTCGGGGACGGCCGTCACATATTCGGCGCACTTCTCGTTGGCGGCCCTGAACTTCGCGTCCTGCTTCAACGCGCGCACGTTGTCGCCGCCGAAGTCGATGTTGCCCTTGGCGTCCGGATCCGGCGCGTCGATCCCTTCATCCCGCAGGCACTTCACGTACTCCCGCTGGGCCTGCACATACGCGGCCACGTCGTCGGCGCTCTGCCCGGCCGGCGTGCCGGATGCCGTGGCCGCGCCACCGCGCGCTGCCGTCGGGACCTTCGAGCCGCCGTCGTGGTTCCCGCAGCCGGTCAGCACAAAGACCATGACCGAGGCCGCAACGGCCAGCAGTGCCCCATTCGTCCTCATCCGTTTCTCCCGCTCCCCAGTCGATCCCTTCCGCGAACGCGGCGGGCAGGCCGACCGTAGGACGGAGATGATGAAGAACCCTTGAAGAACCTGTCAGCTGATCATGCGGCCGCTGATCGTGGGGCATCGCCCGCCACACCGTGCCGGCACCGGCGCCGGTGGAGAACAGAGCGCCGCTGCGGGGATCGAGCACGAGGCCGTTGAGGAACTTCGCCTCGGGCAGGGCCACCACCTTCGGAGCCGGTGTGCAGGAGGGCGTGGGTGTAGGAGTCGGTGGCCGGTGAGTAGATCGCGAAGGCCCATTCCTCGTCGTCGCCGAGGTATTCGATGCGGCACAGCGGTATGTGCTCGTCTTGGCCGTTGCGCTCGATGATCGCGGTGAGGTAACCGAACGAGCCGCGCCAGCGCACGTCGACTTCTGCCAGGGCGGGCCAGCGTTGCTGCTGAGCGGCGTGGTGGTCGTCGGTGTCGTCGACGTCGTCCTTGAGGCGTTTGGAAGGTACCGGCACGGCGCCAGTTGACGCACGGGCACCCGGAGCGGGGCATGGACGGCACCCTGGCCCGGCCCCGCCCGGGGGCGGGCATGATGGCGCCCTGACGACCGCCGCATCCTGTACGGAGGAAGAGCATTGGCGCATCCTGCCGCCGCCCCTCTGGCGTTATCCCGAAAGCAGGAGCGCAAGGTGCGGCGGGTGCTGGCCAGCCCGCTCAGCGGGCAGGCCCTGGTACTGCGGGCCACGATCGTGCTGCTGAGACCTCGCCCGCGGCCGCCTGAGCTGCCGCACGGGCTTGGGCGGGACGAAGGAGGCACCGGGGGCCGTTGCCGCCCGACCGCGAGCCCCGCCCGCCGGCCCGCTCGGACTCGGCCGCCAGATGCTCCTCCAACTCGGTCTCCAGCGCGGCCTGCATCAGGTGCTGTGTGATCGCGGGCAGCAGCCCGCCCTCGCCCACCAGCTTCAGCCCGCCGGCACGGACCTGGTCCTGCGCCAGCAGCGTCAGCGCGTCCATCAGGTCCAGGCTCAGCCCGTCCACGCTCTCCGGCATCCTCTTCGCAAGACATCCGGATCGTCCACAAGGTCAACCATGCGCGACTACAAAACCCGGTCTGAACACTCCGAGGCGATGCTCATCCTCGCCAGATGAGGAACTCGTGCGTTATCGCGATCAGGGCACGTGCCGCACGACTGGGCGTGCGCTCGGACGGAACGGCCAGGGAAAACGGCCAGTCCAGGTCGGCGTCGTCGATGGTCAGCGTGGCGACGTCCTCCGCCTTGGCGAGGGCAGGCCGTGGCAATAGCGCCACGCCCAGGCCGCTGCGGACGTAGGCCACGCCGGTGGGGACGTCGGTGATCTCGAGGGCGACGCGACGGGTCACGGAGGCGGCAGCGAAGGCCTGATCGGCAACGGTCCGGATGCCATAGCTCACGGGGAAGTCGACGAAGTCCAGGCCGGCTAGTTCGGTGATCGGCACGGTGCGGCGTTTCGCGAGCGGATGGTCGGCCGGCACGACGAGGTCGAGCACCGAAGTGACGAGGTCGGTCAGCGTGATGCCCGTCGGGTGCGGTCCGGGCAGGGAGACGAAGGCGAGGTCGAGGCGCCGTTCGAGGAGGGCGTCGATCAGGCCCTGGGAGCCGGGGGCGGCGGCGCTGGTCTGCAGGAGCACACCGGGATGACGCCGGTGGAATTCACTGAGGAGCGCAGGAAAGTCGATAAGCCCCACCGTGGTCATCGTGCCCAACCGCAGGGTGCCGCGCAGTCCTCCGCGGACCTCGGCCACCGCGTCTGCGGCTTCCCGGGCGGCGTCGAGAGCGGCATGGGCGCGCGGGAGCAGGGCAGCACCGGCATCGGTGAGCAGCACGCGTTTGGTGGTGCGTTCCAGCAGCGGCGTGCCGAGTTCTCGCTCGAGGTTCTTGATCGTGGTGGAGACCGCGGACTGGACGACGTGCAGCCGTGCGGCGGCACGGGTGAAGTTCGCTTCCTCGGCGACGGCGACGAAGTGCTCGAGCTGGCGCAGTTCCACCCTCCCAGTATCCCTCAGAGAGCCCCCTACTTATCTCTCGGTGAGATAAGTGCAGTCTCTGACTTTCGTTGGACAGCGATCGTTACGGTCAACGATTCTTTTCATCGGAGGAACTGCTCGAAGCAGGAATGCTTGCTGGCGGGCATATCGAAACTGAAGGACAGGCGCAAGGTGACCGACACGATCAACAGGCTGGTCGCCGAGACGCTCGATATCCCCCGACGACATCTTCATCTCCCTGATTCGAACGAGAATTTCTTGCTCGGACGGGAGGAGTTGCAATTGGCCCGAAAGTGCACCGCGCTGGTAAATGCCAAAACCTCCGGACGTCCCGAGCTCGGAAACACGCCGAATCAAATCCAGGAACGAGGAGACGACTGCCATGACCACACCGAACGAGCCCACCGGCAGGCTGAACAACCAGGCGCCGCACCTGGACTACTACCCAGAGTGGCTCGACAATCTCGCCGACGACGTCATCCTCCAGGGCAATTTCGCCAACGGTGAAGTGATCGGCAAGGAAAAGGTAGGGAAGCTGCTGAGCTTCGCTCGAAGCAACTACGCTTTCCAGGACTTCCGCTTCTTCGGCAAGCGCGGTGAACTCTTCCTGGAGGACTACCGTTCCACCATCCGTGGCAGCGAGACCTACCGTCCGGGTGGAATCGAGATTTACAACTTCGTCGTCGTGTACTTCAACGAGACGGGCGAGACCAGTCAGCTGGTCATGAATCACCGGCCACAGTCAGCCGCACTGCTGTTCTCGTCCTTGCTGGCGGAGCACTTCGGTGACGAGTTCGGCTCGGACCTCTTCTACAAGGGCGATGTCAGCGACCGACTGCTCGACCACGACCTGTCCCGCGGTCAGTGGCCCCCGTCGCAGTCCCACTGACTTGCGACGGCCGGGCTGTCCGGTCAAGGACGGGCCAGTTCACCGGTGGTGCGGTTGCGGCGGATCAGCAGCTGATGGCTGCCGGGGCGGGGTTCGGCCAGGTCGATGACGGCCCAGTCGTAGAAGCGGTGGCCCTTGGCGCCGGCCCCGGCCGACAGCTTCTGCCAGGCCCGCTTCGGCACCTTCGCGGCCAGGGCGTCTGCGCGGAACTTCCCACCATCGGTGGTGACTTCATGGGAGCAGGCAACGGCGAGCACGTGGCCGACCTGGCGCTCTTGCAGTGTCGCCCGCAGCTTCGGGTTGCCACCGTAGACCTCGTCTGCCGCGACCCAGCCCACACGGTGCCCGGCGTCAAGGAACCGGCCGATCATGCGAGCGGCCAGCTCCGGCTTGGTCGCGAAGACGATGTCCTCACCCAGTCCCGCTGTCCGGCAGCGGTCCGGGTCGCACGTCCACGAGCGAGGGACGTACAGCTCACGGTCCACCGCCGCATGTCCGCGGCGGCCTGCGTAGACGAGGTAGACGGCGACCTGGGCGTTTTCGATCCTCCCGGGGGCTAGTAATTGAATAACTGTCAGGTTTGATCTGTGGGGTGTCTTTCGATTGGCGTCCCAAGGGCCTTCAGTTGCTCCAGGGTGCGGGCGGGCGCTCCGGGCAATGGTGTGACGGTGATTTTGTGCAGGTCCAGGAGACGGTTCCCGTCCTGGAACTGATTGGACAGGTTGGTGCGGGTGAGGCCCAGCAAGTGAGCCAGGAGCGTACTGGTCGCTGCTCTGCGGCGGCGTAACAGTGCCGTCAGCAGCCGGTGGTAGTGGTCCACGCTGCTGGTCTGCGGGTGGAGATAGCTGCGCGGACGGTGAAAGCGTCGTTGGAATGCGGCCTCGGCCAAGGCGTCCCAGTACGGCTCCGAGATAGCCACCAAGTGGTCGAAGTCGGAACGGTCCATGCCCGTCAGGGCCGGGTCGGTGAGCAGTTCGGTCAGGGCGGGGTCGATCCGGCGACGAGTCCGTGGCGCCTCGGGAGGCTTGGGCGGGGCAGGTGCGAGGGTGTAGTTCCAGTCGCCGTGGAACGTGCTCGGTGTGATCGGCAGGGCGTGGAACTCGGCGGGTTCGTCGAGAACCTTCATTGCACCGGTGCCGGGCTCGGGCATGTCCTCGGGCGAGATCTTGTCATCCCAGTCCATGAGGTAACGAGTAGCCGCACGATGAGGCTTGGGGCGTGTCGGCCTGGCGAGTTGGCTCGGGGTATTCAGCAGACTGTCGGCCCGGCCGGGGCGAGCTCTGTGCTCGGCTTGCGGCGGGTCGGACGTTGGGCGCTTCGATCGGAAACCAGTGCGCCGATTGCGGCAATGACCTCGGGGAGATCGTCGCGGTCGCCGGTCCAGCGTTGCAGGGATCGCCACTGCTTCGGCTCGGCGATGGCGTGCTCGACCATGATCCGTCGTTGGGACTGGCGGCGGCGGGCGTGGTCATAGAAGTTGCGCTCAGACGGCCCGGCGTCCACGGCGGGCTTCTTCGGCGGGGCGCTGACCTGGTGTGGGAAATCGCGGGCCAGTCCGGCATAGCCGGAGTCGACCTCGGCCCGGACGTCGGGGTGCAGCCGTAGCTGTTCCTCGATGCCTTCGGTGCGGACCTGGGTCGCATCGTGCATCCGGCCTGGGCGGATCGCTCCCAGCCACAGCGCACGGCCCTGCCCGTCGCTGATCACCGCGGCTTTCTCGGTATTCTGCTTCTTCTTGCCCGACACGAACGCCTTGCGGCCAGGCCGGTTCGCCTTCGGCCGGCGGACCTGGACCTCGGTGCCGTCGACGCGCAACGTGATCCCTTCGGCCTCGGCGTAGGCGAACACGTCCGCCAGAGTCTTCAGCCGAAGGCCGGGCCGGTCCGGGACCGCGAAGCCGCGGGCGGCCAGCAACGGACGCACCTCAGCCACCGCCCGGTCGACCGTGGAGCCCGACACCCCGAACAGCACCGCCAGTACCTTGTGGGACAGCTGCCAGCGCAGCACCACCAGCGTGACCAGGACCCGGTCGACGAACACCAACTGGTGGTCCGGTCCGGCCCCGGCGGCCCGAATCCGGGCGTGACCGCGTCGTTCGCCAAGCTTAGAGTCCCGTGCCGCCGACCACGGATCGGCCAACTCCTTGATCAGGGCACCCAGGTGTTTCTTCGAGATCCCACACAGGGCAGAATCAGAGCAGGCCGCGCGGGCCCATGTTGACTTCACACTCTGATGATCCCGCGCGGCTCTTGGCGTCCTGATACAGGGTCAACACCCCGAGTCGATGCCAACGCCACCAACTTGCCACCGGAAGCACACCCCTTCTGGCGTCAGGGACAGGCACCACGAGATGATCACCCTATGGCAGATGTGATCTTCTTCGATCTGGACGGCACCCTGGTCGATCATCGAAGCGCGGTCTTGGAAACGATCGGCCAGATCGTCCAGGCCGCGCCGAACGCGACGGCTCCACCGCAGGAGCTGGTGACGTTGTGGTGGACGCTGGAAGCGCGCCACATGCGGGAATACCTGGCCGGTCAGTGCTCCTTCGCCGAGCACCACCGACGTAGGCTCCGTTCCTTCCTGCCGATGCTCGGCGAGCCGGTTCCGACGAGCCCCAGCCTTCTGGACGCCTGGATCGCCGAGCGCTACCTCACCGTGTTTGAGGAATCCTGGCGGTGCTATCCCGATGTCCAGCTCTGCCTGGAGAACCTGAAACGACTTCCCCGAGGCCCGCGACTGGCTGTTCTCACCAACGGAGACCCTGAGCAGCAGCACGCCAAGCTCGCCCGCTTCGGCCTCCTCGAATACTTCGAAGCCGTCCTGACCCCGACCGAGCTCGGCGCGGCCAAGCCCGCCGCCTACGCCACCGCCTGCCGGCGGATGCGGACGGACCCCGCGCAGGCGGTCAACGTCGGCGACATGCTGGAAAGCGACGTAAACGCAGCAGCCCTCGCCGGGCTCACCGGCATCTGGCTGGACCGCGGCATCGACTTCGTCACCGGTGGACCCTCGCCCACGGCAGACGAGACGGTGCTCCGCATCGAACGGCTCACCGACCTCCCCGACCACCTTTCACACACGAACGCCTGACCAGCTCTCACGGTCGTCGCAAAGCCGATCGATCCGACAAGACCCAGCGATCAGGAACTGACTCCTATCGTGCGGCTACTCGTAAGCGACCTCGCGCTGATCGCTCTTCATCGCGATCTTGAGTCCGCACTGCACAACGAGCTGCGGCTCTTCGAGCACATCCTGCGTCGCCCGCAGCGCCGACGCGATCACGTTGCACGCGACCGCGCGGGCGAGCTCGACGACCTGCAGTAGCGCGTCGCCGGCCTTGCGCAGCATCGGGTCGCGGCGAGCCTTGGACGAGTACAGCTCGGCGATCTCGTCGGCGTTCACGATGATGCCGGGCACGGCGGGCGATATGGGCAGCTTGTCGTCGTCCGCCTCGATCTGCAGGTCGGCGTATCCCGGTTTGCGTGCCCGCGCGATCCGCAGCAGTGCCTCGGCCATCGCGAGCGCCCGCTCGGGAGTGAACGCGACCCAGTCGATCGGCGGCCGGTGCTCGGCGACCGCGAGGCAAAGCAGCGCGAGTTCGATGCCCTTCCGGCCGCAGCGCAGGCGCCTGCGTCGCCCGCGGCGCACCGCGAGACGGTCGAGGGTCTGCTCGCCGAGTGGGACACGATCAGCGTGCAGTCGAAACGGCTGATGCTGGCGAAACTGATCCGGCGGGTCGAGCTCGGCCTCGATCACTCGGTCGCCGTCGTACCGGTGTGGGCGCCCCCCGAGCAGCCGCTACCGCGCATCAAGGGGGACACGAGGCGCGTACCGTAGTCCGTATGGGGGTTTCTCTACTACTGATGTCCGACACCCACCTCCCCAAGCGCGCCAGGGAACTGCCCGCTCAACTGCTCGCCGAACTCCCGCACGCCGACGTCGTGATCCACGCCGGCGACTGGGTGGACGTCGCCACCCTCGACCTGCTGGAGAGCCGGTCCGCGCGGCTGATCGGCGTCCACGGCAACAACGACGGCCCCGCCCTGCGGGCCCGCCTGCCCGAGGTGGCCCGCGCCGAACTCGACGGTCTGCGCCTCGGCGTGGTCCACGAGACCGGCGTGGCCCAGGGCCGGGAGCGCCGCTGCGCCGAGCGTTTTCCCGACCTCGACGTGCTGGTCTTCGGCCACAGCCACATCCCCTGGGACACCACCACGGACACCGGACTGCGGCTGCTCAACCCCGGTTCACCGACAGACCGTCGCCGACAGCCCCACTGCACGTACATGACCGCGACGGTGACGGAGGGCGAACTGACGGATGTGGTCGTGCACCGGCTGCCCGCCCGCCCGGGCCGCCCGGTCTGAAGGGCTCAGCCACGCCGACGCCGGCGTACACCGAGGTACGCCAGTACGGCCGCCGCGACCAGGGTCGCCGCCGGGCCCACGAGCCGTCTGGCCACCGGAGCGCCCGTGGTGCGCAGGAGATCGATGGGCTCCGCGACCGCGACCCGGTACGGGGCAGCGGACGGGTCGCGGTCGGCACGTGCCGCTTCACCCGGCTCGTCCAGCCGCTGCGCCAGACAGTCCGCGAACTGCCCGACGAGCTTGTCGCCCACCTCCGCCAGCACCCCACGTCCGAACTGCGCCGGACGGCCCGTCACGGTCAGATCGGTACGCACCGACACGGTCGTACCGCCGCCGTCCCGTGGCTCGAGCGTGCCCGTCACCGTCGCCCGTGCCGTGCCCTGCCCCCTTGTCTCCCGGCCGCTCGCCGTCAGCACCATCCTGTGGGCCGACTCGTCCTGCTCCTCGAACACCGCGGTGCCCCGGTAGGTGACCGTGATCGGGCCGACCTTCACCTTCACCGACCCGGTGACGGACTTGCCGTCATAGTCCTCGACCGTGGCTCCCGGCATGCACGGTGCGACCCGCTCGATGTCGAGAAGCGTTCGCCAGGCGTCCTCGACGGGGACCGGGACCGTGAACTCGTGGTGCAGCTCCATTCGTTCCTCCTCACAGCGGTGCGGGACCGGACGGGTGGATCGCGCCTGCCGTCGCCGCCAGCGGCGCCCCGGTGCCGCCCCACCGCAGCGCGACGATCTCGGCGGCGACGGACACCGCCACCTCCTCGGGCGTGCGCGCCCCGAGATCCAGGCCGATCGGCGAGCGCAGCCGGGCGAGTTCGGCCTCCGCCAGCCCTGCCTGGGCCAGCCGCTTCATCCGGTCGTCGTGGGTGCGGCGGCTGCCCATCGCCCCGATGTACGCGGCAGGCCGGCGCAGCGCCTCCTCCAGCAGGGGCACATCGAATTTCGGGTCGTGGGTCAGCACGCAGATCACCGTGCGATCGTCGGTGGCCGTGGCACGCAGATAGCGGTGCGGCCAGTCCACGACAACCTCCACGCCCTCCGGGAACCGCTTCGGCGTGGTGAAGACCGGACGGGCGTCGCACACCGTCACCCGGTAACCGAGGAAGTCGCCGATACGGGCGACCGCGGCCGCGTAGTCGATGGCGCCGAAGACCAGCATGCGCGGCGGCGGCGCGAAGGAGTGCAGGAACACGGTGACGGCGTCCTCGCGCCGCTCGCCGTGCGCGCCGTAGTGCCGCCGACCGGTGGCGCCCTGCGCGAGTTCGCCGCGCGCGTCGGCCGTGACCGCCACGTCCAGGCCCGTCGAACCCAGCGACCCGGACACTCCGTCCGGCCACACGGCGAGCGTGGCCCCACGCGAGGCGGGACCGTCGATCACCGTCGCCACCGTCACCGGACGCCCGGCGGCCACCGACTCGGCCACCGCCCCGAACGAGACGTCCTCCCGCGGCGCCACCCGGCGCACCAGTAGCGTGATCTCCCCGCCGCAGGTGAGCCCCACGGCGAACGCGTCCTCGTCGCTGTAGCCGAAGGTCTCGAGGCGGGCCTCGCCCGTCTCCACGACCTCCTGCGCGAGTTCGAACACGGCGCCCTCGACACAGCCGCCGGAGACGCTGCCCACCACCTCGTCGCCGGGGCCGACGGCCATCGCCGCCCCCGGCTCGCGCGGTGCGCTGCGGCTCACGGCAACGACCGTGGCCAGTCCGAACGGGGCTCCCGCCGTGTACCACTGGTGCAGCGCCGGCAGAATCTCACGCATCACGCGCTCCCTCGGTCACGGTTCCGCTCCTCTCACCACCGCGGCCAGCCGCTCCAGCGCGGCCAGGCTGTGCCCCTCGACGAACGCGTCCACACTCGGCAGCGCCGCCGCCATACCGGCCGCCAGGGGCGCGTAGCCGGGGCGGGCCTTGCGCGGATTGGCCCAGATCACCCGGTGCGCGAGCCGGTGCAGACGGTGCATCTGGCCCGCGAGCAGGGCCGGATCGCCGCGTTCCCAGCCGTCCGACAGCAACACCACTATCGCTCCGCGCGCCATGCCCCGCTGCCCCCACCGGTCGAGGAAGGCGCGCAGCAGTTCTCCCAGCCGGGTGCCGCCCCGCCAGTCCGGCACGGCAGCGGCGACCGCCGCCAGCGCCGCCTCCGGGTCCCGGTGCGAGAGCTCGCGAGTGACTCTGGTCAGTCGTGTGCCGACGGTGAAGACCTCGGTACGGCCGCCGCGAGCGGCCGCGTGCGCGAAGCGCAACAGGGCGTCAGCGTACGGGGACATGGATCCGCTCACGTCCACCAGCAGCACGACACGCCGGGGCCGTTCGGTTCGGGCGTGCTGCCGCGGCCGCACAGGTTCGCCGCCGCGGCGCAGCATCTCCCGCACGGTGCGACGGGGATCGACACCGCCGCGCCGCGCCGGATGCCGCCGTGCCGTGCGCCGTGCCTCGCCGCGCAGCGTGAAAGCGGCGAGCAGCCGCCGCACCTGCTCCCGCCCGGCCGCGTCCAGCCCGGCGAAGTCACGGTGGCGCAGGACCTCGGTGCGGCCGGCGAGCGCGGGTGCCGCCGCCCCCTCGGCGCGGTCGGTCGGGCGGGGAGTGCGCCCCGCGTCCCGGACGGTCATCCGCAGCCGGGGCGGTGGTGCCACCCTGCCGTTGCCGTGGGCCGGGGCGCCCTCGAAGTACCCGGCGAAGACGCGCTCGTAGCGCTCCAGATCGTCCCGGCCGGAGCACAGCGTGAGCCGTCCGGCCCAGTACACGTCGGAGCGGGCACCGGGCCGGAGCGTGTCGAGAGCGCGAAGGAAGGCCTGGACGCGGTCCGGCCCGGCGTCGACCCCCGCCGCGCGCAGGGCCCGGGCGAAGCCGACGAGGACGGCGGGCGGGTCGCGGTCCATGTCAGGCCCCGCGCGCCGCGAGAATCGCCGACAGATCGAGGCCCCGTGCCCGGGCCATGTCCTCCCGGTACTTGAGCACCGAGCCGAGTGTCGCAACCGCCAACTCGGCGTCCACCTCCGTCGCGCCCAGCGCGTCCAGCGCCCGCGCCCAGTCGATCGTCTCCGCGACACCCGGCGGCTTCACCAGGTCCTGAGCGCGCAGTGCCTGTGCCAGCGCCGTCACCTGCTCGGCCAGCCGGGCGGTCACCTGCGGCAGCCTGCGGCGGACGATGGCGAGTTCCCGTGCGAAGCCGGGATGGTCGAACCAGTGGTAGAGGCAGCGGCGCTTGAGCGCGTCGTGCACCTCGCGCGTGCGGTTCGACGTCAGCACCACCACGGGCGGCACCTCGGCCCGCAGCGTCCCCAGTTCGGGGACGGTGACCGAGAAGTCCGACAGCAGCTCCAGCAGGAACGCCTCGAACTCGTCGTCGGCACGATCGATCTCGTCCACCAGCAGCACACAGGGCCGGGTCTCCAGGGCCTTGAGCAGCGGGCGGGCGATGAGGAACCGGCGGTCGTACAGTTCGCCCTCGAGTCGCTCCGGATCCCGGACCCCGGCCGCCTCCGCCGCCCGCAGGTGCAGCAGCTGGCGCGGGAAGTCCCAGTCGTACAACGCCTGGGAGGCGTCGATGCCCTCATAGCACTGCAGCCGGATCAGCGGAGCACCGAGCGCCTCGGCGAGGGCGGACGCGAGCGCGGTCTTGCCCACGCCCGCGTCACCCTCGCAGAACACCGGCCGGTGCAGCCGCAGGGCCAGGAAGCAGGCCACGGCCAGCCCTTCGTCGACGAGGTAGCCCGTCTTCTCCAGGCGTTCGCGCACCTCTTCCGGGCCGGTCAAGCCGTCACTCCGTTCCGGCCGCGGCCAGTACCGCCCGCCGGGTGAGCACCCGGGCGAGATGCGCGCGGTACTCGGGCGTGGCCGACGGGTCTGACGACGGGCGCGTGCCCTCGGCGGCCGAGGCGGCGGCCCGGGCGACGGCGTCCGTCTCCACCACGGCCCCGGCCAGCGCCGCCTCCGTCGCAGCGGCCCGCAGGGGCGTCGATCCCATGTTCGTCAGCCCGACCCGAGCCTCCGCGATGTGCCCGTCGGCGCGCCGTACGAGGGCCGCCACGCCGACCACCGCCCAGGCCTGCGCGACCCGGTTGAACTTCTCGTAGTGGAAGCCCCAGCCGTCCGTCTTCGGCACCCGCACCTCCACGAGCAGCTCGTCGGGGCGCAGCGCGGTCTGCAGATAGTCCACGAAGAACTCGCGCGCCGGTATGGTCCGACGTCCCTGCGGTCTCGCCGCGACCAGCTCGGCGTCGAGGGCGAGCGCCACCGCCGGCAGATCACCGGCCGGATCGGCGTGCGCCAGCGAGCCGCCCAGGGTGCCCCGATGCCGTACGGCCGGATCGGCGACCGTCGCCGTGGCCGCAGCGAGCAGCCCGGCGTGCCGCCGCACCAGCGGATCCCGGATCACGTCGTCATGTGTGGTCAGCGCGCCGATCACCAGCGTGCCCCCGTCCTCACGCACCCCGCGCAGACCGGGTACGCGGCCGACGTCCACGACGAGCTCGGGGAAGGAGAGCCTCAGGCGCAGCAGCGGCAGCAGGCTCTGGCCGCCTGCCAGCACCTTCGCCTCCTCGCCGGCCTCGGCGAGCACCTGTACCGCCTCGTCGACGCTCGCCGGACGGGTGTACTCGAATGCCGCGGGAATCATGCCGACGCCTCCTCGAGGGCTTGCCAGACACGCCCGGGTGTACAGGGCATCGGGACGTCGGTGACGCCCAGGGGACGGAGCGCGTCGACGATCGCGTTCACCACCGCCGGTGTGGCCGCGATGGTCCCGGCCTCGCCGACCCCCTTGGCGCCCAGCGGGTTGGAGGTGGCGGGCGTCTCGGTCCGGTCGGTCACGAAGTCGGGCAGGTCGGCGGCCGACGGCACGAGGTAGTCGGCCATCGTGCCCGACACCAGGTTGCCCTCGTCGTCGTACACCGCCTCCTCGTACAGGGCCTGGGCGATGCCCTGCGCGACCCCGCCGTGCACCTGGCCCTCGACGATGAGCGGGTTGACGACCCGGCCGACGTCGTCGACGCACACGTAGGACCGGATCGAGGTCCGACCTGTCTCCGTGTCCACCTCGACCGCGCACAGGTGCGTACCGTGCGGGTAGGAGAAGTTCTCCGGATCGACGAGGTGCTCTGCGTTGATGGTCGGCTCCATGCCGTCGGGCAGGTCGTGCGACGAGAAGGTCTCGAAGGCGATCTCCTGGATCGTTCTGCGTGCGTCGGGCGAGCCCTTCACCGAGAACACCCCGCCGGTGAAATCGAGGTCCTGTTCGCTCGCCTCCAGCAGGTGCGCGGCGACCTTGCGGGCCTTCTCCACCACCTTCACCGCGGCCCGGTGCACGGCCGCCCCACCGACGACCAGCGACCGCGACCCGTAGGTGTCCATGCCCTGCGGGGCCGCCTTGGTGTCGCCGTGCACGACCTCGACGTCCTCGAACGGCACGCCCAGCACGTCGGCGGCGATCTGGCTCCAGGCCGTCACATGCCCCTGCCCGTGCGGGCTGGTGCCGGTGACCACCTCGACCTTGCCGGTGGGCAGCATACGGATGCTCGCCGCCTCCCAGCCGCCGGCCGCGTACCTGAGGTCCCGCAGCACCCTGCTCGGCGCGAGCCCGCACATCTCCGTGTACGTCGACACACCGATGGCGAGCCGCACGGGGTCCCCGCGTTCGATGCGCTTCTGCTGTTCGGACCGCAGGTCGTCGTACCCGAACAGCGCCAGCGCCTTGTCCGTCGCGGCCTCGTAGTTGCCGCTGTCGTAGGTCAGGCCCGCGACCGAGGTGTACGGGAAATCCTTGTGCCGTATCCAGTTGCGGCGCCTCAACTCGATGGGGTCCAGGCCGAGTTCGGCGGCCAGCTCGTCCATGATCCGTTCGATGGCGAACGTGGCCTCCGGGCGCCCGGCGCCGCGGTAGGCGTCGGTCGGCGTGCGGGTCGTGAACACACCGGTGCAGGTGAAATCGTAGGCGTCCATCTTGTAGATCGCCGGATACATGAAGGCGCCCAGGATCGGGATGCCGGGCGTGACGAGCATCAGATAGGCGCCCATGTCGGCCAGGAGGTCCACCTTCAGACCGAGCAGCCTGCCCTCGCGGGTGGCCGCGATCTCGACGTCCTGGATCATGCCCCGGCCGTGATGGGTCGCCAGATAGCCCTCGGAGCGGGACTCCGTCCACTTCACCGGGCGTCCGAGGCGGCGCGCCACGGCGAGCGCGATGGCCTCCTCGCCGTACACCTGGAGCTTGGAGCCGAAGCCGCCGCCCACGTCGGGGGCGATGACGCGCAGTTTGTGCTCGGGTACGCCGGTGACCATGGCGAGCATGATCCGCAGGATGTGCGGGATCTGGGTGGCCGAGTGGACGGTGTACTCGCCCGATGCGGCGAGCGGGGTGACCACGACGGCGCGTGGCTCCATCGCGTTGGGGATGAGCCGCTGCTGGTGGTAGCGGCGCCTGATGACGACCTCGGCACGCTGCTTCACCGCGTCGTAGTCCTCGCCCGTTCTGAGCGGCCAGACGTAACAGCGGTTGGTGCCCTTGTCCGCGTGGACCCGCGGCGCGTCCTCGGCGAGCGCGGCCTCCAGGTCGAGTACCGGCGGCAGGGGCGTGTAGTCGACCTCGACGGCCTCCAGCGCGTCTGCGGCCGCGTACCGGTCACGGGCCACCACGACCGCCACGGGGTCGCCCGCGTAGCGCACCTCGTCCACCGCGATCGGGGGATGGTCGGGCAGCACGATGTCCTCGGTCACCGGCCAGGCGCACGGCAGCGAGCCCAGCCCCTCCGCGAGGTCGCGCCCGGCGAAGGCCGCGACGACGCCGGGGCGTTCGAGCGCCGCGGAGGCGTCGACCCGGTCGATGCGGGCGTGGGCCATGGGGCTGCGCAGGACCGCGAGGTGCAGCAGGCCCGCCACCTGGATGTTGTCGGTCCAGTTGGTCTGTCCGGTGACGAGCCGGGCGTCCTCCTTGCGCAGCCGGGCGCGGCCGACCTCCCGCTCGGCGGTCCCGGTCATGACACGGTCTCCTGCCCGGAACCGGCGAGGACCGCGCGCACGATGTTCTGGTACCCGGTGCACCGGCAGAGGTTGCCCTCCAGGGCGTGCCGCACCTCGTCCGAGGTGGGGGCGGGGTTCTCACGGAGCAGGTCCCGGGCCGCCATGATCATGCCGGGTGTGCAGTAACCGCACTGCAGCGCGTGCCGCTCGTGGAACGCCTTCTGCAGGGGGTGCCACTCCCCGTCGCGGGCGAGTCCCTGGACGGTGGTCACTTCGCTCCCGTCGGCCTGGACGGCGAGCACCGAGCAGCTCTTGACCGTCTCTCCGTCGAGGTCGATCGTGCAGGCGCCGCAGTTGGACGTGTCGCAGCCGACGGGGGTCCCGGTGAGACCCAGCCGGTCCCTCAGGTAGTGGACCAGGAGGAGACGGGGTTCGACGTCGTCCTCGTACGGGATGCCGTCCACTTTCACCGCAATACGCGTCATGTGCCCTCCCAGAGAGCCAGGTGAGGGGTGTCAGCCGGTTTGCGTGACGTGCGTCACTCTAGGGCCGACTGCCGGGGGCGGGGAGTGGCGCGACGCGATTTGGTTGATGGTTAATCCGTTGCCGCCGCCGACGGGCTCCTGCTGCACTGCACGCGACGAATCGTCGAGACCGAGGAGAGGCAATGCGCACAGCGTTCATGTCCACCCAGGAAGGAACCACTCCCACTTCAAAGGACATGACGCTTCGTGCACACGCTGAACCTGGGAATCCTGGCGCATGTAGACGCCGGTAAGACGAGCCTCACCGAGCGGCTGCTCCACACGGCCGGGGTGATCGACGAGATCGGCAGCGTCGACGACGGCAGCACCCAGACCGATTCCCTCGCGCTGGAACGGCAGCGCGGCATCACCATCAAGTCCGCCGTCGTCTCGTTCGCGCTCGACGACGTCACCGTCAATCTGATCGACACGCCGGGTCACCCGGACTTCATCGCCGAGGTGGAGCGGGTGCTGAGCGTGCTCGACGGCGCGGTGCTCGTCGTGTCGGCCGTGGAGGGCGTCCAGGCGCAGACGCGTATTCTGATGCGCACTCTGCGGCGGCTGCGGATTCCCACGCTCGTCTTCGTCAACAAGATCGACCGGCGCGGGGCCCGGGAGGAGAGCGTGCTTCGGGCACTCTCCGAACGTCTTTCGGCGCCGGCCGTGCCGATGGGGCGCGTCGAGGGCCTCGGCACCCGCGATGCGCACTTCGTCCCCCGATTCGGTCCGTTGGCGCTCGACGTGCTCGCCGATCACGACGATGCGCTGCTGTCGGCGTACGTCGAGGACGCGGTCTCCCACGGCCGTCTGCAGGATGCTCTCGTGGCCCAGACGCGCCAGGCCCTGGTGCACCCCGTGTACTTCGGTTCCGCCATCACCGGCGCGGGTGTGGACGCGCTGATCTCCGGCATCAAGGAGCTACTGCCCGCCGCTGACGGCGCCTCGGACGGGCCGTTCTCGGGCACTGTGTTCAAGGTCGAGCGGGGCCCGGCCGGGGAGAAGGTGGCGTACGCACGGATGTTCACCGGAACGCTCCGCATCCGCGACCGCATTCCCTTCGGTGACGGCCGCACGGAGGGCAGGGTCACCGCGATCAGCGTCTTCCACCACGGCACGGACGTCCGAGAGGACGCTTTGCCCGCGGGCCGGATCGGCAAGCTGTGGGGCCTCGCCGACATCAGGATCGGCGACGACATCGGCGTCCCGAGGAATGCGTACGGACACTTCTTCGCGCCACCGACGCTGGAGACGGTCGTCGTGCCGGGGCCCGGTGCCGATACAAGGGCCCTGCATCTCGCGCTCACCCGGCTCGCCGAGCAGGACCCGCTGATCGACCTCAGGTACGACGAGGTGCGGCAGGAGACCTCCGTGTCGCTGTACGGCGAGGTGCAGAAGGAGGTCGTCCAGGCCACGCTCGCCGACGAGTTCGCCCTGGAGGTCACCTTCCGGGAGACGACCCCGCTGTGCATCGAGCGGCCGGTCGGTACGGGAGCGGCCGTGGAGTTCGACAAGAAGGACCTGAACCCGTTCCTCGCCACGGTCGGCCTTCGCGTCGACCCCGCCCCCGTCGGATCGGGCGTGGCCTTCCGGCTGGAGGTGGAGCTGGGCTCGATGCCGTACGCCTTCTTCAAGGCCGTCGAGGACACCGTGCGGGAGACGCTCGGGCAGGGACTGCACGGCTGGGAGGTCACCGACTGCACCGTCACCATGACCCACTCCGGCTACTCGCCCCGGCAGAGCCACGCCCACCAGGGGTTCGACAAGAGCATGTCGAGCACGGGCGCGGACTTCCGGGGACTGACCCCGCTGGTGCTGATCGAGGCGCTGCGCCGGGCGGGCACCCGGGTGTACGAGCCGATGCACGGCTTCCGTATCGAGGCCCCGGCGGACACGCTCGGCGCCCTGCTGCCGATGCTGGCCGCCGTGCGGGCCGTGCCGCAGACGACCGGGACGAGGGGATCCGTCTGCGTCCTGGAGGGAGCGGTCCCGGCGGCGCAGGTGCACACCCTGGAACGGCAGTTGCCGGGACTGACGCGGGGCGAGGGGGAGTTGGAGAGCACCTTCGGCCACTACGCAGCGGTCTCGGGCGGATCGGTGCCGGAGCGGTCGCGCACCGACCACAACCCGCTGAACCGGAAGGAGTACCTGCTCAACGTGATGCGGCGGGTGGGCGGATGAGCCGCCGGTACGCCGGGGTGTCAGCGCGGGCCGAAGGCGCGCGCTCCCGGTCCTCGCGCCCCACCCGATGGGCGCCGGTTGCCCGGCCGCCCGGTCGGCCGGGCGGCGCGTTCCCCCCACTGCCCCCACTCCCTGTAGGTGACGGCCCGACGGGCGTCCGGAAACGCTCCGGGCGGCCCGGTCTGTCGGTCGGAAGCGCGTTCATCGTCGCCGGGCCCGTGTGGTGCGCGGGTATTGACGTATTTCGCAAATCCTGTCGATTGTAATATCCATGCCAAAGCTGCGCGCGTCCGTCTGCTCGGCGTTCTCGTGGCTCTCACCGGCCTCCTCGCGGCGACGGGCGTCCGGCCCGCGGCAGCCGCCGCCTCCCCGACTCCCTCGGGCATCCCGGAGCTGCGCCAGGACGCGCATCTGCTGGACCGGCTGTACCCGAGCGCCACCGCAGGAACGACGGTCGCCTTCACCTACGAGGACCGCTCCCGGGACGGCTCGACGACCCTGACGTGGAACCCGGTTCCCGGCTCGCTCCCGAACGTCGCGCAACTGGTGGGCTCGGGGCAGTACGGCCTGCTGGTCTGGCGCTCGAACGGCTCGACGGCGCCCACGGAACTGCATCTGCCCGCCTCCTTCCCGGCCGCGTCCACCACGGTGGTCTCCGACCTCGGCACCGCGGCGGGCCTGCCCGCGTACACGAGGTCGACCCCGGTCGCCGTGGCGAACGAGCCGGGTGGAACGGGCAGCAAGCGGCTCCTGCTGACGGCGTCCGACACGAACGCCGTGCACTACGCGCTGGTCACGAACGGGGCGACGGCTCCGTCCGCGACCCTGCTGAGCGCGGCGCGGGCGGAGCTGTCGGCGTGGGCGGCGAAGGAGGTCAGCTAGCGGAGGAGCCTGTCCAGTCCGCGGGGACGTGCGCCAGGCGCACCCGCTGCGGGTGGTCGCCGACCGGGACCGAAACCGCCTTCTCGCCCGTCGTGAAGTCGATCGCGGTGACCTGGTCGGCGCCGCTCTCCGAGATGATGCAGTCCTTGCCGTCGCCGCTCACGGTCGCCCAGTAGGGCTTGGACGCGGTGACGAGCGGGCCCTCCTGGAGGGTGGCGCGGTCCACGACGGTCGCGTAGTCGTCCATCGTCCCTGCGACGCACAGCTTGGTGCCGGACGGGTTCATCGAAATGCCGTGATGGCGCGAGTCGTTGACCCACGTGGTGCGGTCCTCGCTGGTGGCCGGGTTCTTCGGCAGGGTCTTCACCCGGGTGATCTTGTCGGCGGCCACGTCATACTCCAGGAAGCCGTTGAAGAACGACACCTGGAAGTAGAGCTTCGACTCGTCGGGGGTGAGGACCGCGGGCCGTACCGCGTCGGAGAAGTCCTTGAGGCCGATCGCGTCCAGTCGGTTCCGCATGTCGATGATCTTGACCTGTTTGAACGTGGCGGCATCCACGACCGTGATGTGGCGGTCGCCCTTGGTCCAGTCCCAGGCCGGGTCGTCGAGTGAGGTGTTGACGTCGCCGATGGCCATGTTCCAGATGTACTTGCCGTCTTCGGTGAAGATGTTCTCGTGCGGCTTGTCGCCGGTGGCGAACTCGCCGAGCTGCTTGCCGGTGGTGATGTCCAGTACGTGCACCTTGTTCGCGGTGGAGGCGGAGACCGCGACCTTGGTGCCGTCGGGGGAGACCGTCATGTGATCGGCCCGGTAACCCGCTACGGGGAAGCGCCAGTTGATCCTGCCGGTGGTGAGGTCGAGCGACACGACGTCGGCGAAGCTGGGCCGGGAGACGACCATCGACTTCCCGTCGGGTGTGGAGTACATGTCGTCCACGAACTGGTCGTGGCCCTCGCCGACGCTGTTGCGGATGGCCATGAAGTAGATCCACTTGATCGGATCGGCGTTGATCTCGGCCATCCGCTCCGTCTTGTCCGGGATCACATTGATGCGGCCGATCCTGGCGAAGTCGCCCGTGGACTTGATGACGTCGGCGGTGCCGTCCCAGTTGTTGCCCACGAACATCACCTCGCGCAGCGCGGCGGAGGAGTCCTGTGCAGAGGCGGCGGTCGCCGTCCCGCCTGCGGTCAGGGCGAGGGCGGCGGCGAGGGAGGAGAGGTGCCGGAGTCTGAGGACGGGCATGGCGGGTCCCTGTCTGTGGTGGTCAGCCTTGGTCCGGGCATGACAAGCGGGGGTGGTGGGTTCGACTCGAAGGTCGAGGGTGCTGCGGCTCGGGAATCTGAATACGGCTGCGTTCAGAGTGGACTTACTGGAAAGTAAGGAAGGGGTGGCCCTCTCCACAAGGGTCCGTACAGGACAAAATTGACCGACGGTCGAACGGATCACCGAGTGGCGAGGGGGAGCGAGTGGCGGGCAGGCTCAAGCAGCCCACTGGCCGGTACGGCGGCAAGTCGGCCGAGGAGCGGCAGGCCGAGCGGCGTCGGCGATTCCTGGACGCCGCGCTCCATCTCTTCGGCGACAGCCCCGGCTTCCGGACCACCACCGTCGCCGCGCTGAGCGAGGCGGCTGGCCTGTCGACGCGTCAGTTCTACGAGGAGTTCCACACCCTTGAGGACGTTCTGGCCGCCCTGCACCTCCAGGTCAACGACTGGGCGGAGGAGGCCGCCGCCGATGCCCTCGCCCAGGCCCGCGACCTGCCGCTCGCGGAGCGCGCCGCCGCGGTCTTCCGGGCCTATGCGGCGAACGTCGCCTCCGATCCGCGCCGGATCCGCATCACCTTCGTCGAGATCATCGGCGTCAGCCCCCGGCTGGAGGAGCAGCGGCTCGAACGCCGGTCCCGCTGGGTGGACTTCATCTGCGCGGAGGCCGCCGAGGCCGCCGCGCGCGGCGAGGCGGCTGAGCGCGACTACCGGATCGCGGCGACGGCGTTCATCGGCAGCGTCAACGGTCTGCTCCACGACTGGCGGGCCGGCTGGGTGGACGCCACCCTCGAGGAGATCGTGGACGAACTGGTCCGCCAACTGCTCGCGATCCTGCGGCCGGCCGGATGGCTGCCGGACGTCTGAGGCGCGGCTCGGCGATCAGCTCGCGGCGACGGCCGGCAGGAGGGCCGCGAACGCGAGTGCCGCGCTCAGCACACAGTACGCGCAGATCCTGCGGCACAGGGGCGGTGGGTGTCGCTCCTTCGAGCCTCCCCCGCCGCACGGCCCCGGCAGATGCAGCCGGCCTGTGCGCCTTGTGGGTGAGGGCGGAGGGGGTCCCGTGACCGCCCGGGTCCCGGTGGCGTTGCTGAAGGCATGATCTCAACACGACGCATCGTCGCCGCGGTCGGACTCGCTGTGGGCGTCACCGGACTGGCCGCGCCACTGGCCAACGCGGCCGCCGCCGAGACCCCGGACGCGGGCAGGTCGAACCCGGTCACCCTGCTCGACTCACTGGCCCGCAGCGGCATCCCGGCTCAGCACAGGGACCAGATGCCCGGGCTCTCCGGCCAACTCGGGGGCATGAACCGCCTCAACGACCTCAATCAGCTGCATCAGGTGACCGACCTGGTCGCGCCGGTCACAGGGCTGCTGCCGGCCATCCAGAGCTGAAGCGACCGTAGCGACCCCACCCTGGGGCCCCCGGCCGGGAACGCCGGGGGCCTTGACATTCCCGGAGGTGGGTCGGAGCATCGCAGGAGATCGGTGAATGAGATTTCACTACGCGAACAATCGGGATCGTTCGCCCGGTCCCCTGCGTACCGTCGTAGCTACGTACCGAAGGAAGCCGCCATGCCCGTCACCCGCGAACTGCTCATCGGCGGCAAGGACGTGCCCGCCGCGTCCGGCCGCACCACCGTCGACGTCAACCCCTACACCGGTGATGTGTACGCGACGCTCGCAGCGGCGGGCTCCGAGGATGTGAAGCGGGCGGTCGATGCCGCGGACGCGGCCTTCGCGGACTGGGCGGCGCTCGCGCCCTTCGCCCGCCGCGCGATCTTCCTCAAGGCGGCCGACCTGCTGGACTCCCGGGGCGAGCAGGTGGCCGAGATCATGGCCCACGAAGCGGGCGGCACCCGCCCGTGGGCCTACTTCAACGTGGCCCTGGCGGCGAACATCTTCCGCGAGGCGGCAGCCGCGATCACCGCGCCGCGCGGTGAGGTGCTCAGCGCCCAGGAGGAGGGTGCGCTCGGGCTCGCGGTGCGTGAACCCCTCGGCGTGGTGGCCGCGTTCGCGCCGTGGAACGCGCCGGTCATCCTCGGTGTACGAGCCGTGGCGGCCCCGCTCGCCGCGGGCAACACGGTTGTCGTCAAGCCGAGCGAGGACGCGCCGATCGCCTGTGGCCTGCTCGTCGCCGACGTCCTGCGGGAGGCCGGGCTGCCGGACGGGGTGCTGAACGTGGTCACCAACGCGCGCCAGGACGCCGCCGAGATCGCCGAGGCACTGATCGGCGACGCCCGGGTGCGCGCGGTGAACTTCACCGGTTCGACCGGAGTGGGACGGATCATCGGCGAGCTCGCGGCACGTCATCTCAAGCCCGCCGTCCTGGAGTTGGGCGGCAAGAACGCGGTGCTGGTGCTGGACGACGCCGACGTGGACTACGCCGTCGACGCGGTCACCTTCAGCGTGTTCATGAACGCCGGGCAGATCTGTATGTCCGGCGACCGGATCCTCGTCCACGAGTCGCTCGCCGAGGAGTTCACGCAGAAGTTCGTCGAGAAGGTCGCCTCGCTGCGGGCGGGCGACCCGACGCATCCGCGCACCGTGGTCGGTCCGCTGGTCAGCACGCAGGCCGCCCAGCGGGTGGCCGGGTTGGTGCAGAACGCCGTGGCCAAGGGAGCCAAGGTCCTCGTCGGCGGCGAACCCGAGGGCGCGGTGCACCCGGCGACCGTCCTCACCGACGTCCCCAAGGACGCGGACCTGTACTACGCCGAGTCCTTCGGCCCGGTCTGCGTGCTGGAGACCTTCGCCGACGACGACACGGCGGTCACGCTCGCCAACGACTCCGAGAATGGCCTGACCTGCGGAATCATCACCGAGAACGCCACCCATGGTCTGGCCGTCGCACGAGGTGTCCGCACCGGCATCGTGCACGTCAACGACCAGTCGGTGGCCGACGAGCCCCACGCTCCCTTCGGGGGCGTGAAGGCATCCGGCTACGGCCGCTTCGGCGGACGGTGGGGCATCGAGGCGTTCTCCAACACCCGCTGGGTCACCATCGCCACCCGGCACGCGCATTACCCCTTCTGACAGGGGAGCTTCGGACGGCGGCGACCGGGCGTTGCCCGGTGGTCACCCCTGTGTCATCGCGCCCTGTCAGGCTGACGCGATATGGACCTGACGGAACTGGCCCGAACGCTGCTGGAGTCCATTCCGGCGCATCGCACGGCCCGGATCGAGGTGCTCCGGGCCGTGGACGGCGAAGCCCGGATCGCGTGCGAGACACCGGGGGAGCTGACGAACGTCATCGGCTCGCTGCACTCCAGCGGACTGGTCGCCCTGCTCGACGCGACCGGCCTGGGTGCCGTCATCGGGTCGGCTCCGCACACCCGCGCCCTCGACGGGATCGTGCCGCTGGGCACGGCCGCTGCCCTGGAGTTCCTCGCCCCCGCCCGGGGACGGCTGATCGCCTCCTGCCGCCTCGACGAGGAGGCCCGGCGTGCGCTGGGCCCGCTGTGGACGGGCGAAACCGACCGGGCCCGGCTCGCCACCCGGGCCGCGATCACCGACGCGGCGGGCAAGGTGGTGTGCCGGGGACACTTCGACTGGAGCGTGCGCCGCACAACGCCCTCCGGATGACGTCCGGACGGCAAGCCTGACGGACATCTGCGGTCTGCCGCGGGCCCCCGCCCGCGGCAGGTCCCACTCGGGCCGCGTCGTCACTCGTCGAAAGTCACGACCACTTTCTCCGCCGCACCAGGGGTCAGCGTCAGCTCGAAGGCCCGCTCGACCTCCGTGAACGGGACCCGGTGGCTGATCAGCTTCGCGAAGCGCTCCTGGTGCTCGGCGAGTTCGGAGGTGACCTCGAAGATCTCCGTCGGGTAGCCCTGGGAGGCGATCAGGGTCAGCTCACTGCGGAGCATGCCGCCGAGGTCGATGGCGTCGGACTTCTTCTGCACCGCGACCATGACCATCCTGGCGCCCCACTTGGCGGAGGCGACGGTGGCGTTGAAGACGGCGGGGGCGCCTGCCGCGTCGATGTTCATACCTGGCGGCTGGCCGTCGGGACGGTGCGGCATGGCAGGAGGCCGTTCCGGCCGGGAGGCCGGCGGCGGGAGCAGCGGCGAAGGACGTGTGGCCGCCGTCGCGGGGTGTGCGGATGCTCCGTGCATGGTGCGATCGTGCGAGGGCCAGGGTCTTTGCGGAAAATGCATCCGCCCGGACATCCATACGCTTGAGTCATGCATGATGTGGAACTGCGCCAGCTTCGCTGTCTCGTCGCGATCGTCGACGAGGGCACGTTCACCGATGCGGCCATCGCCCTCGGTGTCTCTCAGGCGGCCGTGTCCCGCACGCTGGCTTCGCTGGAGCGGGTGCTGGGTGTACGACTGCTGCGCCGGACCTCCCGCGCGGTGACCCCGACCGGTACCGGACTGCGCGTGGTGGCGCACGCCCGTCGGGTGCTAGCCGAGGTGGACGATCTGGTCCGCGGGGCCACCTCCGGCCCAGCCCGGCTGCGGATCGGCTACGCCTGGTCGGCGCTGGGGCGCCACACCCTCGCCTTCCAGCGGCTCTGGAGCGAACTGCACCCGCAGACGCAACTGCACCTCGTGCGGGTCAACTCGGCCACGGCAGGGCTCGCGGAGGGCGCCTGCGACCTCGCGGTGGTGCGCAGGCCCGTGGACGACCGGCGTTTCGACTCGGCCATCGTCGGACTCGAACAGAGGCTGTGCGCCATGGCGGCCGACGACCCGCTGGCCGGGCGCCGCTCGGTGCGCCTGGCCGACCTGAGTGGACGCACCCTGTTGGTCGACCGGCGCACCGGCACCACGACCGCGCACCTGTGGCCCCCGGACGCCCGTCCGGCCACCGAGGAGACGCCCGACGTCGACGACTGGCTGGCCGCGATCTCCACCGGCCGCCGCATCGGCGTGACGGCGGAGTCCACCGCCAACCAGTACTCCCGCCCCGGTGTCGTCTACCGGCCGGTGCGCGACGCCGAGCCGATCGCCGTGCGGCTCGCCTGGTGGCGTGACGGCCCGCACCCCGCCATGCAGTCAGTGGTCGAACTGCTCATCTCCCTGTACGGCACGGGCTGAGCCATCGGCTGCACGGCAGGCCCGTCACCGCTGCCTGCGAGCACCCACGATCCACACTCGTCATCACCGCGCACGCCGGGGACTTCGTGTGGCGTGCGGGGGGAGCCATCGCCCTGGCCGCCTCCCGAGGAGAGAAGGTCACCATCGCGTGTCTGACTTTCGGTGAGCGCGGAGAGTCCGCCAAGGCGTGGCGCGAGGGCAAGAAACTCGACGAGATCAAGGCGATACGCCGGGAGGAGGCCGAGAAGGCCGCCGCCACCCTCGGCGCCGAGGTCGTCTTCTTCGACGCCGGCGACTACCCGCTCACCGCCACGCCCGAGCTGACCGATCAGCTGGTGGCCGTCTACCGCAAGGCGCAGCCCGACGTCGTGCTCACCCATCCGCTCGAGGACCCCTACAACGGAGACCATCCGGCCGCCGCCCGAACGGCCCTGGACGCGCGCGTGCTGGCCCAGGCCATCGGCTACCCGGCCGAGGGCGAGATCATCGGCGCCCCGCCGGTCTTCTTCTTCGAGCCCCACCAGCCAGAGATGTGCGGCTTCAAGCCCGAGGTCCTCCTCGACATCAGCGGGGTGTGGGAGGCCAGGCGCAAGGCCATGGAGTGCCTGGCCGCCCAGCAGCACCTGTGGGACTACTACACCGACCTCGCCGTCCGCCGCGGCGTGCAGCTCAAGCGCAACGCCGGCCCCAACCTCGGTCTGGCCCACACGACCATGGCCGAGGCGTACATGCGTCCTTACCCGCAGGTCACGGGGGAGCTGGCATGAGCGGCGTAATCGTCACCAACCCGCCGAAGGCGGACGCAAAGGACGTCGAGGCGCTCGCCGGACACGGCGTCGCCACCGTGCACGAGGCCATGGCCCGCACCGGCCTGCTCGGTGCCCGTCTGCGCCCGATCCAGCACGGCACCCGGGTCGTGGGCACCGCGGTCACGGTGCTCTCCTGGCCCGGCGACAACCTCATGATCCACGCGGCCGTGGAACAGTGCGGCGAGGGCGACATCCTGGTCGTCACCACCACCTCGCCGTCCACGGACGGCATGTTCGGCGAGCTGTTCGCCACCGCGCTGAAGAAACGCGGCGTGCGCGGCCTCGTCATCGACGCCGGTATCCGGGACACCGCCGAACTGACTGCACCACATCGCCTTCGCGACGGACACCCGCGAGGACATCCTGCGCGCCGCCGACCTCGCCATCGACACCCGCGTGTTCATCGAGACCGGTCCGCACAAGCACGCCATCCAGCAGACGTTCTTCTTGTACGTCTACGAACCCGGCGGCAACCGTATCGAGCTGTGCAACCCGCTCACCCGCCTGGTCCTGGCGCCCGACTGGCCGCTGATCACCTGGACCGAGGCGGAGCGCGCCAAGGGACAGGCCTGGGGGCTGAAGACCATCGCGTCCTTCCACACCCACGGCACACCGCCGGCCGGCTGAGGCCGGACCAACCAAGGGGGGTGGGCAGCGCGCCGGTGTGCGCCGCCCACCCACTTTGACCTGGGGCTTTGCCCGCTCCTCAGTACAGGCCGGAGCCGCTGGATTGTTGCTGAGATTGTTGACAAGAACGTTGACACCCACGCTTCCGATCCCTAGCGTCTAGCGCTGCCCACCACCGCCGACGAGAAGGCCCCGGCCGACGGTCAACCTGTTCCGCGGCGGCGAGTGGGTCCAGACCCTGCTGTACTGGCTGGCCTCCTTCGGTGGTCTGCTCCGATCCACCGCCGACAGCCGCGCTACCGCGGTCGGTTGGACCTCCGGGGCCGGGCTCACATCGAGCCCGGCCCGGCGCGCGTCCCGGCGTCCCGCGGCAGCGCGGCCGACGGCTTGAGGGCCGCCGTCCGCACATGTGCCAGATAATCCCTCGTCAAGCAGAAACCCGTCCGGAGATACTCCTTACTCATGAGGCGTGATGATCCCGATCGGGAGATTCCGGCCAATCCGGCATTGCGACGAGTCCTGGGACGGCCCCGTGGCCCGGAGCTATTGGACTTGATGACCGACGGTTTGTCTGGCGGTGATCTGACCACGCTGTTGCTCGAGGTGTTCCGGCGCCGAGCAGACCGGCTCTCTCCGGCGGAGGTGATGCGGCGCTAGCCGTATCCCTGCGGCAGTGACGGCAGTCCCGACGGCAACGAGGAGGGACGACGGCGACATTCGGCAGCATGCCACAGATGTGGCGGGCGCCGCTCAGGACGTGCCGTCAAGTTCCGATCCGTCGTCCGTCTCGTTTCGCAGAGACGGTCACGGCGGAAACGACGGCGGTCACGGCGAGGCTCCCCATCATGACCATCCCCACGCCGACCATATAAAGGCCGCTGGAATCGTCCGACCAGTCGCAATAGGCGGCAATGGTCAGGCCGGCCGAGGTGCCGAGCACAGCACCTGCGACGTAGCGTCGGGATGTCGCCCAGTACACCGGTACCAGCAGAGTCAGCACCAGCCCGATCACCTGCCACGCCTCGTACGGGCCGGTCGTCGTACCGTCAGGGTGCACGTCACGATGCTGGTCCCAGCCGAGCCAGGCAGCCCACACCGCCAGCGATGCCCCAGCCAGTACGAGGATCGACAACAGCTGGGGAACGGGTTTCAGTAGTCCTTGCCGCATGTCCCCAGAGTCTCGGCTCACCCCGACGCCGACCAGAGCGCAAGTACTCAACTCTTCACGAGTACATGAGCCATGGGCAGATCGTGACGTCGACGACCAGATCAACCGCGGGGGAGTGCCCATGATGCTTCGGGGGGTTGCCACTGTGAGCGTGCCCGCGCTCCCATCGTCGTTGAGGTCGAACGTCATCAAAATGAGGGCTCAGGCCAACGAGAGGTTGGGGCTCAACCGGCCAAGCGCTTGGAAGATGCGGGCATATCCGAGCGGCCTGGCCCCAGGGCCACCGCGACGCTTCCACGACAAGTCGCCGGGGGTCGTCGTCCGTGCTCGGTGCCGTGCCCCGTATCCTCAGGCGCGGAGGGCGAGGGAATTTACTTGAGTCAGGCAACGACATGGTAAAGGTATGCCCACCGCCACAACCCCCCTCAGCCCCCGCCTCGCCGGAAGTGATCGAGATCGAGCGAGTGCTCAACCGCATCACCTACTTGAGCACACGCGCCCGACAGCACGACCGTCTGATGGCCATGGCCGGTGTCCCGCTGGACCGCGCCGCCGTGGCGCTGCTGCGGCAGATCGCCGACTCCGAGCCGCTGCGCCCGGGGGAGCTGGCCAACCGGCTCGGCGTCGAAGCCTCCCATGTGACCCGGCAGGTGCAGCAACTGCAGCGGGCGGGGTACGTCTCCCGCGTGCCCGATCCCGACGACCGCCGCGCCCAGCGCATCGAACTCACCCCCCTCGGCCAGGAGGCCATCGACCGCATCCGCGCCGCCGGCGTCCGCGGCATGCAGGCGGCGCTGTCCGCATGGTCGCCCGAGGAGCTGCGGGAGCTGGCCGCCCTCTTCCATCGCATGGTCGACGACTTCCTCGCCTACGCCGCCGACGACGAGGCCGTCCAGGAGATCCTCGCGGCCGCGCGCCCCGAATCCTGAGCCGTCCCGGCCTCAGCCGGCCGTGGCGAGGAACTGCGTCGCGGCCAGTTCGGCGTAGAGCGGGTCGGCGGCGACCAGCTCGCGGTGCGTGCCGACCGCGCGGACGCGGCCCGCGTCCATGACGACGATCCGGTCGGCCATCGTCACGGTGGACAGCCGGTGCGCGACCACCAGGACGGTCGTCGACCGCGCGACGTCCGTGACCGTGTCCCGCAGTGCCGCCTCGTTCACCGCGTCGAGCTGCGAGGTCGCCTCGTCCAGCAGGAGCAGACGGGGGCGGCGCAGCAACGCCCGGGCGATCGCGACGCGCTGGCGTTCGCCGCCCGAGAGCTTCGTCCCGCGATGCCCGACCAGAGTGTCGAGACCCTGGGGGAGCCGCTCCACCAGACCGTCGAGCCGCGTCGTCTTGAGCACACGCTGCACTGCGGCGTCATCGGCCTCCGGATTGCCGAGAAGCAGGTTGTCACGCAGGGATCCGGACAGCACCGGCGCGTCCTGCTCCACATATCCGATGGCGGACCGCAGACTGGACAGCTCCCACGCGGCGATGTCGCGACCGTCGAGCGCGATGCTGCCCGACTCTGGGTCGTAGAACCGCTCGATCAGTGAGAACACTGTCGTCTTGCCCGCGCCCGACGGGCCGACGAACGCGGTCGTGCCCCGGGCCGGCACCGCGAAGGTCACGCCGTGGTGCACATACGGCAGGTCGTCGGCGTACCGGAAGCGCACGTCCTCGAAGACGAGCGCGGCCGGCTGCGCATCGGACGACGGCAACGGCGTGGGTCCGGCGGGCGTTTCGGCGGGCAGCCGCAACGCCTCCTGCATGCGGGCGAGCGCGGCGGCGCCCGTCTGGTACTGGGTGACGGCGCCGACCACCTGCTGGATCGGCGACATCAGATAGAAGACGTAGAGCAGGAACGCGACCAGCGTGCCCACGTCGATGGCGCCCGTCGCGACCCTGGCGCCGCCCACCGCCAGCACCGTGATGAAGGCGATCTGCATCGCGAGGCCGGCGGTGTTGCCCGCGGCCGCCGTCCACTTGGCCGCCCGCACGCTCTGCCGCCACGACTCCTCAGCCGCGGCGTGGACGGCCTCCTCCTCGCGGTGCTCGGCACCCGACGCCTTGACCGTGCGCAGCGCGCCGAGGACCCGCTCCAGGGACGCGCCCATCGCACCCACCGCGTCCTGCGCCTGCCGGCTCGCCCGGTTGATGTGCGGCACGATCACCCCGAGCACGGTGCCCGCGACCAGGATCACGCCGAGCGTGACGCCCAGCAGCACCACGTCGACCACGCCCATCATCACCACCGTCGCGACCAGGGTCAGCCCTCCGGTGCCGAGGCCGACCAGCGAGTCGGTGGTGACCTCCCGCAGCAGCGTGGTGTCGGAGGTGATCCGGGCCATGAGATCCCCGGGTTCGGTGCGGTCGACTGCGGAAATCCGCAGTCGCAGCAGATAGGACGACAGGGTGCGCCGCGCACCGAGCACCACCGACTCGGCGGTGCGGCGCAGCACGTACGAACCCAGCGCGCCCACCGCCGCATTGGCGACCACCAGGCCCGACATGCCGATCAGGGCACGGGTGATGGGCCGGTCGTGCGCCAGGTCGTCGATGAGTCCGCGGGCCACCAGCGGCAGGAGGAGCCCGGTGGCACCGGTGGCCAGCGCCAGCAGCGCTCCCGCGAACAGCGCCCACCGGTGCGGCCGTACGTATCGGAGGAGCAGCCGCCACGCGGGCGGGTCCGATTCCGGCTCAGTTTCCGTCTCTGCGATGCTCACGGCGTTCCTTGCGGCGTAGGGGCGTTCAGCCTACGTCGGCCGGGTCGTACGGAAGTCACCCGCATGCACGTGTGCGCGGCCCCGCCCGCAGTCGATCTCACTTCCGCCGCGCGGAATACGTGCAGAGGACGTGCCCACCGCGCAAGGATCATGGGTGCGGGCCGCCGTGGCCCGCACCGGGCGCGAGGCGTCCGCACCACCGACGGAAGGCAACAGCACCATGGCGCAGGAAGTACGCGGCGTGATCGCCCCTGGCAAGGACGAGCCGGTGCGGGTCGAGACGATCGTCGTACCGGATCCGGGTCCGGGTGAGGCGGTGGTGCGCGTCCAGGCATGCGGCGTGTGCCACACCGACCTGCACTACAAGCAGGGCGGCATCAGCGACGACTTCCCGTTCCTGCTCGGCCACGAGGCCGCCGGGATCGTCGAGTCGGTCGGCGAGGGGGTGATGGACGTCGCCCCCGGCGACTTCGTGATCCTCAACTGGCGGGCGGTGTGCGGCCGGTGCCGCGCCTGTCTGCGCGGGCGTCCCTGGTACTGCTTCGACACGCACAACGCCGAGCAGAAGATGACCCTCGCGGCCACCGGCCAGGAGCTCTCCCCGGCTCTCGGTATCGGCGCCTTCGCGGAGAAGACGCTGGTGGCGGCCGGGCAGTGCACCAAGGTCGACCCGTCCGTCTCCCCGGCCGTGGCAGGTCTCCTCGGCTGCGGGGTGATGGCGGGCATCGGTGCCGCCATCAACACCGGGAACGTCGGCCGGGGCGACTCGGTCGCGGTCATCGGCTGCGGCGGCGTCGGCGACGCGGCGGTCGCCGGATCGTATCTGGCGGGCGCGTCCAAGATCATCGCCGTGGACATCGACGACCGCAAGCTCAACACCGCCCGGGAACTGGGCGCGACCCACACCGTCAACTCCCGGGAGACCGACCCCGTCGAGGCGATCCGCGAGCTGACCGGCGGCTTCGGAGCCGACGTCGTCATCGAGGCGGTGGGCCGCCCTGAGACGTACCGTCAGGCCTTCTACGCCCGCGACCTGGCCGGCACCGTCGTGCTCGTCGGCGTCCCCACTCCCGAGATGAAGCTGGAACTTCCGCTCCTTGACGTCTTCGGGCGCGGCGGTGCCCTGAAGTCCTCCTGGTACGGCGACTGTCTGCCCAACCGTGACTTCCCCATGCTCATCGACCTGCATCTGCAGGGGCGCCTGCCGCTGGAGAAGTTCGTGACCGAGACCATCGCACTCGACGAGGTCGAGAAGGCCTTCGAGCGGATGCACCACGGCGACGTGCTGCGCTCGGTGGTGGTGCTGTGATGACCGCGCGCATCGACCATCTGGTCACCTCCGGCACCTTCTCCCTGGACGGCGGCACCTGGGACGTCGACAACAACGTGTGGATCGTCGGCGACGACCACGAGGCCATCGTCATCGACGCCGCCCACGACGCCGACGCCATCGCCGCGGCCGTCGGCGACCGTCGGCTGCGCGCCATCGTGTGCACGCACGCCCACAACGACCACATCGACGCCGCCCCCGCGCTCGCCGAGCGGACCGGCGCGACGATCTGGCTCCACCCCGACGACCTGCCGCTGTGGAAGCTGACCCATCCCGACCGCCTGCCCGACCACTGGCTGGCCGACGACCAGATCATCGAGACGGCCGGAACCGATCTGACCGTCCTGCACACCCCGGGCCACGCACCGGGCGCGGTCTGCCTCTACGACCCGGGCCTCGGCACGGTCTTCACCGGCGACACCCTCTTCAAGGGTGGGCCGGGCGCCACCGGACGCTCGTACTCCCACTTCCCGACGATCATCGAGTCGATCCGTGACCGGCTGCTCACCCTCCCGCCGGAGACGGTGGTGCGCACGGGTCACGGCGAGACGACGACCATCGGAGCGGAGGCACTCCACCTGCAGGAGTGGGTCGCGCGCGGCCACTGACCCGAAAAGGCGACAGAAGATGTCCGGCTTCCGCGAGAACCTCGACGCGGACGGTTCCATGAGCGCGGAGGTCGGACATGTCGAAGTCACTCGAACGCAAGGTCGCACTGGTCGCAGGGGCGACGCGCGGCGCGGGACGGGGGATCGCCGTGGAACTGGGCGCGGCCGGAGCGACGGTCTACGCGACCGGGCGCAGCACGCGTGAGCGGCGCTCCGAGTACGACCGGCGGAGACCATCGAGGACACCGCCGACCTGGTGACCATGGCGGGTGGGCACGGTATCGCCGTGCCCGCCGACCATCTCGTCCCCGCCGAGGTGCGCGCCCTCGTGGACCGCATCGAGGACGTGCAGGGGCGTCCGGACATCCTCGTCGACGACATCTGGGGCGGCGAGAAGCTCTTCGAGTGGGACAGCCCGGTGTAGGAGCACGACCTCGACAAGGCGCTGCGTCTGCTGCGGCTCGCCGTCGACACGCACGCGATCACCAACCATCACGCACTGCCCCTGTTGTTGCGCCGGCCGGGCGGACTGGTCGTCGAGATGACCGACGGGACGGCCGAGTACAACCGCGACACCTACCGGGTCTCGTTCTTCTACGACCTCGCCAAGGCGTCCGTGCTGCGGATGGCGTTCGCTCTCGGCCACGAGCTCGCCCCGCGCGGCGCCACCGCCCTCGCCCTCACCCCCGGCTGGCTGCGCTCGGAGCTGATGCTCGACGGGTTCGGGGTGACGGAGGAGAACTGGCGCGACGCCCTGGAGCGCGTCCCGCACTTCTGCATCTCCGAAAGCCCGTTCTACGTGGGCCGCGGTGTCGCGTCGCTGGCCGCCGATGCCGAGGTCTCCCGCTGGAACGGGATGTCCCTCTCCAGTGGGCAGCTTGCCCAGGTGTACGGCTTCACGGATCGTGAGGGTAGTCGCCCTGACGCGTGGCGCTATCTCGTGGAGGTTCAGGACGCGGGCAGCGCGGCGGATGCGACGGGGTACCGCTGACCGGAAGCCGTCGACCCTTTGGTGTGGGGGCTTCGTGGCACCTAGGGTGGGCAGAGATCACGTCGTCGGGGGCGACGGCGCCACCGCAGGGACGCGTCTGGCCGTGCTTGTGCGGCCCGCGGCGCCTTGCCCCGCCCCGAGTGAAAGCAGGAGTCGTATGGAGTACGTGAAGCTCGGTTCGACGGGTCTCGACGTGTCGCGGATCTGCCTGGGCTGTATGAGTTTCGGCATCCCCGACCGCGGCCCGCACACCTGGAGCCTCGACGAGGAGGCGTCCCGCCCCCTGATCCGGCGGGCACTCGACGCCGGCATCACCTTCTTCGACACCGCGAACGTCTACTCGGACGGCACGAGCGAGGAGATCGTCGGCCGGGCGCTCACCGACTATGCCCGGCGCGACGAGATCGTGCTGGCGACGAAGGTGCACGGCCGGATGCGCCCCGGACCCAACGGCGGTGGGCTGTCCCGCAAGGCGATCATGACGGAGATCGACCACAGCCTGCGCCGTCTCGGCACCGACTACGTGGACCTCTACCAGATCCACCGCTGGGACCCGCACACGCCGATCGAGGAGACGATGGAGGCCCTGCACGACGTGGTCAAGGCGGGCAAGGCCCGCTACATCGGTGCGAGTTCGATGTACGCCTGGCAGTTCTCCAAGGCCCAGTACACGGCCCGGCAAAGCGGCTGGACGCGGTTCGTGTCGATGCAGAACCACTACAACCTCCTCTACCGCGAGGAGGAACGCGAGATGCTGCCGCTCTGCGCGGACCAGGGCGTCGGCGCCCTGCCCTGGAGCCCGCTGGCCCGCGGGCGCCTCACCCGGGACTGGGACGAGGCGACCGAGCGCAGCCGTACCGACGAGTTCGGCAAGGGGCTCTACCAGGAGGGAGACCGGGCCGTCGTCGACGCGGTGGCCGCGGTCGCCGCCCAGCGAGGAGTCCCGCGCGCCCAGGTCGCCCTCGCCTGGCTGCTGCGGCAGACCACCGTGGCCGCGCCCATCGTCGGCGTCACCAAGCCGCACCACATCGACGACGCGGTCGCGGCCCTCGATGTCGAACTCACCGACAAGGAGGTCCAGGCGCTGGAGGAGCCGTACCGGCCGCATCCCATCAGCGGCCACTGAGGTTGTGCGGGGACACGCCGGGGGCGGTGCGCGATGCCCGTGCCGCCCCCCGCGTGGCTGATCCCCGGCGTTCTCACACGGAGCCGGTCAGCCAGGGCCTGACCTGCTTGCGGGCCTCGTGCAGCCGGGACTTCAGCGTGCCCAGCGGGACGCCGACGCGCTCGGCGACCTCCGCGTACTCCAGCTGGCAGATGTCCCGGTAGACCAGCGGTGCCACCAGGTGGGGGTGTTCGCGCTCCAGCCGCTCGAGGGCCTCCAGCAGGTCGACTCGGGACCCGGCGATCACGCTGGTGGTCCGTGGATCCACGTGCTGGGCCGCGTCGATGGTCGCAGGCTGCTCGGCGGCCCGCCGCTTCAGCTCCCGGTACTTCTGCCGGGCGCAGTTGGCGACCACCGTGTACAGCCAGGTGCTGAAGCGGCTGCGGCCCTGAAACGTGGTGATCTTCCGTGCGACCTGCAGCAGCACGTCCTGGGCCCCCTCCTCGGCGTCCTCCCGGCACGGCAGGAACCGTCCGCAGCGCCGTACGACCTCCGGCTGGATGTGCTGGAGCAGCGCGTCCAGAGCTGCTCCCTCACCCGTGGCCGCGCGCCGAGCGAGCTCCTCGGTGTCCGCGGCATCCCCCACTGGGAGCTCCCCTCGAAGTCGATATCGGACCAGGCATGATAGTCGCATGCACTCCCTGGAGCGGATCGACCGCTACCGCCTCGAACGACGCTTGGGCGGCGGCGCGTTCGGCGTCGTCTGGCTCGCCCACGACGACGTCCTGGAGGCGCCCGTCGCGGTGAAGGTGCTCGCCGAGAACTGGGCCGACCGGCTGGACATCCGGGAGCGCTTCCTGTCCGAGGCACGCCTGCTGCGCCGGGCCGACTCGAAACGTGTCGTGCAGGTCTACGACATCGGTGAGCTCCCCGACGGCAGGCCCTACTTCGTCATGGAGTACGCGGACGGCGGCACCCTCACCGACCGGATCGCCGGCAGTCCGCTCCCCGTGGGCGAGGCCCTGCGGCTGACCGCCCTGGCCGCCCGCGCGGCGGCCGCGCTGCACGACGCCGGGATCGTGCACCGGGACATCAAGCCGTCCAACGTCCTCCTGCGGACGGCGCCCGACGGCTCCACCCGGCTGCTGCTCGCGGACCTCGGCCTGGCCAAGAGCCTCGCGCAGGCCTCCGGACTGACCATGGCGGCGGGCTCCGCCGGGTACGCACCGCCCGAACAGAGCGAACCCGGCTCGGGCATCGACGCCCGCGCCGACGTCTACAGCCTCGGCGCCCTCGGCTATCACCTCGTCACCGGCACGGTCCCCGACCCGCCCGGCAAGGTGCAGCGCCCCGACCGGCTCCGCCCCGACCTGCCTCCCGGGGTCCAGCGAGCGCTCATGCAGGCCCTGGAACCCGACCGCGACCGGCGTTGGGCGACCGCGGAAGCCTTCGCGGACGAACTCGACCGGCTCGCGGGAACGTCCTCCGCGCCGACCCCCGAGCGGCCGCGCCGCCAACGGGGCACCGCGGTCCTCGTCCTGGCCGCCCTGGCCGCCGCCGGCGCCGCCGCGGTCACCACCACCCTGCTGCTTCGGCATCCCCCCGTCACGGACGTGAAGGTCCAGGACTCCACCGGCCGCATCCACGCGGCCGTGCCCGCGGCCTGGGGTCGTCAGCTGCGCGACGCCGGCTGGAACCCGAAGACCGTGGGCCTGCCGAGCGGGCAGGAGCCCGCACTCGCCGTCGCCGACGACCTCGGGCGCTGGCCGGACCTCGGCACCGACGTCAACGGCGCGTTCATCGGTCTGAGCGAGCACGGGGACCTCGCGGCCGAGGTGCGCGCCCTCGACCACACCGGCTGTCACTACCAGGGCAGCCGCGACTACCGCGGCACCGCCTGGCAGGGGCGCATACGCACCTGGAACGCCTGCGACGGAGGCAAGGGCTCCGTCACGGAGGCCGCCCTCGGCCCTGCCGACGGCGCCGACCAGCCGCGGGTGTACGTACAGCTGCGCCAGGACGGCGGCAGCGACGAGACCGACCGGATCCTGGACTCGGTGCGGGTCAGCGGCTGACAGCCGCCAGGACACGGCTGCCGCGACTCCACTGCACAGGAGTCGCACGCGAACTTTTCCGCGCGGGAGCGCATCGGACAGGAAGGACGGGGCACACGGCTCCGTCCACACGCGCCCGGCGCGGGCGGTGAGTTTCAAGGAGCAACGGACATGGTGACCTACCGGCGCGGCACAGCGGGCCCGGACCTCGACGGCACGGCCCCCTTCCTGACGGCACGACGCGTGGTGTCCGCGCTGGGCGCGGTCGCCGCGCTGAGTCTGCTCACCGCCTGTGGCAACGACCACACCGGCGGCAGCGCTCCACAGAAGCTGCCCGGGACGGCCCAGCCCGCCTCCGGCGACCACTCGACCGCCGACGGCACCGGGACGAGCACGGGCAGCGGCACCTCCGCCGCCTCCACGGGGCCGGGCGGCGCCGGCACGGCGTCCTCCGCGACGACCACCGGGAGCGGAACCACGAGCACCCGCTGCCACACGTCCGAACTGCGCGCGTCCGTAGGCGCCAACAACCCGGGGGCCGGGCAGGAGAACTTCCCCCTCGTCCTGACCAACCGCTCCGGGCGTACCTGCACGATCAACGGCTTCCCGGGTGCCGCCTTCGTGGACGCCTCCGGCAAGCAACTGGGAGCGGACCCCAAACGCACCTCGGACAGCCCCACGAAGATCACGCTCGCGCCCGGCAGGAGCGCCTGGGCCGGTCTGACCTTCTCCAACCCCGAGGTCAGCGGAGCCGACAAGGCCACGCCCGCGGCGATCCTCATCACCCCGCCGGACGAGAAGGCGTCCCTGAAGGTGACATGGCCGGGCGGTGCGGTGCCCGTCTCGGGCAACTCCTCCTCCGCGTTCCTGACGGTCTTCAGGGCGGGCACCGGCGCCTGACCCGGCCTGCCCCACACCCCGCTGTCCGCTCGCCGGCAGCGGAGTTCGTCATGGAACGGCTGCGGTTGTCACAGGACGGCCACACGTCCTGGATGCCGCGACCTTTGCGCCGCGCCCACTCACGCCTACAGCGCCGCGAAGGTGGGCCTGATGTCGCTGACCGCACTCTCGCCGGGCACGCGGCCCCGCGCGGAGTCCGTGTCAACCTCGTGGCGCCGGCACGGTGCGCACCACCGCGTGGGAGGGTCGGGAGGCGGACCTCGCCGCGGCGAGCGAGCTCTACCCGCTGGGCCGGGTCGGCGGCCCGGAGGACATCGCGGCGGCCGTCGCGTTCGTCGCCTCCCGGGATGCCGCGTGGATCACGGGCACCACGCTGAGCGTCGACGGCGGCCTGCTCGCCGTGAACACAGGGTTCCGGCAGGCGATGGGGCGGCGCGGCGACCGTCCCGAGACACCGTGGGGGACGTCAGCGGGCCGATTCCGGGTCGCACCGGTAGAGCAGGGTCACGTCGGCGCCGGTGCCGCCGTACGCCGCCGGAGACACGACCGTGCAGTGCGTGCTGACCCAGCGCGTGATCACGGCGGTGCTGGTGGACGGTGCGGTCTCTCCGTTCCGTCCGGTCCCTTCGTTCTGTCCGATCCGGCCGCGCGGGGCGGTGTCCTCGTGCTGCCCGGCCTCCGACTGCCGCCGGGTGGCGTGGTCGAGAGCGACGTAGTGCAGTTCGCCGGAGCCGACCAGTCGGCGGAACCGGGCAGGAGTGGGGTCCGGGACATGTCCGGTGTAGCCGCCCATGGGGAGCACGGACGCGTTGGCCTCGATGATGTAGGGCGCGGCATCCGACCATCTGGACATGGCCGCAAGGTACTTCGCCCCGTCCCGGTGCGCAGTGAGGTAGGCCAGGAGACGCTCGCGCGCGGGCGTGAGCAGGGATGGTCCGCCGTCGGCCGGGCGGACGACCGGACCCACCCTGCCCATGCCGCCGGGCTGGTTGTAGCGGGGGGACAGCGCCGAGGCCGACCACGTGGCGGGTATCAGGAGGACCGCGGCGAGTCCGGTTGCCAGACCTGCCACGAGGATCCGCGGACGGGCGGCCACGAGCCTGCGGCCGGCGCCGACGAGCGCCAGGGAGACGACGCAGAGAGCGACGGATGCCGGGGCGAGCCAGCCGAAGAAGTCCGGGTAGTACAGCGTCAGAGCCGCACACCACAGGACGTTCGCGGCGGTCACCGCCGGCAGTACCCAGGCACGGCGGCCGCCGGCCCGGCACGCCCCCCAGGCCCGTACGAGACCGTCACCGCTCAGCGCCGCCAGGGCCACGGCGACGACGCCCATGTAGTACGTGTGACCGGTGACGCTGCCGAAACTGAATGCGGCGAAGAAGGTGGCCAGCCACACGCCCCACATCAGATGGCCTGCCAGGGTCCGGTCGGTACGGGTGACGCGTCGGCGCCACGCGAGGGCGAGGCCCCATAGGAGGGCGCACGTGGCCAGGGGGTACAGCCACCCCGTCTGCGTGGCCAGTCCCGGACTGAACATCTTGAGCACGCTGTGTTCCAGTTGCGGCCCCGTACGGCTGGTTTGCCGCGTGGTGTGGCCCCTGCCGCCGCTGTCGTTCGTCCGGGCGGTGCCGCCCGTGCTGCCGCTGTCGCTGGTGCGGGCGGTGTGGCCGGTGCTGCCGCCCGACCGCGCGGCCTGGCCTGTGACGACGCTGCCCGTGTCGGCCGCGTTCACGCCGAGCGTGTTGAACCGGGTCAGAAAGTTGTAGCCGACGACCATGCTGTAGGCCGAGTCGTCCGTGGTGCCGTCCACGTAAGGACGGGACTGTGCGGGGACGACCGTCGCGACGGCCATCCAGGACGCCGACACCGCCACGGTGACCGCGCCGGCCACCGCGACATGACCGATCCTGCGGCGCACGGTCGTGGGGGCCGCCACCAGATAGGTGACGGCCAACGCCGGCAGTACCGCCCAGGCCTCCAGCATCTTGCACTGGAAAGCCACCCCGACCCAGACGCCGGCGAGCAGCAGCGTGCGCAACCGGGCCCGCTCGACGGCCCTTTGCGTGGCCTCGGCGGCCAGGAGCAGCAGCAGGACGAACGGCGCGTCCTCCACGACCGACCGGCCGAGCCCGACGGTCACGGGGGTGAGCGTCAGGAACGCCGCGGCCAGCAGGCCCGCCAGGACACCGGCCCAGCGGCGGACCAGCAGATGGAGGAGGAGTACGCAGGCCACGCCCTCGACCACCTGCGGCAGCACCAACGCCCATGGGTGAAAGCCGAAGACCATGGCCGACAGGGCCTGGGGCCACAGGAAGCCGGGCAGTTTGTCGAGGGTTATGGAGTTGGCCGGGTCGAACGAACCGAAGAAGAACGCGACCGGGTTGTCGGTCATGCTGCGCACGGCAGATGCGTAGAACGTGTGGTAGACGCTGTGGTCGATGCCCCACGCGTAGAGGACGGCCGCGAGTGCCGTGATGGACAACAGAACCGGGAGCTCGTACGACGGCCGTGGTGGCCGTGGCCCACGGGGAGGCCGCTCTCCGCCGTGGCCGCGGGCCGTGTCGGTAGCGGTCGACACGGCCGTCGTCGGCTCGGTGCCGGGCACCGCAGTCGGTTGGGAATGGGGGCTGAGCATGGGTGCGCCTTCCAGGACTCCCGCGGATTCTTTGCCGTCGCGTCGGTCCGGTCTCCGGGAACCGGAAGACCGGACCATCGACCACGAAGAGGGAGTCGTGTGCGCGCCCGTTGTCCGACTGGTGCAGGACCTTGGTAAGAACCTGCTCACTCAGGCCGTACGGGGTTCCCCGATCAGGAGCCGGTCTCGCGCAGGGCGGCGAACACGGCGCGGTGCTCGCTGCCGTCCGGGGAGCGCCAGCCCGCGGTGACATGGCCCGAGGCATCGGCCGGGGACGTACCGGCGGCTCGGAGGACGTGTGTCACCTCGATGGTCAGCCGTCGGACGGTCCCCGATCCGGCGGTGTCCATGGTGATGCGGGAGCCGTCGGGCCCGTGGGCCACCGTCGTCGAGGCCGCCCCGGCGGCCACGCCGGTACCGGTGAAGTGGACGACGACGGACGGGTCGGGGGTGTCGGTGAGGCTCTGCGCCTGTGGTTCGGCGCGGCCCTGGAGGAGTGCCAGCAAAGCGGTGACCAGGACCGGATCGTGCGTACCGTCGTAGATCCAGCGTCGCCCGAGTACGCCGTGCTCGGACGTGCCGATGAGCGCCTCCTCGGCTCCGTGGAGGGGCGCGCCGCGATAACTGAGCGGCACGTGGTAGCTGACCGGCCGGTCGCCGGACTCGTCGGTGGCCACCATGAACTCGATCCCGACCTCGCCCTCCGGGTCGTCCAGCCGGAAACCGCCGGTCTTGGACAACACCGGGGCGCCGCCGCCCGTGCCGGGATACCAGGGCTGGGTGGGAAGCCAGGAGGTGAGGTGCTCCAGCTTGGTGGGGGTCAACGTGGTCCTGTGGATGATCGCCATGCCCGGTGAACGAGCGTCGTCGGCGTCGGATTCCCATCGCGACCACATGGCCGGCACCGGCCCCGGTCCGGCGAAAAGGTGAAGGAATTCGTCTCGTCGGCCGTGCGGAAGGTACACGAGCGGGGCAGAGGGAAGAGAATGCTGAACCCCCTCTCACTGGACCGTACGATGACCCACCTCACCGGACAGACCACCGCCCGCGGCGCCGCGATCCTCGCCGACCCGCTTTTGAACAAAGGCACGGCTTTCACCCGGCAGGAACGCAAGGCGCTCGGTCTGGACGGGCTGCTGCCGCCCGCCGTCGAAAGCCTGGACGAGCAGGTCGCCCGCGCCCACCAGGCGTTCCTCGACTACGGCAAGCCACTCAACCGGCACATCTATCTGCGGCAGTTGCAGGACACCAACGAGGTGCTCTTCTACCGCCTGATCACCGGGCATCTGGAAGACCTTCTCCCCATCGTCTACACGCCGACCGTCGGCGAGGCGTGCCGCCGCTTCAGCGAGATCTACCGACGGCCCCGCGGCCTGTTCCTGGCCTGGGAGGACCGCGACCGGTTCCACGAGATCCTGCACAACCGCCCGTACAAGGGGGCCGTGGACGTCATCGTCGTCACTGACGGCCAGCGCATCCTCGGCCTCGGCGACCAGGGCGTCGGAGGGATGGGCATCCCGATCGGCAAGCTCAGTCTGTACACCGCCATCGGCGGGATCAACCCGGCCCGCACTCTGCCGATCCTGCTCGACGTGGGCACCGACAACGAGGAGTTGCTGTCCGACCCGCGGTACCTGGGCCGCCGGGAGCACCGGCTCACCGGCGCCGAGTACGACGAGATGATCGAGGCGTTCGTCTCGGCGGTCGAGGCGGAGCTGCCCGGCACACTGCTGCAGTGGGAGGACTTCGCGACCGTGCACGCGCGGCCGATCCTCACCCGCTACCGCGACCGGCTGCTCACCTTCAACGACGACATCCAGGGCACCGCGGCGGTTGTGGTGGGGGCGCTTTCCACGGCGTGTCAGGTATCCGGCACGCCGCTGACCGGACAGCGGCTGGTCGTGCTGGGGGCGGGCTCCGCCGCCGTGGGCGTCGCCGACATGATCCGCGCCGCCCTCATGGACGAAGGGCTCTCGGCCGAGGAGGCCACGGGCCGTTTCTGGTTCGTCGATGTCAACGGGCTCCTCGTCGCCTCGCGCACCGATCTGACCGACGAGCAGCGGGTGTACGCGCGCGCGGACGACGAGGTGGCCGACTGGGACGGCACCGGGCTCGCCGAGGTGGTGCGCCGGGTCGAGCCGACGGCGCTCATCGGCTTGTCGACGGCATACGGCGCGTTCAGTGAGGACATCGTGCGCCAGATGGCCTCGACCTGCGAGCGGCCCGTCATCTTTCCGCTGTCCAACCCCACCTCGCACTCCGAGGCCGCGCCGGCGGACCTTGCCCGCTGGACGGACGGGAGGGCGCTGATCGCCACCGGTTCGCCGTTCCCGCCGCTGGAGATCGACGGCCGGGAGATTCCGGTGGCGCAGGCCAACAACGTCTACATCTTCCCGGCCATCGGGCTCGCGGTGGTGGCGGGCGGGGCGACCCGGGTCACCGACCGGATGCTGGTGGCCGCCGCGCGTGCCGTCGCCCGGCGGGCCGCGGAGGAGGCCGCCGGGCTGCCCGGGCCTCCACCTCTGCTTCCGGCGGTCGGCGGTATGCGCGAGGCGGTACGGGAGATCGCGGTGGCCGCGGCGCTCGCCGCCGTCGAGGACGGTGTGGCCCCGAAGGCGACCGAAGGGGAACTGCGCCAGACGATCGCCAGGACGCAGTGGGCCCCTGAGTACCCGGCCTACTGATGCGCGGTTCGCCGTCGACCCCGCAGCCGGTCACGACGTGTCCGCGCCGAGGCCGCCCCCGCCGACTGCCCTCACGTAGCGTGGAAGGGCGGTGGGGCACCGCCCTCGCCGTGATGAGCCGGTGCAACCCTACAAGATGTAGGGTGGTTGTCCCGGTCCTGAGCCGGGCGCATTCCTTTCCGCGGATGTCGTTTCCGTGGACGTCCTCGCGGACGCCGCCGAGCCGCGGCGGTGACGGGTCCGCCGTCCGGCGAGCCGGAAATACGAGACGAGAGGTGGCCGTGTCGATCGATACCCCCGAGTCAGGCGGGGCGGAGCCGGACATCAGCGTCGTCGTCATCGTCTACAACGATGCCCGGCGGCTCCCCGCAGCCGTTCGCTCCGTGCTCGACCAGACGCTGCGCAACGTGGAAGTGGTCATCGCCGACGACTGCTCGACCGACGGCTCGTACGGCGTCGCGCAGCAGCTCGCCGCGGGCCACCCCGGCCGGGTGCGGGCGATCCGGCTGGACGAGAACAGTGGCGGCTGTGGAGAGCCCCGCAACCAGGGCATGGCGGTGGCCCACGGGCGCTATGTGATGTTCCTGGACAGCGACGACACCCTCGAGCCCAACGCCTGCCGCAACATGCTGGAAGCAGCCGACCGCACCGGCGCCGACCTGGTCTCGGGACTCTGCGTCCGGGTGCACACCGACAGCCGGCACGACAAGAGGATCCCCTGGTATCCCTGGCTGTACCGGTCCACGCGCACCGTCGAGTCCATCGCCGAGCTGCCGGACCTGTTCGTCTTCGACACCCTGTCGACCAACAAGTGCTACCGGCGGGAGTTCCTCGTCGAGAACGGGCTCACCTTCCCGCGGGGCATCCACTACGAGGACCTGCTGTTCTCGGCGCAGGCCTACCTGGCGGCGGGGCGGATCACCCTGATCCCCAACACGGTCTACTTCTGGCACGTGGCGGAGAAGACCACGACCAAGTCGATCAGCAACCGGCGCCACGAGATCAACAACTTCACCGACCGGCTGGAGATCCACCGCCGCATCGACGCCGTGCTGGACCGGCGCGGCCTCGACGAGCTCGCGCTGCACAAGGACATCAAGTTCCTCAAGCACGACCTGGTCCTCTACCTGCGTGACCTGCCGTTCCTCGACGACGAGTACCGGCACCGCTTCGCGGAGCTGGCCTGCGGCTACATCCAGGACTTCCCGGAGGAGGCGTACGCCCAACTGGACCGCGTTCACGCCATCTGCGCCTACCTGCTGATGCGGGAGGACTGGGACAACCTGATGCCCGCCGTCGACACGCTGATCAACCGGGACAAGATCTCCGCACCGCTCGTCGAGCGCGACGGCCGTATCTACTGGTGCGACCAGTACCTGGACGATCCGAAGGCGCGCGATGTCATGGATGTCACGGGTCTCGGCTACCGCGGCAGACCACTGGAGAGGATGTTCCTGCGCAACCTGCTCACCGGGTACGCCGTGCGCGGTGACCTTGTGGTGCTCGAAGGCGCGGTGGTCAATCCGCTGCAGAGCGTCGCCGCGGACGCCCAGCTCTCCGCCGAGTTGGAGTTCCGTGCCCGCCGCCGCAGTCTGCAGACCTTCCGGTTCCCGGTGCGGACGGTGCTGCACGAGGGCGACACCCTCACCTGGCAGGCCGCCGTCCCGCTCTCCGCCTGCTTCCGTCCGCTCGGCGTCGTCGACGAGGTGTGGGACGTCCGGCTGCATCTGACGGCGGACGGGAAGCGGACCACCAGCCGGCTCACGGCCGGCCGCGTCGACCTGGAGAACTCCGCGTCCGTGCCCGTACAACCCCGGCTCAGCCGGCTCGTGGCCGACCGGCTCGAACCCCAGGTGTCTGCCAAGGGGCATCTGGCCTTCCGGCTCAGCCAGCAGGGCACGGCGGCCCGCCGCGGGCGCGCTGTCGTGGACCGCAATCTGCACGGCTCCGCGGCCAGGACCATCAAGGGCGCCTACCGTACGCTCCGGACCGTCAAGAGGGACCTGTCCTCCGGCCCGCGCAAGGTCCAGGGCTACCACCGCCTGCTGCGGCTGCTCCCGGTCCGCAAGGGCACCGTCGTCTTCGAGAGCCACCTCGGCAAGCAGTACAGCGACAGCCCACGGGCCATCTACGAGGAACTGCGCCGCCGCCGGGCGCCCGTGACCGCGATCTGGTCCTACGCGGGCGACAGGCCCGAGGGCTTCCCGGACGACGCCGAACTCGTCCGCCGGTGGTCCTGGCGCTACCTGAAGGCGCTGGCCCAGGCCGAGTTCTGGATCGACAACCAGGGCTTCCCGCTGAGGCTGGCCAAACGACCGGAGACCACCTATATCCAGACGTGGCACGGGTCGGCCCTGAAGAGAATGGGCTTCGACGAGCCCACCTACCGGGTGATGCCGGAGCAGGAACAGCGCTCCTACCAGGAGGCGCTGGACCGCTTCGACCACTTCGTGGTCCGCAGCGAACACGACGTCCGCACCCTGGTCCGGGCCTACCGCCTCCCCGAGGAGAAGCTGCTGCGCACGGGCTACCCCCGCAACGACGCCCTGGTCCGGGCGGCCCGTGATCCTCAGGCGCCCGACCCGGCCCTGCGCCGGCTCGCCGAACGCCTCGGCATCCGCCCGGATCGCCGCGTGGTGCTGTACGCGCCGACGTTCCGCGCCCGCGCCGACGGCGCCGTACGGGCCTTCGAGTTCCCCTTCGACGTGGAACGCTTCGTCGACCGCTTCGGGGACCAGTACACCCTCCTGGTCCGCTCCCACTACCTGAACCGGGTCACCCTCCCGCCGTCGATGGCGGGCCGGGTGATCGACGTGACGGGCGAACCGGACATCACTCCCCTCCTGTTGCTTTCCGACGCTGTGATCACCGACTACTCGTCCGTGATGTTCGACTTTGCGCTGCTGCGCCGGCCGATGGTGTTCTACGCGTACGACTGGGAGGAGTACTCCCAGGACATGCGCGGCACGTACTTCGACCTCCTCGAAGAGGCACCGGGACCGGTGGCGCACACCGAGGACGAGCTCTTCGCGGCGGTGTCCGAGCTGCCGGCCATGGGCACCCAGTACGAGGCACAGCTCAAGGAGTTCGTGGACAAGTATGGCGAGTACGACCGCGGGGACGCGGCGGCTCGCATCGTGGACCGTTTCTTCGGCCCTGCGGGAGAGACCCGATGACGCAGCGTGAGATCTTCTTCGTCGCCAACGAGGTCAACGAGCTGGGAGGCGTGGGCCGCTGGCAGACCCAGATGGCCCGGCTGTTCGCGGAGCGCGGCCACCGGGTCCGGGTCATCGGCATCTCCCCGCCCGAGGTACCGATGGACCTGGGCGAGGATCCGCCGTTCGAGACGCTGACCCTGTACGACCGGCGCCCTGCGGGCCGCCGCAGGCCGCGCATCCTGTTCGGCCGGTTCGATCCCGCCGTCCGGCGGCACAGCGCGGACATGCGCGCCGCCGCGGACCGCCTCAGCCGGGCGTTCCGGGCCGCACGGCCCGGCGCCGTGATCATCGTCACCCAGGTCTGGGCGATGGAGTGGGTGGCGCTCGCGGACACCGCGGGGCACCCGGTCATCGGTATGAGCCACGAGTCCTTCGACGCCTCCCGCCGGTCCTCGCGCTTCGAGCGCGTGAAGACGTACTTCAAGGACGTGGACCGGCTACTGGTCCTCACCCAGGAGGACGCCGACCTCTGGGTGGGGGAGGGCGTCAACCACGTCGGTTTCATGCCGAACCCGCTGCCGGTGCTGCCCGACGGTCCCTCGCCGCGCACGGAGAAGGTGGTGGCCAGTATCGGACGGCTCAGCCATGCGAAGGGTGTCGACCTGCTGCTGGACGTCTGGGCCGAGGCGGCGCCGCGGCAGCCCGGCTGGATCCTGCGCATCTACGGTGCCGGCGACCACGAGGCCGCGCTCCGGGAGCAGTGCACGGAACTCGGTCTGGACGACTCGGTGGAATGGGCTGGGCAGACCGACGACGTGACCGCAGCGCTGGGGCGGTCGTCCGTGTTCGTACAGTCCTCCCGCGGCGAGGGCTTCCCGCTGGTCCTCCTCGAGGCGATGGCCTGCGGCGTGCCGTGTGCCGCGTTCGACTGTTCCCCCGGTGTGCGCGAAATCGTCAGGAACGGCGAGGACGGGCTGCTGGCCCGGCACGGCAACACCTCCGAACTCGCCCGTCACCTCGTGCGGTTGATGGCCGACGAGAACCTCCGCGACACGATGGGGGAGAGGGCGCGGCAGAACGTCCGGCGCTTCGCCCCCGACGTGATCACGAGCCGCTGGGAGGAGCTCTTCGACTTCCTAGAGCGCTGACGGAGGCGCCCCGGTGTGAGCCGGGGCGCACGGCTTGCTGCGGCACTGGGTGGTTCAGGAAGTGAACGATGCGGGAGGCGAGAGCGCTCCCTCGTCGGTGGATGCTTCCTCCGCTTGAACGAGGCGTCGAACAGTGTGACCGAAGTTCAGTCGGAGACGGCCGGCCTGTCGTCAACTCGCGCGCTGATTCAGGGACATGCCGGAGACGGTGCGGCGCATGGTTCGCCGGCCCGTCGAGACCCAACCGTTGCAGTATGCCCAGGCCGCCCTCCGCCGCAGGTCACGTACCCTACGGGGGCCGTGCGGCGCCGCCCGGACGGCCTTCGTCGCGACCGCTCGGCAATTAAGCCCTGTCGGATCCCTTGACGAGCGTTTCCCACGGGGTTTAACTCACGTCCTAAATTAAGCCGTGAGGGTTTCGGGAGTCGAACGAGGTGTCGTCCGGAACCTTCCTCGGCCTTCTCGACTCCCGGAAAGGGACACCAGGAGCCATGCGCAGCATCCGAGCCGCGGCCGTAGGCGCCGTCACCATGTCTCTCGCCCTTGCCGCCTCGGCCTGCGGAGGCGGTTCGTCGACGGGTGGCGGGTCGAACGACTCGCCGAAGACGCTCACCTACTGGGCCTCCAACCAGGGCGCCAGCATCGAGATCGACAAGAAGGTCCTCCAGCCCGAGCTCGACAAGTTCGAGAAGCAGACCGGGATCAAGGTGAAGCTGGAGGTCGTCCCCTGGTCGGATCTGCTGAACCGGATCCTCACCGCGACCACCTCCGGCCAGGGCCCCGACGTGCTGAACATCGGCAACACCTGGAGCGCCTCCCTGCAGGCGACCGGGGCGCTGCTGCCGTGGGACGCCAAGAACCTCGACAAGATCGGCGGCAAGGACCGCTTCGTCGACTCGGCGCTCGGTTCCACGGGCGCCCAGGGCAAGGACCCGGCCGCCGTACCCCTGTACTCGATGGCGTACGCGCTTTACTACAACAAGAAGATCTTCGCCGACGCCGGCATCTCCAAGCCCCCGGCCACCTGGGACGAGCTGGTCGCGGACGGCAAGAAGATCCAGCAGAAGGGCAAGCAGGTCCTCGGCGCCGAGGGCTCCAACGTCTCCGAGAACATCCACCACGTCTTCGTCTTCGCCAAGCAGCACGGCGCCGACTTCTTCACCGCCGACGGCAAGCCCGACTTCACCAGCGACGGGGTGGTGGCCGCGGTCAAGCAGTACGTCGACCTGATGGCCAAGGACAAGGTCATCCCGCAGGGCAACGCCGAGTACGCGCAGAACCAGTCGGTCAGCGACTTCGCCAAGGGCAGGACCGCGATACTGCTGTGGCAGTCCGCCTCCGCAAACCTCAAGTCGCAGGGCATGAGCGAGGACCAGTACGGCATCGCCCCGGTGCCCGTGCAGTCCGGCACGCCGGGGACCGGCACGAACGTCAACTCGATGGTGGCGGGCATCAACCTGGCCGTCTTCAAGAACAGCCACAACCTCGACGGCGCCACGCGGTTCGTGAAGTTCATGACCAGCGACGCGGAGCAGAAGATCCTCAACACGGCCTACAGCTCCATCCCGCCGGTCAAGGCCGCGCAGTCGGACGCCGCGTTCAACAGCCCGGCGAACGCGGTGCTGAAGAACACCCTCGCGACCAGCGCCGCCCCGCTGCCGCAGGTCGCCGACGAGTCTCAGTTCGAGACGGCGGTCGGCACGGCCGTCAAGGAGCTGTTCGCCGACGCCGCGGCCGGACGTGCGGTGACCACGGACTCGGTGAAGGCGAGGCTCCAGAAGGCCCAGCAGCAGATGCCGACGAAGTGAGCACGGACACCGTCATGACCACCACGACCGCCTCCGCCGAACCCGGCGAGCGGACGGTACGCAAGAGCTCCCCCGGGGCGGCGCGCGGCTCGCGCCGCCCCGGGCGGATTCGCCGTATCGGACTGCCCTACCTGCTGCTCCTGCCCGCCCTGCTCCTCGAACTCCTGGTGCATCTGGTGCCGATGGTGATCGGCATCGTGATGAGCTTCAAGGAGCTCACGCAGTTCTACATCCGCGACTGGGGCACCGCGCCCTGGTCCGGCCTGGACAACTACAAGGTCTCGTTGGACTTCAACGCCCCCGTGGGCGACGCACTGCTCCACTCGTTCCTCGTCACCGTCGGCTTCACCCTGCTGTCGGTCGGTCTGTGCTGGCTGATCGGCACGGTGGCCGCCGTCTACATGCAGGACACCTTCCGCGGCCGCGGACTGCTTCGCGCCCTGTTCCTGGTGCCGTACGCGCTGCCCGTCTACGCGGCCGTCATCACCTGGGTGTTCATGTTCCAGCACGACAACGGCCTGGTGAACCACGTCCTGCACGACCAGTTGCACCTCACCGACAAGCCGTCCTTCTGGCTCATCGGCGACAACAGCTTCGTCGCCCTGCTCGTCGTGTCCGTGTGGAAGGGGTGGCCGTTCGCGTTCCTGATCGTCATGGCCGGTCTGCAGAACATCCCCAGGGAGCTGTACGAGGCGGCCGCCCTCGACGGCGCCGGTATGTGGCAGCAGATCCGCCGCATCACGCTGCCGTCGTTGCGCCCGGTCAACCAGGTGCTGATCCTCGTGCTGTTCCTGTGGACGTTCAACGACTTCAACACACCGTACGTCCTGTTCGGCAAGGCCGCCCCGGAGGCCGCGGATCTCATCTCGGTCCACATCTACCAAGCCTCGTTCGTCACCTGGAACTTCGGCGCCGGCTCCGCCATGTCCGTCCTGCTGCTTCTCTTCCTGCTCGTCGTGACGGGCGTCTACCTGCTGCTGACCTCCCGAGGAAGGAAGACGGCCGATGTCTAGCACCTCGCAGCTGCCGTCCCGTTCGCCGATGGCCCCGCCGCGGTCCTTCCTGTGGTCCCGGCGGATCTTCCTCACGCTGCTCACCGGGTTCGTCCTGGTGCCGGTCTACGTCATGGTCTCCAGCTCGCTGAAGCCGCTCGCGGACGTCTCGGGGAAGTTCCGCTGGCTGCCGAGCGGTCTGACGATCCGCCCCTACATCGACATCTGGTCGACGGTCCCGCTGGCGAAGTACTTCATGAACTCGCTCATCGTTGCGGGCTCGGCGACCGTCTGCTCGGTGGTGATCGCGGTGTTCTCCGCTTATGCCGTCAGCCGCTACAACTTCCGCGGCAAGCGCGTGTTCACGGTCACCGTGCTGTCCACCCAGATGTTCCCCGGCATCCTCTTCCTGCTCCCGCTCTTCCTGCTCTACGTCAACATCGGCAACGCCACCGGCATCGCCCTGTTCGGCTCGCGCGGCGGGCTGATCCTGACCTACCTCACCTTCTCGCTGCCGTTCTCCATCTGGATGCTCATCGGGTATCTGGACTCGGTTCCACGTGACCTGGACGAGGCGGCGCTGGTGGACGGCTGCGGACCGCTCGGTGCGCTGTTCCGGATCGTCGTGCCGGCCGCGATCCCCGGCATCGTCGCGGTCGCCGTCTACGCCTTCATGACCGCCTGGGGCGAGGTGCTCTTCGCGTCCGTGATGACCAACGACGCCACCCGCACGCTCGCCGTCGGACTCCAGGGCTACTCCACGCTGAACGACGTCTACTGGAACCAGATCATGGCCGCCTCGCTCGTCGTCAGCGTGCCTGTGGTCGCGGGCTTCCTGCTGCTGCAGCGCTATCTCGTCACCGGGCTCACCGCCGGAGCCGTGAAGTGACCAACACGCCTATTCCTGAGAGGACTTCTGTGTCCGAACGCATCGACCTCGCCGCGCTTCCGCATGACTTCCTGTGGGGCACGGCCACATCGGCGTACCAGATCGAGGGGGCCGTCGCCGAGGACGGCCGCTCGCCGTCGATCTGGGACACCTTCTCGCACACCCCGGGAAAGATCGCGGGCGACGACAACGGCGACGTGGCCTGCGACCACTACCACCGCTGGCGCGAGGACATCGGGTTGATGAAGCAGCTCGGCACCAATGCCTACCGGCTGTCCATCGCCTGGCCCCGGGTGATTCCGGGCGGCGACGGTCCGGTGAACGCCAAGGGCCTCGCCTTCTACGACGAGCTGGTGGACGCCCTCCTGGAGGCGGGCATCACCCCCTCCGTCACCCTCTACCACTGGGACCTGCCGCAGGTGCTCCAGGACCGCGGCGGCTGGCCCGAGCGAGCGACTGCCGAGCACTTCGCCGCGTACGCGTCGGTCGTCGCCGGACGACTGGGCGACCGCGTCACCCACTGGGCCACCCTCAACGAGCCGCTGTGCTCGGCGTGGATCGGCCACCTCGAAGGCACCATGGCCCCCGGCCTCAGGGACCTGACCGCCGCAATCCGTGCCTCCTACCATCTGCTCCTCGGTCACGGCCTCGCGGCCCAGGCGATCCGCGCTGCCGCCCCGGACGCCGAGATCGGCATCGTCAACAACCTCTCGACCGTGCACGCCGCCACCGACCGGCCCGAGGACGAGGCCGCGGCCCGCCGCATGGACGGTCACGTCAACCGCTGGTGGCTGGACCCGGTCCACGGCCGTGGCTTCCCGGCGGACATGCGTGAGGTCTACGGTGTCGAACTCCCGGAGCGCCCGGGCGACTTGGAGACGATGGCCGCGCCCCTGGACTGGCTGGGCCTGAACTACTACTTCCCGGCCACCGTCGCAGACGACCCGGCCGGCCCCGCCCCCCGCGTCCGCTCGGTCCGCCGCCACGGGGTACCGCGCACCGGCATGGACTGGGAGATCGACGCCGGCGGCATCGAGACACTGCTGCTGCGCCTCACCGACGAGTACGGAGCCCGCAGGCTGTACGTCACCGAGAACGGCTCCTCCTTCCCCGACGTCGTACGCCCCGACGGTACCGTCGACGACCCGGAACGCCAGAACTACCTGGTCGAGCACCTCGCCGCCTGCGCGTCGGCGGCCCGCAAGGGCGCCCCGCTGGCCGGCTATTTCGCCTGGTCGCTGCTCGACAACTTCGAATGGGCGTACGGCTACGACAAGCGCTTCGGCCTCGTCCACGTCGACTACCGCACCCAGGTCCGCACGATCAAGGGCACCGGACACCGGTACGCGGACATCGTGCGTGCTCACCGGCGCCGGGCGAGCAAGGCCGCCTGAGCCGTGATCCGACGCCGAGTGCCGGTTCGGCCCTGAGGGACGAACCGGCACTCCGCGGTGGGCTCAGGTGCTGTCAGTACCACCCGTAGTCGTCGTCATCGTCGTCGCCATGGCCGTGGCCGTGACCGTAGGAGCCGTAGCCACCCCAGTCGCCCCAGTCATCGTCGTCGTCATGGCCCCAGTTGCCCTGCTGGTGGTGTGCCTGGACGGAGGGGGGCGCAGCCGCGGGGGTGCTCGCCATCGCGACTCCGCTGCCCGCCGCGCCGGCCAGCAGCATCGTGCCGGCAATCAGTGCGACCCTGCGTCGGACGATCGTCATCGTCTGTCTCCTTCGTCTGAAGGGCGCGGAAGCCCTGTTTCATCCGGTCGACCCCAGCCTGCGGCAAGGTCGCTGAGAGGAGGCTGAGAGAGACGGCGTCCGCGGCGGCCGCCCGGAACACGCCCGTCACCGACCGTGCTCAGCGCGCAGTCCCGGCCATGTCTCCGTACGGTGGAGACGAGGTCGACCATGCGCGTGCTGGTGATCGAGGACGAACGGGGGCTCGCCGAGGCGATCGCTCAAGGGCTCGCCGCGGAGGGCTTCGTCGGCGATGCCGTGTACAACGGCGACGACGGGCTCTGGCGGGGCGTCCACGAGCCGTACGACGCGATCGTGCTGGACCTCATGCTCCCCGGCATGTCCGGATACGAGGTCCTCAAACGACTGCGCGCCGCGCACGTGTGGACACCCGTGCTCATCCTCACCGCGAAGGACGGCGAGTACGACGAGGCGGATGCCCTCGACCTCGGCGCCGACGACTACCTCAGCAAGCCCTTCTCCTATGTGGTGCTCGTCGCCCATCTGCGGGCGCTGCTGCGCCGCGGCGCGCCTGCCCGGCCCGCAGTGCTCGCAGCCGGCGACCTCGCCCTGGACCCCGCACGCCGCCGCTGCCACCGGGCGGACCGGGAGATCACACTGACCGCCCGGGAGTTCACCCTTCTTGAATTCCTGCTCCGGCACCCCGACGAAGTGGTCAGCAAGACGGACATCCTCGACCACGTGTGGGACGAGAACTTCGACGGCGACACCAATATCGTCGAGGTCTACATCGGCTACCTGCGGCGCAAGATCGACGTTCCGTTCGACCGCCGCACGATCGAGACGGTCCGCGGGGCCGGCTACCGGCTGCACGGCACCGGGAGGTGACCCGGTGCGCATCCCCGTCCCCGCGTGCTGGGCCCGGCGCTCCCTGCGTCTGAGGCTGACCGCCGCGGCGGCCCTGATGATCGCGGCGGCGCTGGTCGGCGCGGCCTGTCTGCTGGTCGTGTGGCTGCGGATGAGCCTCATCACCGGGCTCGACCAGACCGCGCTGCAGCGGGCCCAGGTCATCGCGGCGAACGTCGACAGCGGGAGCCTCCCGCGCGTCCTTCCGGCCTCGGGGGACGGGGACACCGCCGTCCAGGTCGTGGGCACCGGAGGTGCCGTGCGGTCCAGTTCGGTGAATCTGGCGGGCGAGCACGCGCTGTTCTCCTTCGCCCCGGCCTCCTCCGGCACGCCCCGGGCCCACAGCGTGGACGACCTGCCGTTGGACCGCGCGGGCAGCTGGCGGGCGGTGGCCCTCGCCGCCGGAGGCGGTACCGACCCGGTGACGGTGTACGTCGCCGTGCCCACCACGGAGGTGGACCACAACCTGGCCCAGCTCACCGTGGGCCTCGCCATCGCCGTACCGCCGGCCGTCGCCCTGCTCACCGGCGTGGTGTGGCTGCTGACCGGGCGGGCGCTGCGTCCCGTGGAGGCCCTGCGCTCCCAGACCGCCGAGATCACCGCCTGCGACCTGGGCAGCCGGCTGGACGTCCCACCGGCCGACGACGCCTTGGGCCGGCTGGCGCGGACCCTCAACGACCTGCTCGCCCGGCTGGACGTCTCGACACAGCGGCAGCGGCAGTTCGTCGCGGACGCCGCGCACGAACTGCGCAGCCCGCTCAGCAGCCTGCACACCCAGCTGGAGGTGGCCGTCCGGCATCCCGGCGCGGCGGACTGGGGCGCCCGTGGGCCCGCCCTGATCGAGGAGAGCGAGCGGCTGTCCCGGCTCGTCGACGACCTCGTACGGATGGCGCGCCTGGACGCGCGGCCCCGGCTGCGTCAACGCTCCGTGGACCTGGACGAGATCGTCTTCCACGAGGTCCGCCACGCCCGCCGGCGCACCCCGCTCGTCATCGACCAGCACACCGTCAGCGCGGCCCGTGTGCACGGCGACGAGGACGCCCTGGCCCGGGTCGTGCGCAATCTGCTGGACAACGCCATCCGGTACGCCCACCAGCGGATCGAGGTGAGCCTGCGTGTGCGCGACGGCCACGCGGGCCTGGTCGTCGCCGACGACGGTCCCGGGATTCCGGTGGCCGACCGGAGCCGCGTCTTCGACCGCTTCACGCGCCTGGACGGGGCCCGTGCCCGGGACACCGGCGGAAGCGGGCTCGGGCTGGCGATCGTCCACGACCTCGTCGCCGCCCACCGTGGCCACATCCATATCGAGGACAACAACCCCGGAGCCCGCCTCGTGGTCTTCATCCCGGCCAAGGATCCGTGACCGGCGCCCGGCTCCCCGGGCCGGCCGATCATGACGTTCGACAGGCGCGTGGCCATATGCAGGTTGAGTCTGCTGTCCACGTTCGACAGGTCCCCGCCGGTGATCTCGCGGATGCGCTGGAGCCGGTAGCGCAATGTGCCTCGCCGGGGCGCGAAACGGATGCGACCACGAGGTGGCCCTGCAACCCGCGGAGACCGCGCAGGCCGAACGCCCAGCACCACCCCTGCCCCGGGAAGGGCACCTGACCGTCCCGCTCGGCCGGCTGCCGCACGGGCCGGTCGAGGTCGGCGCTGCCGCCGGGACAGTCGGCGGGGATGCGGACCAGGTCGTCCTGGCGCATGAGGTACCCGGCCTCGGCGCTGCACCGGCCGAACGCGCCGACGCGGCTCGGCCCAGGCGCAGGATGGCCGTCTCGTTCCCAGGGGTGAAAATGCACGCCGCCGATCACCCCGCCAGCGTGAGAAAGGACGCCGGACCAGGCCCTTCGCAGGGGCTTCCTGAGCGGGGTGCACCGGAGGTTGGGCCGGGACGACGAGGACACCAGGTCTGGATCGAACGAGTATTCGATTCGTAGGCATTCAGGTGTCGATGTCGGAGCGATCCGCGCCGAAGTCGCGAAGGCGAGGTGTACGTCATGAGACAACGATCATGATCAAGCTCGCCAAGGTCGACATCGACAAGAGCCTGCGGCCGGAGGCCCGGAAGAGGAGAATCCCGATGGCGACATGGAGCGATCCCCACCTCGCCCGGGTACATCCGGTGAGTCCGCGTTCGCGGGACGGATGTGAGGAGTGCCTGCGCCTCGGATCCTCCTGGATACACCTGCGGCTCTGCCTGACCTGCGGGCACGTCGGCTGCTGCGACTCCTCGCCGATGCGGCGCGCGCGCCATCATGCCGGGGACACCGGGCATCCCGTCGTGGCGCCCATGGAGCCGGGACAGAACTGGCGCTGGTGCTACGTCCACGAGGCGATGGTCTGATGTCCGGCGACGGCATCCGGGCAGCGGCGGACGGGAACCGTGAAGCCGTGACTGGTGGACGATCAGATCGCCTTCCTCGCCGAGCACGCCGAGCGGCCGGACTACGGGACGCCCGAGGAGCATGTGCTCACGGTGCACCGGCCGGGGCGGTTCCTGGGCGAACTTGGGCTGCTCCACGGGCAGGTGGCCTTCTGTCGGACAGCGTGCTCACGAGCACGGTGCCCCAGGCGGAGGTCACCGAGCCACGCAGGATCGAGGTCACCCCGCACAGCGACATGGGGCAGACCGGGCAGAGCCGCGGCTGAGCCCACGCCACCCGGAGCCACCGAAAGCAGGGATACGGTCAGCCCTCGGCCGGCGGCCGGGGGCTGACGGATCTCGCACGCCGGGCTCGTCGGGCCGTCCGTGTCGGAGTCCCGCCACCGTGGGACCCAGATCACAGAGCAACCGCTCGGCGCAGCGACCTCCGTCTCATCGCCTATGGCTGCAAGGTCTTTGGCGGACTCCCTCCCGGATGGAATGTCACCGTTTCGTCCCAGTGTGATCGTTGTTACAACCATGGCGGCACGCGGCCGGTCTATGTGGCAGGAGACTCGGTACGCAGGAAAGTGCCCCGCCCAGGGGCGCACGGAGGACGAAAGGGCCGGCATGGGGGACATACGCAAACGGGGAGTCGTCGCACTCGGGGTCACCGCGCTGGTGGCTCCGATCACGCTCGCTCTGGGCGCCACGCCCGCGGGTGCCGCGAGTTGCACGACGCAGACCGGCCCGTATCAGAAGCAGGTCGAGAAGTTCCTCGGCCGCCCGGTCGACGGCAAGCAGTCCGCCGCCGACTGCAAGGCGATCCAGGCCTTCCAGAACAAGCACGGCATCACCCCGGCCATCGGCTATGCCGGCCCCGTCACATGGGGCGTGATGGACCTGATGAACAAGCAGAAGGCCGTCGGAAAAAACCCCAACAAGGACGGGAAGTGCCCCGTCAACAAGGGCCGCATCGCGTGTGTCAACCTCACGCTCCAGCTCAGCTGGATCCAGGACGGCAACCGGCTCGTCTACGGTCCCGTCCCGGTGCGCACCGGCCGCAACGGCTACGAGACCCGCACCGGCCTGAAGAAGATCTACTGGCGGGACATCGACCATGTGTCGAGCGTGTACCACGTACCCATGCCGTACAGCCAGTTCTTCGACGGCGGCCAGGCCTTCCACTCCGTCGGCCTCAGCATGTGGAACCCGCCCGGCTCGCACGGCTGCGTCAACATGACCAAGACCGACGCCAAGAAGTACTGGTCGCTGCTCAAGGTCGGCGACGACGTGTTCGTCTACGGCCGCAAGCCTGGCACCTGAGGGATGCGCGGTCCGGCCGTCCTCCTGAACGGCCGGACCGCAAAGGGCCTCACGCGGGCGCGTCCCCGAAGTCCGGGATGTCCAGCCGGACGCCGCCCTTCAGCGCCGACTCGTGCGCGACGATCCCGGGCAGGGTGTAGCGGGCGGCGACCCAGGCGTTGACGGACGGAAGGGTCCTGGCGCCCACCGCCGTCACGAAGTCGTGCACCAGGAAGTGGTGGCTCCCCTCGTGCCCGTTGTGCAGGTGGTCGAACTCCCGCGGCAGCCGCGACCGGTCGTGCACCGGAGCCGAACCCGAGGTGAAGGCGGCCCGCAGCTCGGGCGCTATGTGCTGGAGCGACGGGTCGTCGGGGGACATGGTCGGCTTGGGCTCCAGCAGCTCGGAGATGTCCTTCACCCCGCTCTTGTCCTGCCACAGGGCCGCCGTGGCGAGCTGCTCCATGCTCGCCTCGGTGCCGAAGAACCGGAAGCGCGACTCACGAATGTGTGACGGGTAGCCGACCCGACGGAACTCGTTCGTACGGAACGAGCCGCCGCTCGCCACCTCGAACAGTGCGGTGGCGTTCGAGAAGTCGTTGCCGAACTGGCTGATCTCCTTGTCGAACACCCCGTCGCCGCGTTCGTCGCGCACCCCGATCGCCGACACGCTCACAGCGTGCGTCTGCCAGGCGCCGAGGACACCGCCCACCGAATGGGTCGGGTAGAGCAGCGGGGGATAACTGGCGGTCGCCTTCCAGTTCTCGCCGCCGCTGTACTGGTAGGCCTCGTAGAAGCCGAGGTCCATGTCGTGGACGTAGTCGCCCTCGGCGTAGAAGAGCCGCCCGAAGGCGCCCTCGGCGATCTGGTTGCGGGCATGCACGGTCGCCGGGTTGTACTGGCTCGTCTCACCCATCATGTACGTCAGCCCGGTCGCCTTGACCATGTCGATGATCGCCGCGATCTCCTCCGTGCTGATCGCCATCGGGACGGCGGAGTACACGTGCTTGCCGGCGTTCAGCCCCTGGACCACCAGGGGGCCGTGGGTCCAGCGCTGGGTGAAGATGGCGACCGCGTCGACCGCCTTCGACTCGAGCATGGCCTCGTACGAGGGGAAGGTGCCCGCCAGACCCTGGGCGGCGGCGAGCTGCTCGGCCCGTTCGGGGAGCAGGTCGGTGACGTACACATCGCCGACGCCGGGGTGGGCCTGGAACAGGGTGGCGAACTGGCCCGAGAACTGGCCGGCGCCGACGATGCCGAGCGAGAACGTCATGAAATACGTGTCCTTCACTGGGAGAGGATCAGACTGATCCGGCTGTTGGTCGGGCTGCTGGAGGCGACGGTCATCGGTGACTCCTCGGCTGCGGCTCGTCCCGTCACTTACTTTTGTTGTGAAAGAATCCCGACGTCAAGGTCCCTGCGCATTTCTTTTCATCCCATGGCCCCCGCCATAGAGTGCTCTTGTTGGTTCCATCGCGAAAGAAAACTTGGAGGAGTCCGAGGTCCATGACCGCACGTGCCGCCAGTTGGCTGCCGCTGAGTCCCGGCGAGCGGGCCGTGGCGATCGAGGTGCTCGTCCACGGGTCGCTCTCGCGCACCGAACTCGCACGGCGACTGAACCTCTCCGCCGGCAGCCTCACCCGGCTCACCAAGCCGCTGATCGAGTCGGGCCTGCTGATCGAGGTCTCCGACGGGAGCGTGCCGGCCGAGGGGCGGCAGGGACGCCCGTCGCAGCCGCTCGACGTCGTAGCCGAGTCCCGTACCTTCCTCGGGTTCAAGATCACCGATGAGATGGTCTACGGCGTCGTCACCACACTCAGGAGCGACATCGTCGCACGGCTCGACCGGCCGCTCACCAGCCGCGATCCGCACGAGGTCGCCGATCTCCTGGCCGAGATGACCGCCACGCTCGCCGCGGAGTTCCCCACGCTCGCGGGCATCGGCATCGGAGTGGGTGGCCTCGTCGAGGACCGCGCCGTGGTCGGGGAATCCCCCTTTCTTCTGTGGCGCGACGTCCCCCTGGCCGAACTCGTGGAGGGGCGCACGGGGCTGCCGGTGGTCGTCGAGAACGACGTCGCCGCCCTGGTCGAGGCCGAGACGTGGTTCGGAGCAGGCCGAGGTCTCGACCGCTTCGTCGTGCTCACCATCGGCGCGGGCATCGGCTACGGGCTCGTCCTGGGCGGCAGGCGGGTGCCCTACGCCGAGGAGAACCGAGGATTCGGGCGGCACTGGATCCTGAACCCCAACGGCCCGCTCACCCCCGACGGCGAACGCGGCAGCGCCGTCTCGCTGCTGACCATCCCCAGCATCCGTTACCAGATCAAGGCCGCCACCGGCCGCGACCTGACGTACGAGGAGATCCTCGGCCGGGCCGCAGCTGGCGAGTCCATGTGCTCCCGTGTCATCGACGAGGCCGCGCGGGCGCTGGGCACGCTGGTCGCCCAGATCGCCAACTTCGCGATGCCCCAGAAGATTCTGCTCGCCGGAGAGGGGGTGGGCCTGATCGACGTGGCGGGAAAGACAGTGGAGGCGACCCTTCGGGCGCACCGCCACCCGTTGGCCGCCCCGGTCGATCTGGAGACCAAGGTGTCCGACTTCCATGACTGGGCCCGTGGAGCGGCCGTACTGGCCATTCAGGTGCTGGTACTGGGTGCTGTGGAGGCTGATGTCATGTCCTGCGGGAAGTGATCAGCTTCACGGTCCGGAATGCCGGAAGGTGCCTGATTGCTCACACCGCCTTCACGCCGGGCCCCGTATGCTTCACGGCATGTCCACCACTCCTGAACCCGCAGCGGAACGCTCCGCCGACGAGGTGAACGAGGAGATCCGGGCCCTGTGGTTCCGGAGCGGCGGGATGCTGAGCATGGAGGAGCGGCGGGAGTACCAGCGGCTCGTCAAGGAATGGGCGGCGGCTTCCCCGCAGTCGACGAAAGCGGCGTGACGGCCCACCCGGTCGCGCCGTGAGGGCACTGTACCCGCCCACCACCGGCTCCGCGCATCCACGGCTGTGCTTCGTTCCCCTCGATTCCGGCTGCCCGGACCAAGAGCCTCAGCCCCAAGTGCCGGAGTAGGCCCGGCGGTAGGCGTTGCGCTCCTGTTCCGTGCGGATGTAGCGGGTGGCGACCAGGGCGACGAGGCTGCCCGCGATGACCAGCAGGCCCGGCCCGATGTTGCGCGGGTCGGTCAGCCGCGACACGAGGGTGTCGGAGGTGCCGGTGACACCGACCTGCTGGACCGCGCCCGGAGCCGCCGACCCGGGAGCCGCCGAGCCGGGCGCGATGGCCGCACCCTGGGAGGCCGAGGTGGACGGCGCGGGGGTGCCGGACGACTGGGCGGTCGCACCCGCCGATGCCTGCGACTGCCCCGTGAGCTGGACCCCGAGCGCCGACAGCGCCTTGATCACCGGCTGGAAGAACGTCGTACCGCCCGACTGGCAGTCCCCGCTGCCGCCCGACGTCACCCCGAGCGCGATGCCCTCGGAGAACAACGGTCCGCCGCTGTCGCCCGGTTCGGCGCACACCGTGGTCTGGATCAGGCCGGTGACCGTGCCCTCGGGGTAGTTCACCGTGGCGTTGAGCGCGGTGACCTCTCCGTCGCGCAGACCGCTGGTGCTGCCACTGCGGAAGACCTTCTGTCCGACGACCGGATCCCCGGACGCCGTGATGCGCACACCGCGACCGCCCCCGATGGCCACGACATTGTCGCCGGGGGTCTCCTGCCCGTTCTCGTACCGGATGAGTGAGAAGTCGCCGTCACCTGGGAACTCCGACGTCACCGTCCGGCCCAGCTGCGTCCGGCCCGTGTTGTCGGAGAACCAGAACGTGCCGCCGGGCCCGCAGTGCCCGGCGGTGAGAATGAACTCGGTCTGCCCGTTGGTGACGTTGAAGCCGGCCGAACAGCGGCCGCTGGTCGAGAAGACGGGCTGCGCGCCGTTCACCCTGGTCGTGAACCGGCCCTGGGTGCGTTCCATCCGTACGAAGTCGCCGATGCCGTCGGCGAGTTTCGTCATCCGGGACCAGTCGGAGGCGGAGACGGTGCTGTCGGCCTCCACCACCACCTCGTTGGTCCGGTAGTCGACGGCCCAGGCGGTACCCGCCACTCTGGGCGCCGAACGCAGGTTGGCCGTGGCCGACTTGAGCTGGTCCATGCTGTGGCGCACCATCCTGGCGCGGGCCCCGGCCGCCGTCACCCGGTCGGCCGCCGCCTTGTCGGTCACGGCGACGACGGGTTTCCCGTCGGAGGCGACCCAGCTGCCGGCGGTGCGCGAGGTGCCGAGCCGTGACACCAGTTCGGCACCCGTCCGGGAGGCGACCTTTGCCGACGTGCTCTCGGGAGCCTGCGCGCCGGACGGTTCGCTCGCCAGTGCCTGGGTGACCATCAGGCCTCCCAGCAGCAGACCGCCGACGGCCGCGATGCGCGTCCCCCGCCGGACGATCCGTCGTCGTGCATGCCTCATCCATGGCTCCCGAACCCCGAACGGCACGGCGTGACCACCGCGCGGCACCCTGGTCGTCGAGCGCCCTCTCTCCATACGTGCGCACGCGCCAGGGCGTTCACCAACCGGCGGTGGAAGTGACGCCGTTGGCGGAGCCGAGGACCGCCCCAGCAACGCGCCACTGCGCTCGTCGCCGAACCGGGAGTCCCCGTTGCCAGTGGCGCGTCCGGCCCAGCAGGGCGAGGATCTCGCCCACGTCGTCGTGTCCTCACGCCCCTTGGCAGGTGAACGGCCGCGGCCGTGTCTACTGGCGAGTAACTGTCTACCGGGGAGTAACTTTTCCGTGGTCTGTCGTCCATCCTTGGACGTGAACATGTCGGGAAGCGGTGACGGTCGAGGAACTGTCCCCGCTTTGAGGCGAGTTGGACGCGAGGGAAGGGACGGGCATGACAAGACGGGGTGTGGGGCGCCGGATCGGTGCGGTCTCCGCGGTCGTGGCGCTGGGCATGGGCGGCACGCTCACGGCAGCGCAGACCGCCTCCGCGGCTCCCGCCGAGACCACCGTGAGCGTGGCTGCGGCGCAGGCCACTTCAGTCGACTACGCCACCTGGCAGGCGGATGTGAAGGCGGTCATCGACCAGGCGCTGCCGTACGTCCAGCAGCGCACCGCGAACGCCGCAGGGCAGAAGCTCGCGATCGTCTTCGACATCGACAACACCACGCTGGAGACGTACTTCCACCCCTGGTACGAGCTGCCCACCCCGGCGGTGAAGCCGTCCCTGGAGCTGGCGAAGTACGCGAAGTCCCGCGGCGTCTCCGTCTTCTTCGTCACCGCGCGCCCCGGCATCATCGCCTCCGAGACAAAGTGGAACCTCAAGGCCGTGGGGTACCCGGTCGACGGACTGTACGTGCGTGACCTGCCGGATCTGTTCGACGAGGTCAGTGCGTACAAGACGGGCAAGCGTGCGGAGATCGAGGCGCAGGGCTACACGATCATCGCGAACGTCGGCAACAACGACTCCGACCTGGTCGGTGGCCACGCCGAGCGCACCTTCAAGCTGCCGGACTACGACGGCCAGTTGTCCTGACGGTCCCTTCCCTGTATCCGGGCGCCGGTATGGTCGTACGTCCGTACCGGCGCCCTGCGCATGACCGGCGGGTGCCTAGACTGCCGCCCATGGACGAGGTCTCGCTGGACCGCCTTGCGGCAGGCAAGTATGTGTTGATCACCAGCTACCGCAAGAACGGCACCGCGGTCGCCACGCCGGTGTGGGTGGTGCGGGACGGTGGCGCGCTCGGCGTCTGGACCGCCGCGGACTCGTGGAAGGTGAAGCGGATCCGGGCCTGCGCCGATGTCCTCGTCGGCCCCTGCGATGTGCGCGGAAACCTGACCGGCGACCAGGTCCCCGGCACCGCCGAGATCTGCGACGCTGCCACCACGTCCCGGTACCGTGAGCTCATCGCCCGCAAGTACGGCATCCTCGGCCGCCTCACTCTCCTCGGTAGCCGGCTGCGCCGGGGCGAGAAGGGCACGGTCGGCATCCGGGTGACGCCGACGTCGTGACCCCACTCCACCCCGGAGCCGCCCAGGCGTAGAAGGGGCCGGGCGTGCTTCGGGCCGTGTCGCCCACGGACGTTGTCCAGGACGACACCCGTCTCCCTATGTAGACGCCATGCGCATTCCGGAAACCCCCTGCGGATCGCCATCGCGCTGTCCGGCCTGGGCCTGGCCTTCTCGAATGTGGCGTGAGGCGGCCGGACGGTGAGTCGTATCCCGTCTGTGCACACCCATTGACCTCGGCAGTCCACAACCCTAGCCTCCATCCTCATACGTAGACGACGTCTTCATATGAGGACAGCGCATGGATGCGGCCACGGTTCAAAGGGGAACTGCCACATGCCACTTGTTGTCGTAGCGATCAGTGTGCTGAGCCTGCTCTTCCTGATGACGAAGCTGAGACTCAACGGCTTCGCCGCCCTGTTGCTCGTGGCCGTGGCGGTCGCGCTCGTCCGTGGCATCCCCCTGGAGAAGATCCCGGACGTCCTCTCCGAGGGCATCGGGGGGCAGATCGGCGACACCATGCTCACCATCGGTCTCGGCGCGATGGTCGGCCGGGTGATGGGGGACTCCGGTGCCGCGCAGCGGATCGCCGGCAGACTGCTCGAACTCTGCGGCCCGCGCTGGGTCCAGGTCGCCATGGTGCTGACGGCCATGCTGATCGGCGTCACCATGTTCTACGAGGTCGCGTTCGTCATCATCGTGCCCATCGCGTTCACACTGGTACGGGTCACGCGCACGAGCCTGCTGTGGGTGGGGCTCCCCATGTCGATCGCCCTGTCCACCATGCACAGCTTCCTTCCGCCGCACCCCGGCCCGACCGCGGTGGCCGCGACCTTCCACGCGTCGGTCGGTCTGACCCTCTTCTACGGCCTCTTCATCGCCGTCCCGGCCGGTGCGCTGATCGCCCTGGTCTGGCCGCGCCTTCCGTTCATCCGCAGGCTGGACCCCTCCATACCCACGGGCCTGGTCAGTGACCATGTCTTCACCGACGAGGAGATGCCGGGCATCGGCTGGTCGCTGTCGGTCGCCCTCCTCCCCGTGGTACTGATCGCCGGAGCCGCGGTGACCGACCTGGCCACCTCCGGATCGAGTCCCGTCCTGCACTTCGTCGCCTTCATCGGCTCCGCGCCGATCGCGCTGCTGCTGACCCTGCTCTTCGCGATCTGGGCGTTCGGCCCGCGCATCGGCCGAAGCCTGGAGGAGGTCAGCGCCTCGTGCCGGTCGGCCGCCCAGGCGATGGCGATGATCCTGCTCGTGATCGGCGCGGGCGGCGCGTTCAAGCAGGTCCTCGTGGACGGGGGGATCCCCGACTACATCAAGAACGCGACCGACGGCTGGTCCCTCTCGCCGATCGTCCTCGCCTGGCTCATCGCGGCCATCCTCCGTGTGGCCCTCGGCTTGGCGACCGTCGCCGTCGTCACCGCCTCGGGCGTGGCACTCCCGCTCCTCGCCGGCAGCGGGGTCCACCCGGAGATGATGGTGCTCGCCGTCTCCTGTGGATCGATCGCCTTCTCCCACGTCAACGACCCGGGCTTCTGGATGTTCAAGGAGTATTTCAACCTGTCCGTCATCGACGCGATCAAGGCGCGCACCAGCTACACGACGGTCCTCGCGCTCCTCGGCCTCGGCGGTGTCCTGGCCATGGAGTCGATCCTGGACGTCCTCACCGTGTAACGGCCGCAGCCCGGTTGCCCCCACCCTCCATCCGCCTTCCCGAGGAGTCCCGTCATGCAACCCGTCGTCACCTCCTTCCGCGTGTATCCGGTCGCCGGCCGGGACTCCATGGCGCTCAACCTCTCCGGTGCGCACGGCCCCTACTTCACCCGCAACGTCGTCGTCATCGAGGACTCCGAAGGACGTACGGGACTGGGTGAAGTCCCCGGCGGGGAAGGGATCACACGGACCCTGAGCGAGGCCGAGCCGCTCGTCGTCGGCGCGCGCGTGGGCGACTACAAGCGTGTCCTGCGCGAGATGGGGGACAGGTTCGCCGACCGGGACTCCGCCGGCCGGGGCGAGCAGACCTTCGACCTGCGCACCACCGTGCACGCGGTCACCGCCGTCGAATCGGCCCTCCTCGACCTCCTCGGGCAGCACCTGGAGGTTCCCGTGGCCGCCCTGCTGGGCGACGGAAAACAGCGCGACTCCGTCCGTGTCCTCGGCTACCTCTTCTACGTCGGCGCCCCCGACCGCACCGACCTGGACTACGTCCGCGAACCCGAGGCCTCCGTGGGCTGGTACCGGATCCGCCACGAGGAGGCGCTCACCCCGGGGGCGATCGTCCGGCAGGCCGAGGCCACCTACGACCAATACGGCTTCCGGGACTTCAAGCTCAAGGGCGGTGTCCTGCCGGGCGGCGAGGAGGTCGAGGCGGTTCGCGCGCTCAAGGAGCGCTTCCCCGAGGCCCGTATCACCCTTGATCCGAACGGCGCGTGGTCCCTGCGCGAGGCCGTCGAACTGTGCCGGCCCCTCGTCGGCACCCTCGCCTACGCCGAAGACCCGTGCGGAGCCGAGGGCGGCTACTCCGGCCGGGAGATCCTCGCGGAGTTCCGCCGGGCCACCGGGCTGCCCACGGCCACCAACATGATCGCGACCGACTGGCGCCAGCTCACCCACGCGCTGGCGCTCCAGTCCGTCTCCATCCCGCTCGCCGACCCGCACTTCTGGACCATGCAGGGTTCGGTGAGAGTGGCCCAGCTGTGCAACGCGATGGGGCTGACGTGGGGATGCCACTCCAACAACCACTTCGACATCTCCCTCGCCATGATGGCCCACTGCGGAGCCGCCGCCCCCGGTGAGTACAACGCGCTGGACACACACTGGATCTGGCAGGAGGGGCTGGAGCGCCTCACCACCGAACCACCACAGATCACCGGCGGCGAGATCGCCGTGCCGGACACCCCCGGTCTCGGTGTCCGCCTCGACCGGGACCGGCTGCTCGCCGCCCACGACCTTTATCTCCGCGAGGCGCCGGCGGGCCGCGACGATGCGGTGGGCATGCGGTACCTCATCGAGGACTGGGCCTTCGACGCCAAGCGGCCCTGCCTGGTGCGGCCGTAGGCCGGTCCCCGCCTCTCACACCTGATGCCCAAATACCCGACGAGAAGGTGGCGTCGGCCCGGTCGGTGGCGGTCGAGATCGGGTCGATGCGCGGGGGTGCGGGGCCAGAGGTTGTCGATATATCGAACATAGTTCGGCAAGCCGATCAGAAGGTAGAGCGGAGGTGAGGGGGCGTCAATCGGTCCGTCTTTGCTGGCTGATATCTGTGGGGCGGGGGGCCAGCGTCCTGCGCGGCGACGAGGTGATCGCGGAGTTACGCGGCCGCAGCCGCAGTCTGCGCACGGGGCCCAGCCCGGCAGGGGAGTGAGGGAGCCCGGAGCCACGGGCGCGCTCATGCCGTTGTGGGCGCGCGGCCGTCGAGGAGCCCTTCGGTGCGGAGGTCGTCCCACAGCCGCTCCGGCACGGTGGCGTCGAACGCCTCGACGTTCCGCCGCACCTCCTCGGCCGACGAACGAAGCAAGGGCCGACGGCCGGTCAGGTTCCGGCGGTCGGAACAGGCGGTGGCGAGCCCTGTGCCTGTACCTCGGCCCACTCCCGGAGCTCGTTCTCGCCGACCTCCTCGATCGTCGTCTGCAGCGCCGCCCGCGCCGCCGCGTCGCGTGCGGCTTCGGGGAGCAGCAGATAACGGTCGACGGACCGGCGCAGGGTCTGGCCGGACTGCGAGGCCAGCACCCAGCGGGGAGCGGGGTTGAAGAGTTGGCGCATACCGGTGAAGAACACGGCGCTGCCGGCGATGAGCGCGGTCAGCCACGCCGGTGCGTGCAACCCGGCAGCGACGACCGTGGACGACGTGGCTGCGAGGGCCCCGATCTCCGTGACGTAGTGTTCCCGCCTGGCGCGGTCGCGTTGCCGACCGTAGAACGCCAAGTCCTGCCGGGCGAGGGCCAGGAGGGGGTCCGGCTGCGAGATCCAGCTCTCGTCGGAGCGTGCCCGTCGTCTCATCGCCCCATCATCGGGGTTCGGCCGTGCGCGGCGGAAGACAAGAGGTGATCTTCCGGCGGATCTTCGCCGGCGTCACGCCCTGGGGCGGCGGCCGCTGCGGCGCGGTGCGGGTTCGGCGCCGTTCAAAAGCGCGCGGCGGCGTTCCTCGGCGCCGGTCAGTGGCGATGACCTCCGTGCGCCCCGGCGTCCCCGGCGTGCTCGTCGTCAGGTGCGCCGCCCATCATTCGCAGCAGCGCGGGCCCGCCGGTGCGCAGGAAGCGTACGAGCAGGGCAGCGGCCAGCAGCAGGAACGCAATGTTGAGCCAGGTCGTGTAGTTCCAGGTGACGCCCTCTTCGGGGATCCTGGCGTCGGCCTGGTCGGGGATGAGTCCGAGACCGCCGAAGAGGAACTCGACCACATACCCGGCGACCACCATGGCCGCGTAGAAGGTGCCGAGGAGGAACAGGGCCGTGCGCGCCCCGTAGTACTTCCGGTAGATGTTCAGGATCGGCAGGATCAGCAGGTCGGCGTAGATGAAGGCGATCATCCCGCCGAAGCTGATCGCATGAGTGGTTATCCGCGTCCGCTGTCTGCAGCGTCGATCCGCAGGGGACTCGACGCGACGCTGCTGGCCTCAGGATTGGTGGACAGTGCGGGCGAACCCCTCATCTTCCAGCCCCATGACTTCCGACGGATCTTCATCACGGACTCCATCCTCAACGGCCTGCCACCCCACATCGCCCAGGTCATCGCTGGTCACGACCACATCGGAACGACGATGGGATACGTCGCCATCTACCCGACGGATGCCATCGAGGCACATCGAGCGTTCATCGCCCGACGTCGGGCCCTGCAGCCAGTCGAGGAGTACCGCACCGTCACCCCAGAGGAATGGGACGAGTTCCTCGGACATTTCGAGCGCCGCAAGCTCGCCTGGGCGACTGCGGCCGCGCATACGGAACCGACTGTGCTCATGAACACGCCCCGTTGACTGAACGAATCACGGAGATTCCGCAGTTCAGGGGGCAGAAGCTGTCTGCGGTCGCTACGGTCACCGGTCGTGATGAGCGATGTTCCCGGGCGGGATCTGGCGACGTTGGTGGTTCCTCGATGGGGTCGCCTGGTGGAGACCGGCGATCGGTACGAGCCCTATCGGCTCCTCGATCCCGACGGTGTGACCGTGGAGGCGGTCGCTGTCTACTTCCAGGAGCTACTGGCCGCGGGGAAAGCTCCGTCGACGGTCCGCTCCTATGGGATGGATCTGCTTCGGTGGTGGCGTTTCCTGCAGGCAGTGGGTATTCCCTGGGACCGCGCGACCCGCACGGAGGCCAGGGATTTCAGTCGCTGGATTCAGCTGGTGGTCAAGCCGAGGCGGGACAAGACGGCGGTTCGACGATCGGCCCAGGTCAGCGGCGCCCCGAACTCGGTGACTGGGAAGCCGTCGACCAGGCCTGGCTACGCGCCGACTACCGTCGCGCACAGCGAGACGGTGTTGCGGCGGTTCTACGACATCCACCGCGACGCGGGGTCCGGCCCACTGCTCAACCCGTTCCCACTGGATCTGTCCCGCCGCTCCAGCCGGGCGCACGCGCACCACAACCCGATGGACGGCTGGAAACCCGAGCGGGTGGGGCGCTACCGGCCCAGCCTTCCGCAGCGGATCCCGCGCTCGATTCCCGACGAATGGTTCAACGAGCTGTTCTCTGCGCTGCCCTCCAACCGCGACCGGGCCCTGGTCGCGTTCTGGATCTCCACCGGGGCACGGGCCTCGGAGCTGATCGGCATCCGCCAGCGCGACGTCGACCCCGGCCAGCAGTTGATCAGTGTGGTGCGAAAGGGCTCGCGGGCGGTGCAGCAGGTGCCGGCGTCGGCGGACGCGTTCGTGTGGCTGCGCCTCTATCAGCAGGAAGTGCACGGCGAGGTGCCACGCGGTCGTACACAGCCGGTGTGGTGGACACGGCGGCGCCCATTTCGGCCGCTGACCTATCACGGTGCACACCGGATGTTCGAGCGGGTCAATGCGTCACTCGATGCCGACTGGACCCTTCACGATCTGCGGCACAGCGCGGCCGCCCGCATGGTGCGCGACCCGAAGTTGACGTTGGCCGACGTGCAATGGGTACTCGGACATGCGCATTTGTCCGCGACGGAGGTGTATCTGACGCCGCGCAAGGACGAGGTGGTGGCCGGGGTGCTGGCCCATCACGCACGTCAGGCCCGCGAGCGCAGCCAGCCCGTGCCGCCGCCTCCGGCGCCGGGCTACAACCCGGCGTCGCTGGAGGTGTTGTTCGGGCGGTCGTCGTGACCGCTGTCGTCAAGCACGTGACGCACAGGCCGTTGAAGGTCTCGAATGCGACGGCGGAGCAGGCGCGGGCGAGGAACAGCCAGCTGCGGGCGCGTTTTCCGGCTCGGGCGGCCGAGCTGTGGTGGCCGCACACCGCACAGCCGCTGGAGGAGACGCTGCGGCGGCTGACCGCGCCGCCGTTCGACTCAGCGGTCAACGGCACCCGGGCCGGTCGTCGACGCGGGGCGACCAAGCTGCTGAGCTGGCTGGAGAGTCTTCCCGGGGATACCTGGCAGCAGCGGTGGACAGCCAGCGGCGCGGAGGATCTTCCCGGTGCTGCCTGGGTGGATCTTCCGCTGCGGTGGTTGTGCGAGCGCGGGCACTCGCCGTCGCATGACCGCGAAGACCTGTCCTCTGGGCTGCTCATGCTGATCTGCGGCGACGTCATCCGGCCTGGTCTGCCGTGGATGATCACCCGCACGCACCGGCATCTCGCCTCCGGCATGGCCCAGATCCGGGACCCCGACGGTTTCGCGCGCCTGCACCAACTGGCCGAGTCCGGGCCGGCGAGCTCGCGCAAGGACGCCCAGATCGCCGCGACACGCATCGCCACCCTGCTGGCCTGCAAGGGCGGACTGATCCGCGACATCACGGTCGGCGACTGCGTGGAACTGGTCGATGCCCAGCGGCGGGTGCATGCCCGCGGCGGGCAGAAGAAGGTCGACTTCTATCTGCGGCTGCGCGCCCTGGGCATCTTCCCCGAGGACGCCCCGGCAACGATCCGGGCATTCGGTCTTGCCCTGGGCCAGTTGAGCATCGAGGAGCTGGTGGACCGCTACCGGATCCAGTGCCAGCCGGTCCGCGATCTGATCGTGGACTACCTGCGTGAGCGGCAGCCGTCGCTGGACTTCGCCAGCCTGGACGCAGTCTCCCGCACGCTCGCGGGCCTGTTCTGGGCCCGGATCGAAGCCCTGGCGCCGGGGATCGACTCGCTGCGGCTGCCGTCGGCAGTGACCCGCGCCTGGAAGGAGGAGCTCAAGGTCAAAAAGCGCACCGTCACCGGTCCCGACGGGAAGAACATCGAGGTCTCCAGTCCGCGGCTCAATGCCAAGGACGAGCTCATGCGGGTGCGGGCCTTCTACCTCGACATTGCGCAGTGGGCGGCCGAGGAACCAGCCCGCTGGGGGCCATGGGCCGTCCCCTGTCCCATCAGCGACGATGAGATCCGCAAGGCGAAGGAGCGCAAACGGCGCAAGGCCCGCATGGACCAGCGCACGCGCGAGCGGCTGCCCGTCCTCCCCGTTCTGACCAGCGGCGCCGACCGTCGGCGACGCGCGGCCGCCGACCTGCTCCAAGCGGCGAAGAACACCGAGCCCGGAGCGCCGATCCCCGGCTCCGGCGGGGCACTGCGCAAGGCCGTCGCCCCAACGGCGGCGGGCCACCTCATCTGGGCCGAAGAGACATCCGGCGGGCGGCGGCGGAACCTGACCTACGAGGAAGAGGCGGCGTTTTGGGCCTTCGCCGCGATCGAGGTCCTCCGCTTGACCGGCATCCGCAACGAGGAACTCCTGGAGCTGACGCACCACAGCGTCACCCAGTACCGGCTCCCGTCCACCGGCGAAGTCGTACCGCTGCTGCAGATCGCCCCGTCCAAGACCGACACCGAACGACTCCTCCTGGTCAGCCCGGAACTCGCCGATGTCCTCAGCGCCATCATCAGCCGCCTGCGGGCCCCCAACGGAGCAATACCGCTGGTGGCCTCCTACGACGTCCGCGAGAAGGTCTGGAACCCACCGATGCCGCTGCTGTTCCAGCGCGACATCGGCTCCGAGCACCGCGCATTCACGCCGACCGCGATCCGAAAACTGCTGATCAACGCCCTGACCGCCACGGGCCTGACCAACACCGACGGTGAACCGCTCACGTTCTCGCCCCACGACTTCCGGGGAATCTTCGTCACCGACGCCATCATGAACGGCCTGCCACCGCATATCGCCCAGGTGATCTGCGGGCACAGGAGCATCGACACGACAATGGGGTACAAAGCGGTCTACCCCGCCGAGACGATCGAGGCCCACCGAGCGTTCATCACCCGACGCCGAGCCACCCGCCCCAGCGAAGAGTACCGAACCCCGACCGAGGAGGAGTGGGAGGCATTCCTCGCCCACTTCGAGAAACGGAAGGTGTCCATCGGCACCTGCGCACGCGCCTTCGGAACCCCGTGCGTCCATGAGCACGCTTGTGTCAGATGCTCACTCCTGCGACCGGACCCGACCCAACGGGCACGGCTGGCCGACATCCGCGACAACCTCATTGCCCGGATCGCCGAGGCCGAGCGGGAAGGCTGGCTGGGCGAGGTTGAGGGTCTGAAGGTCAGCCTTGCCGGCGCCCAGGACAAGCTGGCTCAGCTCGGCGCCGAAGCGGCCCGGCGATCGACGGCCGTCAGTCTCGGCATGCCGGCGTTCGGCCAGATCGCCGCCCTCACTGAAAACCCGACCCCGATCCCTGACCCAAAAGGCGGACCTTAGGCTGTGGCCATGCTGCTGATCTACGACGGGGAGACCACTGCCGACGCGCCCGCGCCGCGCACCGGCGGAGTCCCGCTCGTCCCGGGGGAATTCGTCTGGCCGAGGTGCCGCGAGTGCGGTGGGGCCATGCAGTTCCTCGCCCATCTACCCCTCGACATCGGCGTGGTCGCGGTGTTCTTCTGCCAGAACGATCCCGGGATGTGCGACGACTGGGACGCCACTGCCGGCGCCAACCGCGCCTACCTGTTCTCCGGTGAGCTCACCCTGGCCACTGTCCCGGCCGACGGCGAGACGCTCCTGGGCGCGGTGACCGCTCTGCGCCTCCATCCCGCTGACAATCCCACGGAGGAGCCGGTCCTCGGACGGCTGGGCGGCGAGCCTGACTGGATTCAGGGTGACGAGACTCCCGACTGTCCCTCGTGCACCACCCGCATGACGTTCACGGCCGAGCTGGAGGAGGGTTACGACTACGCCACCTCCGCGAACTTCGGCGGCGGGGGCCGCGGTTACCTCTTCCACTGCCAGCCCTGCAGCGAGGCCGCGTTCCTCTGGCAGCGCTGAACGCCGTCCCAAGAGCCATGCCTCGCGCGTAGTTCAGAGAAGCCTGTGTCCGTTGTCCCGTCCTCATCGTTCACGCGACGGAACGTCCGCGGCTCGTCGAGATCCGCGACAACCTCCTCGCACGCATCCTGGAAGCCGAACGAGAAGGTTGGCTCGGCGAACTCGAAGGACTGCAGAGCAGCTTTACCCACGCCGAGGAGAAGCTCGCCCAACTCGACGCGCAGGTCTCCCGGCAGCAGGAGTCCGTCGACCTGGGAATTCCCACCTTCCGGGAGATCGTTGCTCGCACCACTGCGGCGGCAACCCGCCGGGGCCTTCGTGACTGAACGGCTGTCACTCTGGCGTGCTCAGCGGACACCGCCACAGAACGCGGCGCTTCGGACGAGCTTCATCCACGCGATGATCTACACCACCCCGACCCCGGCCACGGGCCACGTTCTACGGGCGTCGGGCCAGCAAGTGGGTGTCGAGGAAGCCCCGCTCGGACGCTGGGTCGTGGAGCAACCGAGCCACGGTGACGAGTCCGGCCCCGGCCAGCAACTCGGCAAACTGCTCCGCCGGCCAGCTATAGGCAGGCGCCACCTTGTGGTCGAAGCGGACCGGCTCCGGTCCCTCGGTCCCGAAGAACGACACCAGGAGCAGACCCCCCGGTGCCAGGACACGCACCTGCTCAGCGAGCAGCGCGGGCAATTCTTCAGGCGGGGTATGGATCATCGAGTAGTGGGCCAGCACCCCGCCGAGCGCGCCGTCCTCGACCGGCAGGGCCTCCATTCGCGCTTCGTCGAACCGCAGCGCCGGATGGGCCCGCCGGGCGTGGGCGACCATAGCCGGGGAGAGGTCGAGCCCGAAGGCGTCCAACCCCAAGTCTTGCAGCATGGCCGTCAAATGGCCGGGTCCACACCCGACGTCGGCTGCCCGCAGGTTCCCCGTGCCACGCACGAGCTCGGCGAAGGTGCCGATCATGTTCCGCGCGAACGGCTGCGTCTCCAACCGATTAGCGAACATCGACGCATACAGCTCGACGACCCCGTCGTAGGCCGCCCTGGTCTCGTCCTGGTGTTCTGACACGGGAAGGAAGCTAACACCCGCGCGGGGCACGGAGCCCCGCCCCCCGTTCGCAGCCGTTCTCCGGCCCCATACCGGCTCCTTGCCCCTCGGGACTGATCGTCCCGTCATCTGGGACTTGTCCGGCCGATCATGTGACTAGTGCGGTATCAGGCAAGGTTCGCCCTGTTGACGAGCCCTGTCCGGTCGATCTTCGTGGTCAGCGATGAGTTTCGCCGCCTGCCTCCGTCTTACCACGTGAACACCAAGGAAGCGGAGGCATGGGATGAGCGAGACCACCCGCATCACACAGGTGGCCACGGTGGGGATTCACGTCACCGACCAGCAGAAAGCAACAGAGTTCTACGTCGGCGAGCTCGGCTTCGAAGTACGCCGGGACGTACCGTTCGGCAACGGGCGCTGGATCGAGGTGGCACCGCCTGGGGCGACGACGACTATCGCGCTCGTTCCCGAAGGGGTCCCGGCCGGCATCCGGCTTACGACCCGGGACGCCGACGCCGACCACGCGGACCTGCGCGCACGCGGCGTCGATGCGGATGCGGGGGTCCTGCGGATGGGACCCGCAGTGCCGGCGATGTTCGCTGTGCGTGACCCGGACGGCAACAGCCTCATTCTCGTCGAGAGCTCCTGAACAGGCGGTATCCATGATGGACAAGCAGTTCACCGCGATCCTGCAGAAAAGCCCGAACAAGGGCGGCTGGACCTACGTCGTGTGGCCCGAGTCGGCTGAGTTCTTCGGCACCCGCGGCCTGGTGAAGGTCCGAGGCACGATCGACGGTCATCCTTTCCGGAGTTCGTTCATGGCCCTGGGGGACGGCACGCACAAGCTGCCGGTGAAGGCGGAAGTGCGCAAGGCGATCGGCAAGGAGGAAGGGGACACCGTGACCGTCCGCCTGGAGGAGCGAGTGAACGCCTGACGTCAGGAACGATTGCCCTGCCGTGATGTGGCGCGCCAAGAAGTTCCTGGAGTTCTGCCGCTACTTGCGCAGCCTCTACCCGCCGCAGGTCCGCATCGCCATCGTGCTCGACAACTTCTCTCCGCACCTGACCACGAAGAAGGACACCCGGGTAGGAGACTGGGCCGCGGCGAACAACGTCGAGTTCGCGTGCACGCCGACCAACAGTTCGTGGCTCAACCGTATCGAGGCCCAGTTCACCGCGCTGCGCTACTTCGCGCTGGACGGCACCGATCACGCAAGCCACAAGGAACAGGGCAGCATGATCCGCCTCTACATCATCTGGCGGAACGAGCACGCCACCGACGAGCGCCTCCGCCAGGTCGTGGCCAGGGCGAACGTCGCCTGACCCAATGCTGCAGCAGCCAGCCTCACCAGAGGTGCAGGAAGCTCCGGACGTCGTCGAGGCCGTCGAGCGCCCGACCGTCCACGTCCGACGGATCCACCTCAGCACGCGCCGCCAACGATTGCGCCAGTGCGAGGGCCTCATCGCTGAGATGTCCGAACCGTCGAGCGGTATGTCCCAGGCACAGGCCGGCCAGCCCAAGCAGCGGGCTGCCGGACACAGCCCGCGTCCCGACCTGCATGCACCAGTGCTCAACGAACTCCTGATCGTCGTCGTTCAAGGCACTCCCGACCAAGACACTCGCTGCCTCGGACTCATACGCCCGGTCCCCGAGCGCCCGCTCCAACGTCTCGACTACCACGTCATGCGGCAGGGCAGGAGGGTTCTGGAAACGCAGATGTGAATGCATGCCGCGAGACTACGCACTCCACTGCGGCGCCCCCGCCCTGCGGCTCGACCGGGCGAACGTTGCCTGATGCGGCACTAGTTCGTGGACTGGTCGTTGACGTGGGCACGGGGCGAGAGAACGAGATGTTCTCTCAAGCTGGCCGAGTTAGTACTGCAACCGCACCTGTCGCGTCACCGCAGGTCGGGCGCAGTGCGGCGCTTTTCGGGCGGTGGCGATCCGACGGTGCACGGTGATAGTCGCCGCGCCGGGACCGATCGCGAACTGGCAGGTCAACGGCATCTTCATCCGATGGACTGTCAGCTCCGAAATGCCCAGACGCCTACGCTGACCTGCGCTGATTCCATGAGTGCGGTTGCAGTATTAGACCGCTGCACCGTGATGGGATGCCGCACACGGCGCAGCGGATCGGGACTGCCCAGCGGCCCCTTGGCTCAAGTTCAGCCCAGTCCGCAGCGATCGAGTGCAGCACGGACCTGGCTGAGGCCCTCCCCTCTCCAGTGGCCCCGGTCAGGCATTTGGTCGTCTCGGCGCCAGCGCCAGGCGGAGAACATCGCCCAGTTCAGGGCGCGGCACCGGTGGATCAGGTCGTGGTCAGCGCCCGCATAGTGCTGTCCCACTTCTTCGGGCGCATGGGCGAGGTCGAACTCGATCGGCCCACGGCAGCAGGTGGCGAGGTCTACAAAAAGCGGTCCTCTCCTCGTGTTCAGGAGGTTGCCCGGGTGAGGCTCGCCGTGCAACAGCTGGTCGCCGGCTTTGTCGATGCTGATCGCGGCGCTCAGTCCACTGAGTGTGTCGCTGAGGAGTTCCCGGTCAGAGTCGGGTAGCTCGGGGGACCGGCTCCGGTCGTTCACCTCGCTCAATGCCACGGCGACTCGATCGGTGAAGTGCGGTGTGGCCAGATTGATCTGGCGCAGGGCGGCATGGTGCTGCAGAAACACGTCCGCGTAGTCGGCCGGGGAGATCGGTGATCCCACTGGCTCGTAGTAGGTCCAGAGCGAGATGGCGAAGGCATCACGCACATAGACTCTGGGCTCGACCCGAGGCTCGAGCTCAGCCACCGGAGCGTCGACGGCGGCGAGACGGCGAGCAACCTCAACTTCGAACTCGGAATCAGCCAGATGTCCCAACGGTGCGACCCGAGCCAGCACATCACAAGGGACCAGGCGCAGCGCGACGCGGTCCGAGTTGTGGATGACGATCGCATCGTCGACCTGAAGGCCCAGCTCCGAAGCGAGCGCCCGTCCTGCCTCAACGGCGCGGCGGAGTTCTAATGGCTCCATACCGTTCTCCCTCAATGCTGAGTACACATACACGCCTGGGAACAGCGGCGGTGCCCCCGATGTCTTCGGGAACATCATTCGGCGGCCAACCCCGGGCCCGGCAATAAGCATCGCAAAGCAGGACCTGCACAAGCCCTAGCAGTCCCGCGCGGTCGTCACCCGCTACGACAAACGCGGTTACGCCTACCTCGGCACCACCACAGCGGCAGCCCCGGTCATCTGGCTCTGGCCATGATCGGCCGGACAAGTCCTAACCACGGGACGCCCCGGTAGTTCGGAGAAGCCGCCCTTCCACAGCACCACCGCCAGTGGCACGTTGCCGATCGAGCACACGAAGGTCGCGATCGCCACGAGCGGTCCGACCAGCGGTCCGGCCAGCTTGGCCGCGAGCGGGTGGCCGGCCAGGAAGAACGTGCGCCAGAAGTCCTCCGGCACCCATCCGGCGATCGCACCCGCGATCAGCAGACCGGCCACCAGGTCGCGCAGGATCGCCGCCCACTCCATGACGAAGATGTGCGACACGGACGTGAAGCCCTCGCGGGACAGCAGCCGGCGCAGGAAGCCGCCCTCGCCGCCCACCGACATGTCCATCGCCGCATGCCCTTCCATCGAGCCCGCCAGCCCCCGCCCGGCCTGCTCCCGGGCCCGGCGCAGCAGCCGCTCACGCAGCAGGACCCGGAAGAGCACCGCGAGCACGATGATCATCACCGGTCCGCCGACGAACTCGGCGAGCGTGAACTGCCAGCCCATCAACAGGGCCAGGATCACGCCAAGTTCGATCACAAGATTGGTCGAGGCGATCCCGAAGGCCATCGCCGCGGTGAAATCGGCACCCTTGCGGAAGAGGGAGCGCGCCAGCGCGACCGCGCGTACGAGCATGAGGACGAGGCCGCGCCCAGTCCGGGGGCCAGGGCGAGCGTACGCGGCCGGTCGTCACCGAGCAGCCGTACGACGGTCGACCGGCGCACCACCGCCCGCACCACGGCGGACAGGGTGAACCCGAGGATCAGCGCCCAGGCGATCTCCCAGGTCATCGACCCGGTGATGGACAGCGCGTGCCCGATCGCGTGCCACATGAGGTGCCCTTCCCCTTGGGGCCCGGTAGGGGAACGCTATACCCCTGCGGGGTATGAAGGGAGCCTTTCGGTGCGGTGCCGGGAGGGGATCGCGTGGCGACTGTGGGATCCCGGTGAACCGGGCGACGTGGGGCCACGTATCACTCCCCGGGGATGGCGGGAGACCGCGCGCACGGAAGGAGAGCAGTGTGTCGACACCGCCCGAGCAGGAGCAGCCGCTGCGGCGCCCGGTGCTGGAACCCACCTACGTCATGCGCCGCCGCACGGAGGCGCTGGCCGAACTGGTACGGGAGTTCCGGGAGTACGAGAGCCGCCCCCCGGAGCCCGTCCACGAACCGATCGTCGTCCATGTGGCGCCGACGACCGCCGAGGACGCGACGGAGCAACTGCCGCCCGTGCCGTCCGCCCACGCCCGTGGCCGGCGCGAACGGCTCGTGGACGACGGACTCACCCTGCGCCGCGCGGCGATGGTGGTCGGGGTGACCGCGGCGGCCCTCATAGGCTTCGGCTCCGCACTCGTCCTGCCGGGCTCCGGGGACGACGGCGCGTCGCGGCACCCGGCGGCGCCGCCGCCCCGCGCACCGGGTACCACCGCCCCCGCCCGGCAGCAGAGCACCGACCCGGACGGGCCCGGCACCCTGCGCGAGGGCGACAGCGGCCCGGAGGTGACCGCGTTGCAGAAACGCCTGTTGCGCATCCCCGACGTCTACGACAACGGCTCGACCGACGGCCGCTACGACGCCACGCTCACCGCCGCCGTCGCCCGCTTCCAGCTCTGGTACGGCATCCGCGGCGACGAGACGGGCGTGTACGGCAACGACACCCGCCGCGACCTCGAGTCCCGCACCGCGCTGTAGCGGGTGCGGCAGCGGGCACGGGTATGCGTACGGCGGCCGCTCACCCTGAGCCGTACGGTCTCGTGTCCGCGCAATCGGTACGGGCGTGTCGCGCATTCCCCTGGCGCGACACGCCCGTCACCGTACAGCGGGCGACTACCGATTCAGCAGCCGGACCGCCAGCCCCTCGGCCGTGTGGACCGGCACCGCCCGGTATGCCTCCGACGACACGGTGACGCGCCCGAACTGCCCCCGCAGCGACCGCGCCGAGATCACGGGAACAGTGGTCCCCGCCGCCGGGGGCCGGTCCTCGTCCAGCCGTAGCGTCAGGGCGCTGTCGCGATCGAGCACCACACGCCGCTCGACCGTCAGCGCCGCCTCGCGCCCCGCCCTCAGCGTGACGTCCAGAGTCGCCCCGGCCGCCTGCGTGTAGGAGCCGCACACCCTCACGGCGCCGGTCGTCCGCAGTGTTCCGCCCGTCACCCGTGCGTCACCGAGACCCAGCGCGGTCGGTGAGGCGGCGACCAGGGTGCCGTCCTCGACCTCGGTGCCGCCCGTGTACCCGTTCGCCCCGCTCAGGGTCAGCGTTCCCGTGCCCCGCTTGGTCAGACCACCGCAGCCGTCGATGTCGTTGCGCCAGCTGCCGTGTGCGCTGAGGCCCCCGTCGGCCGCGTTCAGCGTGACGCGCACGTCCGTCTCGAAGGAACCGTATCCGTCCGCCGCGGTGAACAGGTCGAGCCGTCCCCACTGCTCGAAGCCGTCCAGCAGGACGTATCCGGAGGGCAGCGCGGTCGTCCGCAGCACCTCGCGCCGCTGCTCCGCGTCGAGGTACGGCAGCCGCGTCTCCAGCAGCACCTCCGCACCCTTGGGCACGTTCAGGTCCGTGCCGCGCCCGTGCCGGGTCAGCACGTACGTCAACCGAGGCCGGACCGCACGGGCGTTGGCTGCCCGGTCGGCATACGGGTCGGTGTCGGTGCCCGCCGAGTGCGCGTAGGCGTACAGCGTGTCGGCCGTCGTACCGGTCTGCGCCTGGAAGTAGGCGAGGGCCTGGGAGCGTGCCGCGGCCTTGAGACCGGCGTTCGCCGGGTCGGCGAGTGTGGCGGCGGCCAGGGCCGTGGCCATGATGCGGCCGCCGATGACGTCGACGGTGGAGTGCATGCCCGCCACGATCCGGGTGTGGCCGAGCTCGAAGGCGCGCGTCACCAGCTCCTGGAAGCGCTCGGGTACGGCGTACGCGTAGGCGAGGGCGGCCAGGTGGAAGGCGTTGGTGTGTCCGCTCGGGAAGCCGCCGTCGTCGGTCGGGGACGTGCTGCGCTGCCGCAGCAGCTGCGGGGCGACGACCACGTCGGACTCGTAGACCGGGTAGCCGAGCGCGTCGGTCCTCCCGGTGTCGACGACCTCGCTGTCCTCGTTCATGCGCCAGGGACGCGGGTACTGGAAGGCGTACTTGGCGGGGTTGCCCGAGGCGTAGGGGCCTCGCACGGTGTCGACCAGCTCGGCCACCTTGCCGAGCGCCGAGTCGTGCGAGCCCGCCCCGAGCGCCGAGCCCGCCGGGGCGCCGGCCGGTACGGCGTCGCTGATCGTGGTCGCGGGCGTGCCGTCCGGCGCGCCGGTGATCGAGGTCACCGCCTTGGCGCCCGCTGTGTACAGGTCGGCCAGCGGACCCAGACCCGCGATCATCGCGTAACTCTGGTGCTGGCGGTCGTGGACGAACGCCTCCTTCGACTGCGCGTCGGTGCGGGCGGAGGTGATGCGAGCGCAGTAGCGCATGTTGGCCCGCAGCACCTCGGGCATGAGCGGCATGCCTGTGTTCCAGGCGCCTCCCGTCTTCCACACCGTGCTCATCCCGCCGAGGACGCGGACCACCGCATTGGTCTCGGGCGTCAGGTTCGTGAGGACGTTGGACTTGTAGTCGTCGACGAACGCGGCGGGCGTCGTGGCCGCCTTCGCGTCGGCGGCGGCCAGCCAGGTGGTGAAAGTGGGCGCGGCCAGCAGACCCGCCGACGCGCCGAGGGATGCCCTGAGGAACGCCCGCCTGTTCACGGCGAGTTCTGACGGCATGCGCTTTCCTCTCCGGAGTTCTTCGGCCGTGCGGCCGGGGAGGGGAGAATGTGCGAGCGACTGTTCCGCGAGGCACCTGAGACGCGTCAGTCCCCTGTGCCGAGGGCCGAGGACGAGTCGTCCGTGTGAAGGTCTACGGCCGAGCCGTGTCCCGTCGGAGAGGGCCCGGCGACCGCGACGTGTTCTCGGGGTGAACGGGGACGTCCCGGCTCACAGGATCGAACGGGCCAGAACCACCGCTCCCTCGACGGGCGGCAACCGCAAGGGCCTTGGCCGTGCCTCGGGCAGCGCTGCGGCGAGCGAGGCGGCGAAGGCCTCGTACAGCGCGGGCTGGGCCAGCACCGTGCTCCCCGCGACCACGACATCGTCGACGGGAACTCCGCGTTCGGCGAGCCGCACGACGAGCGCGGCGAGCGACCGGCCGCCAGCGGCGATCACCTGGCGGGCGAGGAGCGAACCGGCCTCGGCGGCCGCGAACACGACCGGTGCGTGCCGCCCCCACTCCGCGGAGACGTCCGAGGCGCTCTCCAAGGCCGCGCCGAGCGCGGGCACTTCACTGACGCCGAACGAGGCGATCAGCCGCAGCGCCAGCTCGTCCGGGGCCACGCCGCGATCGTGCGCCGCCCACGCGGCCCGCGCCGCCTCACGGACGAGACCGGCCGATCCGCCCTCGTCGCCGAGCACCGCCCCCCAGCCACCGACCTGAACGGGGCTGCCGTCGCACAGCCGGCCCACGGCCACCGAGCCGGTCCCGGCGACCAGGCCGACGCCCTTGTCCAGCCCCGCCGCGGGCACCAGGAGTGCAGCGTCGCCCACCACCAACGCGGGGGCCTGGACGCGTTCATGCAGTGCGGTGCGTATCCCCTCGCACTGGCGCGGGGTCTCGCAGGCGTGCCCGCCCACGGCGACTGCCGAGGGGCGGGCGCCGTGCGGCAGGGCGTCATCGACCAGCGCGGTCAGCCACTCGGCGGCGGCCACCGGGTCGTGCGGCCGCCAGCCGTTGCTCGGACGGATGTGGTCGGCGACGGTTTCGCCTCCCGCGAGCGCGCGGAGATGCGTCTTGGTGCCGCCCACGTCGACACCGACAACGAGGGGCGTGGAGTCCTGCACGGATCCTCTTTCGGTCGTTGCGCTGTGCTGCGAACGGTGGGCGAACCGTGCCTGGTGAACAGGGGAGAAGGAAATCGGGAAGCCCCGGGACAGGCCTCTGGCGGAGCACGGCAGGCGAGTACCGTGAATTCGTTAGGAAATTAACTAACGAAGTAGAGTGCGTCAAGAGGCATCGCGAATCCGACCGCCGAGACGACCGCCCGGTCCGCCGAGCGGCCGGACCGGGTGACGCCAGGGCATCCCATCGCCGGCACCCCGCGGACACGATCGACCGGGGAATGCGGCCCGTGACCCGTTGGGGGAACTGTGGAACACGACGTGGCGGAAGCTCCGTCCCTGACCGAGAGTGCGAGCGCGGTGTTCGCCGTGCTCGCCAAGGCGGGCAGTGCGACCCGGCCACAGCTCGCGAGCTTGGCGGGCCTGTCCAAGCCGACGGTCTCCTCCGCCGTCGCCGAACTGGAGAGCGCCCGGCTCGCCGTCTGCTCCGGCACCTCCTCCAGTGGCACCGGTCGCAGCGCCGTCGTCTACGGTCTCGGGCCGGCCGCCGGGGCCGTGCTCGCCGTCGACCTCGGCCCCGCTCACACCCGGGTGCGCGGCTGCGCCTTGGACGGGACCCTCCTCGCCGAGGTCACCCGCTCCCGCGCGGATGCCGCGGACGCCGTACGCGAGGCCCTCGCCGCGCTGCCTGCCGATGCCCCACTGCGTACCATCGTCGTCGCCGTCGGCGACGTCAGTGCGCCGGACCGGGAGGGGGCCGGTATGCGCCCCGCAACCGCCAAGGCCGGTCCCGCCTTCGACGCGATGGCCGTCGCGTTGCCGTCGGGTGTTCCCGTGCACCTCGAGAACAACGTGAACTGCGCCGCGCTCGCGGAGCTGCACGAGGGCGCCGCCCGCGGCCGCCACACCTTCGGCTATCTGAGGATCGGCGTGGGCATCGGCCTCGGCATCGTCGTCGGCGGTCAGGTGCTGCGAGGAGCCAACGGCGCCGCAGGAGAGCTGGCCAGACTGCCCTACCCCTGGGGCGAAGGCCGCGAACCGCGCCACGAGGCGCTGGAGGAGTACATGGGTGCGCGCTCCCTCCTGCGCCGGGCCGCGGAGGCCTGGCAGGACACCGACGGACCGTGCCCCCGCACCGCCGAGCGGCTGTTCGCCCTTGCCGGGCAGGGCCGGGCCACGGCCCGCGCGGTCGTGGGCCGCCATGCTGCCGACGTGGGCCGGCTCGCCGCCGCCGTGGCCGCCGTGCTGGATCCGGGACTGATCGTGCTGGGCGGCAGTACCGGCGCGGACCCGCGGCTCCTGCCCGGAGTGCGGGCCGAACTGGCACGGCTGAGCTGGCCCACCGAGGTGGTCAGCAGCACGGTCGGGGACTCCGGAACCGTCGTGGGCGCCGCCCGGCTCGCGGTCGCCCGAGGAGTCCAAACCGTGACCGAGGCAGCGCGGGCGAAGGATTGACGGCCTCCGACTCGGTCTGCCAATGTCCGGACAAGCGCTTTCTAAGTCGGGCGGGACGCCGGCTTGGGGTGAGCGTCCCGGCCGTGCGTGAAGTACGGCAGCCGTGCGAGGGCGTGCTCGTGCGGCGGCGGCCGTGATGGCCGGGGATCCCACCCGTCAGGGCGGCGCGGCCGGGCGAGGCCGTCCCCCCGGGAGGCGCGTTCCGAGCAAGTGCACCCGTGCCGCAGCGACCGGCCGGGGGATCCGTCACGCACATCAGGGAGGACCCGGTGGGTCACCACATCTCGCGCAGAACCCTCTTCCGCACCACGAGCGGTCTCGCCGTCGTCGGCGCGCTCGGCAGCTCGCTCACCGCCTGCGCCGGCGGCACCGGCGCCGGCAGCGACTCCGGGAAGCTGACCATGACCTGGTGGGGCAGCGACGACCGCCATGCCGCCTACAAGAAGGCGCTTGCCTACTTCCAGCAGAAGAACTCGAAGATCAAGATCGAAGAGCGCTATTCCGGCTACGACGGCTACTTCGACAAGTTCAACACCCAGGTGGCCGGCGGCAGCGCCCCCGACCTGCTGCAGATGGACACCGCCCTGGTCGCCCAGTACGCCCGCAAGGGCGTCCTCGCCCCCCTCGACGAGTACGTCGGCAAGTCCCTCGACCTGACGGGGTTCTCCAAGCAACTGCTCGCGGCCGGCACCGTCGACGGCAAGCTGTACGGTGTGCCGTCGGGCATCGGCGTCAACCAGCTCACCGTCAACCGCAGCGGACTGGAGAAGCTCGGCCTGAAGCTCCCCGACCGCGAGTGGACCTGGGCCGACCTGAAGAAGCTCGCGACCGACGTCTACAAGAAGAGCGGCGGCAAGATCTACGGCGTCGACGACGGCGGCGGCTCCACGCTCCAGTGCTTCGAGGTGTTCGCCCGCGAGAAGGGCCAGCCCTTCTTCTCCGCCGACGGCAAGAAGGTCGGCTTCACCGCCGACACCCTCCAGGAGTGGTGGGAGTACTGGGCGGAGATGCGCAAGATCAACGCCTCCCCGCCGCCGGCGATCACCTCCGCCGCGCACAACGACCTCACCAAGAACGCCGTCGTCATAGGCAAGGCGCTGTTCACCTTCGACTCCGGCGTCTACGGTGCGGGCGGCTCCATCACCGACGCGCAGCTGGACTTCCTGCCCACTCCGCAGGGCGACTGGTCCGGGGCCCGCGAGGGCAACTTCGTCAACGGCGGCGTGCTGCTCAGCGCCACCAAGGCAAGCAAGCACATCGCCGATTCCGTGAAGATCATGGACTTCTTCGCCCAGGACGAGACGGCGATCAAGGACATGCAGCTGCTGCGGGGCATCCCGCCGACCGAGAAGGCCCGCTCCCTCATCTCCTCGGGCCTGACCGAGACGGACAAGCTGAACATGGCGAACGCCGACTACATCTCCAAGCAGGTCACGAAGGCGACCGACGCCCTGCCCGCCCCCGCCGCTCCGCCGAAGGGCGCCGACCAGATCTGGGACCTGCTGTTCCAGTCCAACCTCGCCGTCGCCTTCGGCAAGAAGTCGATCAAGGCACAGCTCGGCGAGTTCTTCGACCAGGCCGCCAGCATCCTGGCCCAGTAGGACGCGCGGCACAAAGGAACACCGGGAGAGGGCCAGGGAGATGAGTATGACCACCGCCAAGACCGACGAGGTCGTCAAGGAGCCGCAGGCTCCCGCGACCCCGTCCGACCAGCGGGAGCGTGACCGCATGCGCCGGCGCCTCGCCAGACGGCGGGGCGGGGGATGGTGGCCGTACCTCTTCCTGGCCCCCTGGTTCGTCGGCCTTTCCGGCCTGACGATCTACCCGATGCTGGACTCGCTGTACCTGTCCTTCACGGACTTCGACCTGCTGTCGCCCGCGAAGTGGGTCGGCGCCCGGAACTACACGCACATGTTCACCGACGACCCGGCCTTCTGGGACTCGGTGCACGCCACACTCCTCTACGTCGTCGTGTCGGTACCGCTGAAGCTGGCCATGGCGCTCGGCGTGGCGATCATGCTCAACCGTCCGCTCAAAGGCATCGGCCTCTACCGTGCCGCCTTCTATCTGCCGTCGCTGCTCGGCGGGGCGGTCGCCATCGCCATCGTGTGGCGGCAGGTCTTCGGCGGCGACGGACTGTTCAACGACTTCCTCGGCTGGTTCGGTGTCAGGGGCCAGGACTGGATCTCCAGCCCCGACACCTCGATCTACACCCTCATCCTGCTCGCCGTCTGGCAGTTCGGCACCCCGATGGTCATCTTCCTCGCCGGCCTGAAACAGCTGCCGAAAGACGTGTACGAGGCTGCAGCGATCGACGGCGCCGGAACGTTCACCCGGTTCTTCCGGATCACCCTGCCGCTGCTGACCCCGATCGTGTTCTTCAACGTCGTCCTGCAGATCATCGACGCGTTCAAGACGTTCACACCCGCCTATGTGATCAGCAACGGCACCGGCGGACCGCTCAACTCGACCATGCTGTACTCCCTCTACCTCTACAAGAAGGGCTTCACCGACCTGCAGATGGGGTACGCCTCGGCGCTGGCCTGGGTGCTGTTCCTGGTCATCGCCGGATTCACGGCGGTCAACTTCATCGCCAGCCGCTACTGGGTCCACTACGACGACTGAGCGTCGGTGAGGAGTTAGTCACCCCATGTCCGCCATCACCCCGTCCGTCTCACCGCTGCGGAAGCTGCGCTCGCTCACCGGCCCGCGCCGCATCCTCGTCCACACGCTGCTCAGCGGCGTGGCGGTGGTCATGCTGTATCCGCTGCTGTGGATGCTGAGCAGCTCGCTGAAGCCCGACACCGAGATCTTCACCCACCCCGGCCTCATCCCGAACACGCTGCACCCGCAGAACTACTCCGAGGGCTGGAGCGGCTCAGGCAACTCCTTCGCGCTCTACATCACCAACTCGCTGATCGTCACGATCGGCGCGGTGATCGGCAACGTGGTCTCCTGCTCGCTGGCGGCCTACGCTTTCGCCCGCTTCGAGTTCCGCGGCAAGAAGATCTGGTTCGGCCTGATGCTCGGCACGTTGATGCTGCCCATGCAGGCCACCCTGATCCCGCAGTACACGATCTTCTACAACCTGACCTGGATCAACACGTACCTGCCGCTGATCGTGCCCAAGTTCCTCGCGGTGGACGCGTTCTTCATCTTCCTGATGGTCCAGTTCATCCGCTCGATCCCGCGCGAGCTCGACCAGGCCGCCATGATGGACGGCGCCAACCCGTTCCAGATCTACTGGAAGATCATCCTGCCCCTGATGCGGCCGGCCCTGGTGACCACGACCATCTTCACCTTCATCTGGACGTACGACGACTTCCTCAGCCAGCTGGTCTACCTCCAGCAGAACGCCCGCTTCACCGTTCCGCTCGGCCTGACCCTGTTCCTCGACAAGACCAGCGGCTCCTCCTACGGCGCGATGTTCGCCATGTCGACGCTCGCTCTCCTCCCGACGCTCATCTGCTTCCTCGTCTTCCAGAAGAGGCTGGTCGAAGGCCTGGCGACCTCCGGCATGAAGGGATGACCTACATGCATCTGCCTCACCAGCGTGGCCCGTTGCAGGACCTGCCGGACAGTCCGGTGGCGTACGACAGCGTCCTGGCCGAGGTCACCGAGGAGGCTCTGGCGCGCATCACGCCGGAAGGCAACCTCGAACATCCAGGCGCCCTGGACGACATCGGCGACACCTCGCTCGGCATCACCGCATTGCTGGCGCTGGCCTGGCAGCGCACGAAGGACCCGCGCCTGCCCGAGGCGGTCCGCCGCAGCCTGGCCTTCCATGTGCGCGAGCGGGTCTACACCGAGGACAACCCCGGCTACCCCAACCTGCGCGTACGGGACTCCGGTCTCCCGTACGCGCGTTACGTCCTCGAAGCGGGCGCCCACCCCATCGGCGACTGGCCGAGCACGGTGTGGGCCCTGCTCCAGGCGGTCAACGTCCTCGACGCGGCGGACGGGCTCCTCGACGACGAACAGCGTGCGGACCTCCTTGCTGTGGCACACGGTTACTGGCACTGGCTGACCGAGGCCACCTTCTTCAACCCGCAGGAGGCGGGCAACCAGGCGATCGGGTGCGTCGTGGGCGGCCTGATGCTGGCCCGCCATCTTCCCTCCACCGAGGGTGAGCCGGTCCGCGCACGGGCCTTGCGCCTGTACGCCGAGGAGATCCGCGCCCACCGGGTACGGGACCGGGGCGCCCTGCTGCCGCCCGAGCACGGGGGCGCGTACGACAACAACTACGGTCCGATCTCGCTCTCCTTCCTCGCCCAGGCGCACCGGGTCAGCGGCGAGGAGATCTTCGCTCAGGACGGCGACGCGCTGGCCCGCTACATCGACGCGCGCCTGACGAACGGCGGCTTCGACAACGGCGGCCCGCGCTACAGCGAACAGCACTCCGGCTTCGAGTCCGTACCGGGCCTGCGCTACTTCAGCCGGCGCATCGGCTCCGACCTGGGCCGCTACCGGGGCGACACACGCTGGGGCCGGCACGCGGTCCACCCGGACGGGGGCATCGACGGCCACTTCGCCTTCATGCTGGTCTGGCAGATCCAGGACCCGACACGCTGGCACCGTACGCCGTCGACGTCGGCCGCCCGCCACCAACTACGCGCGGGCACGGTATCGGTGGCCTTCGACGACCGGATGACTCCGGCACTGGTCGAAGCCGCGGGTACGTACTACCTGCCGGCCGCGGTCAACCGCCAGCACGGCTTCGGGCCGGTCCTCGACGGCTTCCTGATGTGCCGGCCGATGGGCGAGGTGCGCGTCCGCGACGTCCGTACCGACGCGCTGACGGCCAAGCTGGTCACCAAGCCGGTCGTCGGCCGCGACCACGTCCTGCGCCACGTGCGGTCCCTGTACGTCACCGACGGCACGAGCCTGTGGGTCACGGTCGCCGTGGAACGGCTCGGCGGAGCGCCCTACCTGCTGGCCGGGCTGCCGTACGCCACGGACGACGGCGACCGGGTGCGCAGGACGGCGCAGGCGCAGGTGGCGGGCGCAGGTGAACTGAGGCTCACGCACCCACAAGCCGTGGGCACCGACCATTTCGACGCCCGCGCCGAAACCACCCAGGAACAAGCGGCCTTCGCCCTCGCCGCCGACCCACGCGGCTACGGCAACCCCGACGAGGGATGGCGCCACCTGGTGTCCTCCACCGCACTCGAAGCCGGTCCCGCGCCCGGTGCCCCGGACGACCTGCACGTCTTCGCCGTGCGGTACGGCCCGGGAGGCCCGTTCACGCCCGCCTTCGAGTCCGGTGCACAGGGCCTGACCGTGCGGACCGAAGCCTTCACCGCGGTGATCGGAGAGAGCGCGGGCGACGCTCACGGGGATCCTGAGCTGACGCTGCACGGGTGAGAGCCCGTCAGCCCCTGCCGAGCTCCAGGCCGTGAGCGGCGGCCCCGGCACGAATGGCGCCGACGTCTCCGTCGTCGGCGCCCATGTGCGGGCTGCCACGCACCGCGTACGCGGGCAGGCGGGCGTCATCGAGGAACGCCGGGGACAGCGACAACCCGAACCGCTTCTCGAAGACGGCGAGGGTACGGCGTAACACCGTCCTGTAGCCCTCGTCCCCGTGCGTGACCGGGGTGAGGCCGTCCGCCTCGAGTACCTGCCCGGCGACGAGGTCGGGCAGGAGCAGGTCCGGTTCCCGTCCCCGGCGGACGGATTCCTCGTTCAGCCCGAACCCGCACAGGAGCACGCCGTCGCGTGCGTAGTGCACGGTGGCGGGGGGATGCTCCTGCATGGGCACGTAATGGACGGCCTCGACGCCGTCCTCGGAGATCTCCGCCAGCAGGTCGCTCCCGGTCGAGTCCCCGTACTCCAGGGCGAAGGCCCAGCCCGCGCACTCGCCGACCCGGACGACGCCGTCACCTTCCGCGCCCGGCCGGTACGCCTCCAGTCCGAGGCCGGCCACTGAGGCGTCGGTGATCGGCTCCGTCGCTCCGTCGGGAGCACCGCCCATGCGCAGCGCCAGCTCCCTCGCGGAGATTCCCCGCGCGAACACGACACTGGACATCCAGTGTTCGAGCTCCACCAGCCACTGAATCCCGTCACTCACGATGACCTGCCCCCTGCCCCTGGTGCGTTCTCCGCACACTCACCGGCGCCACCGACAATCCGGCTGCCACCGCGCGACGCCGGACAGGTCAGGACCGTGCGTTCGGAGCGAAGGACGTCACCAGTGCTGCCCCGGGCACGACCAGGTCCGCCCGGTAACTGGTCGTCGCCACCAGGTCCGCGTTGCGCTGATCCGTGCCGAGCACCCACGCCACCGCCTCATCGTGCTCCTTGCCGAACTCCTCATGGCGGGCGACGAGCCGGCGGATGCGCTCCTCCTCGTCGAGTTCGCAGAACCACACCTCGTCGAGGTACCGGTGGACCCTCGCCCAGGCGCCCGTGTCCAGCAGCAGGTAGTTGCCCTCCGTGACGACCAGCCGGGCCGTCGGCGGCACGGGGATCGCTCCCGCGATCGGCTGCTCCAGCACCCGCTCGAATCCCGGCGCGTACACGATCTCGGCGTTCTCCTCCTCGCGCAGGCGCCGCAACAGCGCCGCGTACCCTGCCGCGTCGAACGTGTCGGGCGCGCCCTTGCGGTCCCGGCGGCCCAGGCGGTCGAGCTCGACATCGGCGAGGTGGAAGCCGTCCATGGGCACGTGCGCCACCCACGGCGGCCCGTCACCGTTCAGTTCGCGCACCACGTGCTCGGCGAGCGTCGTCTTGCCCGCACCAGGGCTGCCCGTGATGCCGAGGATCGCACGGTGACCCGGCCGCGCCAGGGACGCGGCCCGCTTCAGGAGGTCGTCGAAGGTCATGGAGGTACGCCGCTCGCTGCCGGGGTGGGTCCTCGCCATTGGACCAGAGGTCGCGCAGGATCGCGAGAACGACGGATGGGCCCACGGCGCCCCTCGGCCGTGCCGCCGGCCGGCCGAGGAGTCGCTGGTGTAGGTGGGGGATCGCGGGGAAGGCGCAGTCAGAGGGCCGCCCGCACCGGGCGCGCGCCATGCGAGCAGACGGGAAAGGAACCACGGCGTCGTATGAGCGAGTCACGACTGCATGACCACGACGATGCGGTGGAACTCGAGCGGCTGCGGGCCGAGGTGTGCGTGAGCATGGTCTCGGCCCATCTGGAGCGCCGGCTCAAAGGGCTGACGGACGCTCAGGCCAAGGCGCTCGTCGTCGTCGGCGGCGAGGCGGGCGAGTGGCTCGCCAGGTACGACCGCACAGTGGTCGTGGCCCCCTGGAGTACCTGCATGCGCTCGGCTGCGGCGTCGGCGGAACGCGGGGTCGGACGTTCCTGAGGTGATCCGCCCACGACGGCATCGGCGCCCACATGGGCGCTTCTGCGGCGTGGGGGCGGCGGAATGTGGCGCTCGCCACTCTGTGCACGGCGTTCTTCGGGGAAAGTGGCCCCTATGACAGAGCTCGGTCTTCCGGACGGCATCCAGGCCTGCCTCTTCGACCTCGACGGGGTCATCACCAAGACCGCCGTCGTCCACGCGGCCGCGTGGAAGCAGACGTTCGACGACTTCCTGCGCCGACGGGACGGGGACACCTACCGCCCCTTCGACGAGGTCGCCGACTACGACGAGTACGTCGACGGGCGCCCCCGCGCCGACGGCGTGCGCACCTTTCTCGCCTCGCGGGGCATCCACCTGCCCGAGGGCGACCCCGACGACCCGCCGGAGCGGCAGACCGTCCACGGCCTCGGCAACCGCAAGAACGAACTGCTCCTGGAACTGATCCGCACGCGCGGCGTCGAGGCCTACGACGGCACGATCCGGTACGTCGAGGCCGTGCGGGCCGCCGGCCTGGGTACGGCCGTCGTCTCCTCCAGCGCCAACTGTCGTGACGTGCTGCGCTCGATCGGCGCCGAGCACCTCTTCGACGTGCGCATCGACGGAGTCGTCGCCGCCGAGCGGCATCTGCCGGGCAAACCGCACCCGGACACCTTCCTCGCCGCCGCCCACGACCTCGGCGTCGAGCCGAAGGCCGCCGCCGTCTTCGAGGACGCGCTCGCAGGCATGGACGCCGGGCGATCCGGCCATTTCGGGTACGTCGTCGGCGTGGACCGCGTCGGCCAGGCGGACGCGCTGCGCGCCCATGGCGCCGACGTCGTCGTACGCGACCTCGCGGAACTGGGGGAGCGGCCGTGATCACGCACACGTCGTACGCCGTCGAGCCCTGGGCGCTGCGCGAGCGTGGACTGCACCTCGACGTCCTGCCGCAGAGCGAGTCCGTGTTCGCGCTGTCCAACGGGCACGTCGGCTGGCGCGGCAACCTCGACGAGGGGGAGCCGCACGGACTGCCGGGCTCCTACCTCAACGGCGTCCACGAACTCCATCCGCTGCCCTACGCCGAGGCGGGTTACGGCTACCCAGAGTCCGGGCAGACCGTCATCAACGTCACCAATGGCAAGATCATCCGTCTGCTGGTGGACGACGAGCCCTTCGACCTGCGCTACGGCACCCTGCGCTCCCACGAACGCGTCCTCGATCTGCGGGCCGGCACGCTCACCCGGACCTGTGAGTGGACCTCACCGGCCGGCACGACGGTCCGGGTGCGCTCCACGCGCCTGGTCTCCTTCACCCAGCGGGCCATCGCCGCGGTCGCGTACGAGGTCGAGGCCGTCGACGGACCGGCCCGCGTCGTCGTGCAGTCGGAGCTGGTCGCCAACGAGCAACTGCCGGGCCACGACGGCGATCCGCGTGCCGCGGTCGTTCTGGAGTCGCCGCTGGAGGCGGAGGAGCACTTCGCCAAGGGTGGCCGGCTGCGGCTGGTGCACCGCACCCGCAGGAGCGGCCTGAGGGTCGGTGCCGCGGCCGACCACATCGTTCGCGGTCCCCGGCCGACCACGACCGAGAGCGAGGCGACCGACCACCTCGCACGTCTCACCGTAGCCTCCGCACTGGATGCCGGCGAGCGACTGTGCGTGGAGAAGTTCGTGTCGTACGGCTGGTCCGGCACACGCTCGCTGCCCGCGATCAGCGACCAGGTGGACGCGGCGCTGGCCGCCGCCACGAGTACGGGCTGGTCCGGTCTTGTCGCCGAACAGCGAGCCTATCTGGACGAGTTCTGGGCACGTTCGGACGTCGAGGTGGAGGGCGACGAGCAGATCCAGCAGGCGGTCCGTTTCGCCCTCTTCCACGTTCTGCAGGCCGGTGCGCGCGCCGAGCGGCGCGCGATACCCGCCAAGGGGCTGACCGGCTCCGGCTACGACGGCCATGCCTTCTGGGACACCGAGATGTTCGTGCTCCCGCTGCTCACCTACACCTCGCCCGACGCGGTCGCCGAGGCGCTGCGGTGGCGGCAGAACACGCTGCCCGCCGCCCGGGAGCGGGCCGCCCAACTCGGGCTGCGGGGGGCGGCGTTCCCGTGGCGGACCATAGAGGGCTCGGAGGGTTCGGCCTACTGGCCGGCCGGCACCGCCGCGTTCCATGTGAACGCCGACATCGCGGACGCCGTCGTCCGCTACACGGCGGCCACCGGCGACGAGGCCTTCGAACGCGACACCGGCGTCGAACTGCTGGTGGAGACGGCCAGGTTGTGGCGCTCGCTCGGACACCACGACAACCATGGCACCTTCCACGTAGACGGGGTGACGGGCCCCGACGAGTACAGCGCGGTCGCCGACGACAACACGTACACCAATCTGATGGCCCGCGCGAACCTGCTGGCCGCCGCCGACGCCGTGGAACGCCATCCGCGCCGGGCCCGGGAACTGGCCGTCGACGAGGAGGAGAGTGCGGCCTGGCGCGACGCGGCCGAGGCGATGCACGTCCCGTACAACCACGAACTGGGCGTGCACGAACAGCACGCCGGATTCACCCGCTACCAGCGCTGGGACTTCGCCGCGACCCGCCCCGACCAGTACCCGCTCCTGCTGCACTTCCCGTACTTCGACCTGTACCGCAAACAGGTGGTCAAGCAGGCCGACCTGGTCCTGGCGATGTACACGTGCAGCCCCTACTTCGACGCGGAGCACAAGGCGCGCAACTTCGGCTACTACGAGCCCCTCACGGTGCGGGACTCGTCGCTGTCCGCGTGCTGCCAGGCGGTCATCGCGGCCGAGGCCGGCCATCTCGGCCTCGCCTACGACTATCTGCACGAGGCCGCGCTGATGGACCTGCAGGACCTGGAGCACAACACCCGCGACGGCCTGCACATCGCGTCCCTCGCCGGTACGTGGATGGCGCTCGTCGCGGGCTTCGGGGGACTGCGCCACCACGGGGCGAAGATCGAGTTCGCGCCGCGCCTGACCGAGAAGTTCGGCCGGCTCGCCTTCACGCTGCAACTGCGGGGCCGTCGGCTGCGGGTGGAGATCGGGGGCAGGGCGGCCACGTACACACTGCTCGACGGGGAACCGATGGCGATCCACCACCACGGCGAACCGCTCACACTCGACGCGGACAAGCCGCGCACCCGCGACATCCCGCCTCTTGGGAGCCGCCCCGCTCCGGACCAGCCACTTCACCGGCGGCCCAACCACCGGGGGGCCGCACGGAGCTGAGGGCCGAACCGTTCGCCCGGCGTCAGCGGGAGGTCAGTCTCCACGCCCAGAGCCTGCACAGCGGCCGCAGCTGGACGGTCGGTCTCAGGACGACGGACGGCATCGGCCGGTTCAGCACCCCCGTCCTGCTCGGCGTGGAGGACGCGCTCGGCACCGGGAAGATCTCGGTACTCCTGTGCGACACCCGGGGCGACGCCATCCGGGAGCAGCACCATTTGCGCACGCTGATGGACCGCAGGGTCGACGGCATCATCGTCACCGGCCGCCGGACCGACCCCCGCTGGCCGGCGTCGACTCCGTGCCCACCTTCTACGCGCTCTCACCCTCCACCGACCCCGCCGACACCTCGGTGGTCACCGACGACCGGGGCGGGGCGCGGTTGGCCGTCGACCATCTGCTGGGCCACCGGCCGCTCCCGGATCGCACACGTCACCGGGCCCGAACACCACGCCGCCGCCCGCGACCGCGCCCGTCACGCCGTCGAGCACCTGGAGCGCTCCTCGTTGAGCCTCGCGACCGACCGGGTCCACTTCGGCGAGTGGAGCGAGGCGTGGGGCCGCCGGGCCGCCGACGCGGTGCTGCGCATGGCACGGACACGGACGCGTCCTTCTGCGGCAACGACCAGATCGCCCGCGGTGTGACGGACGCGTTGCGCGAGCGCGGGGTGAACGTCCCCGTCGACGGGTACGACAACTGGGACACCATGGCGTCGGCGTCCCGTCCGTCCCTGACCACCATCGACATGAACCTCACCGAGATCGGCAGGATCGCCGCCCTGCGCCTGCTGGAGGCCATGGACGCCGATCCGGCACCGGGCGTGCACAGCGTGCCCTGCCGGCTGGTGGTGAGGGAGTCCAGCTGAGGTCCCGGCGAACACCGGCCATGTCATCCGCGTCAGACGCTGTACCCGCCGTCGACGCCCAGAGCCTGCCCGCTGATGAACCCGGCCCGGTCCGAGGCGAGGAACGCGACCGCCTCCGCCACGTCAGCGGCGGTGCCGAAGCGGCGCAGCGGGATGTTGCGCCGGGTGATGTTCAACGCCTGCTCGTCGAGTTCACCGGTTGCGATGAGCCGTGCCGCGATGCCGTCCGTCAGCATGCCGGGAGCGACGCAGTTCACGCGCACGCCGAACCGCCCCTCTTCGGCGGCCAGCGCCCGCGCGACCGCCTCGACCGCGCCCTTGGTGCCCGACGACAGCCCGTCGCGCACCGGGAACCGGCGGGTGGCGACGGTGGTGACCGCGACGATGCTGCCCCGGCTCTCCCGCAGCCTCGGCAGCGCGGGATGCACCAGTGTGAAGAACGCCCCCGCGTCCGCGTCGAGCTGCGCACGGTACTGGCTGGGCGAGACCCTGCTCAGATGCACCATCGGTACATGCGGGCCCGCCGCGTACACGACGGTGTGGATGCCGCCGAAGGCGTCGGCGACCTCGTTCACGGTCCGTGCCGTGGCGGAGTCGTCGCCCAGGTCGAGCCGCAGGGGCAGCACGCGACGCCCGTGCTCGCGGGCCTCGCGGGACAGGGCCTTCGCCGCCTCCTGGTCGGCACGGTAGGTGAACGCCACGTCGCTGCCCCGCTCCGCCAGGATCCGCACGATCGCCGCACCGATCCCCCCGGTACCGCCCGCGACGAGGGCGCCGCCCGTCCTGTTGGAGAAGTCCGACACCGCACGGCCTCACAATCCTGTCCGCGTACAGCCGGGAGAGGGTACTCCAGCTCCCGGCCGCACGCGCAGATGTGTGCGGGGTCGCGCCCGGACGATCAGTCGCGGGTGATGGCCGGTGCGATGTCCTCGCGGCTTTCGGCAAAACCCGCGCCGCGGTTCGCGGCCTTGGTGGTCCGCGTGCCGCAGAAGGTGGCTTCGAGCGTACGGTTCAAGGTGTTCAGCACCGCCGCGTTGTTGGAGGTGTTCGCCAGCGCCGTCACGCTGCGCCTGCCGTCCTGCGAGGTGAACGAGTAGGTGTAGTACCCCTGCACGGTGCCCGTGTGCCCCACCACCGAGACACCGCACGACAGGTCACGTCGGCGCAGTCCGAGCCCGTATCCCTGGGTGCTGTTGACCTGCGTCCACTGTTCCATCTGCACCAACCGGGGCGCCGAGACGAGCTTTCCGCTCGCCAGCGCCGAGAAGAACGTGTCCAGATCGCGTGTGCTGGAGATCATCGCTCCCGCGCTCTGCGCCCAGGAGACCGTCTGCTCGGTCGAGTCCACCAGTGCCGCACCGGCCTGGTCCGGGGTGAGATAGCCGTTGGCGTGCTGCCCTGGAATGGCGGTGTTCGGGTGCACGTAGACGGTGTCGTTCAGCCCCAGCGGCTTGGTGATCCTTTCCGTGTACTCCGTCTGCACGGAGTGCCCCGTCAGCTTCTCGATGAGCATGCCCGCGACGACGAAGTTGGTGTTCGAGTACGAGTACGCGGCCCCCGGCGCGTTGGTGAGCGGCTTCTTGAGCGACAGGTTCAGCAGCTGCTGGTAGGTGAACACCTTGTTGCGTACCGCTTCGAAGCCCGGCACGGTGCGCGCGAACATGTCGTTCGTGTAGTCGTACAGACCGCTGCGATGGCTCATGAGGTGCCGCACCGTGATCCGGCCGTCGGGCAGGAGCCCGGGCAGGTACGAGTTCACCGACGCGTCGAGGTCCAGCTTGGCCTCGTCGACGAGTTGCAGCAGCACGACCGCGGAGAAGCTCTTGGTGACGCTGCCGATCCGGAACCGGTCCTCAGTGCTGATGGCCCGTCGGGTGGAGGTGTCGGCGACGCCCTCGGCCGCCGTGTACACGGTGCCGTCGTCGTCGATCCGCGCCATCGCACCGGGAGCGCCCTGCGCCAGCACCGTGCGCAGCACGCCGTCCAGTCCGGCCACGTCGGGCGGGGGCAGTTCCGCGGCCGCGACCCTCGTGGTGGCGTCGGCGCCGGCGGCGTGTGCGGGAACCGCCAGGAGGGACAACAGGACCGCGCCGAGCGCCGTTCCCCTGCCCACCGTTGCTGAGACCATCGGCTGTTCTCTCCCACTCTCCTTGTCCCGGCGCCGGGGGCCCGGCACCGGCCGCGCCACGGATGGGGGCGACGGCATCATCTGTACGCGCCGTGGGTGCCGACGGGTCGCATCGACGCGGGACAAGTCGCCGAGGAGGGTGAGCGGATCGACGGTGTCAGCCGCCGAACAGCTGCGTCCAGTACGTTCCCGCCCGGCCGCCGCCCGCGAAACCGACGCCCATATGGGTGAAGGCGGGCTTGAGGATGTTGGCGCGGTGGCCTGGACTGTCCATCCAGCCGCGGACGACCTCGGCCGGGGAGCGCTGGCCGCAGGCTATGTTCTCGCCCACCGTGCGATGGCCGGAACCCGCGGCGGCGGCACGGTCCCAGGGCTCGCGGCCGTCGGGGGAGGTGTGCGCGTAGAACGCGCGGGCCACCATGTCGGCGCTGTGCGCCTGGGCCGCGGCCGTGAGCCTGGGATCGGCGGCGAGCGGCCGCAGACCGGCCGTGGCCCGCTCGGCGTTGGTCAGCGCGATCACCTCGTCGGCCGTCCGTGCCAGGCCGGCGGCGGTGAACGGCCGGGCCCAGAGCGCCGTCCAGTACAGATCGCCCGAGCGCGGCCCGCGGAGGCAGGCCACACCGGCCTGGGTGAACGCGGGCTCGCACAGGGTGCGGCGCGACCGCTCGTCGGAAAGGCAGTACTCCACGAACTCGGCAGGCGTGCGCGGACCGGAGACGAGGTGCTCGCCGACGGTCAGATAGGCGTAGCCGCTCGCGGTGATCCGCTGGTGCACGGAGACGCCGTCCGCGCTCTCGGCGGCGAGGGCGCCGCGGGCGGCCATCCCGGCGGCGTGCGCGTGCGCCGCCGCGGCGAGTCGCGCGTCGAGTGAGACGGGAGGCGAACCGGTCCTCGCCCGCGCCGTGTTGACGAGGGCCAGGAAACCGTCGGGCGGGGGCGCGAGCGTCGACTGGGGTACGAAGGCAGAAGCCGGAGCCGGGTCCTGCGCCACCTCCACCCCGAAGTCACGGGCCACGCCCGCCAGTCCGTCCGCGTACCCCTGCCCCAGTGCCCGCAGCTTCCAGCCCATGCCCCTTCGGTAGAGCTCGGCGAGCAGCAGTACGGTCTCCCGTTGCGGGCGCGGCGGGGTGAAGCGGGCGACGGCGTGGCCACCCGGGCCGGTGACGTACAGCGTGGGCGGGGGCAGGACGCCCAGGTCCACGGACGGGTCGGCGGGGCTGGCGACGACGGTGACGCGTTCGGCATCGGCCCTCAACCCGGGCGGATGGACGGTCAGTTCCTCGCGGAGCAGTCGGACGCCGGGTGCGGACGGCTGGTTGTAGAACACGAAGTCCGCGTCGCCGCGCACCTTCCCGTCGGCGTCGGTGACCAGCGCGGAGACGTCGAACGGCCCCGGCACCCTGAGCGTCAGGGTGCCGTCCGGCAGGGGCAGATTGCCCCCGGGAACCAGCTCGCTCATCGTGCCGTCCGCCCGTCCGTACCGCTGCCAGGACGCACGCGGCCACGGAACGGCCGCCCGTCAGTCGGACAACGCGCCGCCGCCACGCCCGGGTTCCCGTACCGGAACGGCGGCGCGCATCGACCTCAGGGCGAGCAGCAGCACGCCGATGTCGTCCAGATACACGGGGTCCGGCAGCAGATCGGCAGGCAGCACCAGATACAGGACCGCGCCCCAGAAGACCCAGCGCGGACCGGTCGGCAGTCCGGCACGGCGCAGGTCCCGGCGGGTGCGCACCAGCCGTAGCAGCACGGCGAGCGCCACGCCGAGCACGGCTGCCGCGAGGACCGCGACGACCGCGATCGCGGTCCAGATGGTGGAGTCCATGCGCAGCTCCGGGCATCCGTAGGAGTCGTCCTCTCCTACGGATGCCCGGCTTCGCGGTGGACAGTGCCCGCGGAGGGCCGAATGCCCCACACGGTCGCGGAACCAGTGGTGGTGCGCCCCGCCGTCAGTGGCCGGCGCGCACGGTGCTGCTCTCCACCAGGGCCTGGCTGACCGCCCGCACGCTGCGCGCGATGTGCTGGAGCTGCAGCAGCTCGGCGGCGTACATCTTGATCGTGTGCTCGATGACCGACTCGGGCAGACCGAGTCCGGGCAGCTCCGCGCGGGCCGTCTGAAGCGCGGTGCGGGCCACGCGCACCTCGTGCTGCACCTGGATCTGTGCGTGCCGGGCGAGCAGGACCGGATGGCGGATCAGGGCCGGGTAGCTCGCGTAGCGAGCGGGTACGAGTTCGCGCAGCCATTTGGCCGCCGACCGCTCCCAGTCGTAGCTGCCGGGGGTTTTGACCTGGCACGGCCAGTCCGAGCTGATCGGCGAGTACGTCGTCAAGGCCATGGTCTTCGCTTCCGGGTCACGTCGGCTCAGGTGGTGCGGCAACTGGGGGCGGCTCCGGTCTAGGGGAGGGCCGGAGCCGCCGCCATGGACGCCCGCGCAGCGGGGCCCGGCCGGACACCCGAAGCCCGTGGGTAGGAGCGGACGGCCTCGGTGGTCCGTACGGCGCGACCCGGGGGCCGGGTGCGATCCGCAAGAAGTATTTATATATACCGCCGGATACGCAAGAACATGAAAAAATTCATCCCTGATTTGTGGCGAATGACCCCGCCTTGTTGCCCGGGCGGCCTGTGTGTCAGTCCTTCACGAAGAACTGGTGCTCGTCTGCGATCTGCTCGTAATCCTCGAGGCGGACCTGCGTCCGCTCCGGGTCGGCGTCGGTCATGGCCTGCAGCAGCGCCGCGGCCATCAGACCGGGGGCGGCGTACGAGTCGAACACCAGGCGCGAGCCGGTGCCCGTGGCGAAGACGACGTCGGCCTCGTCGGCGAGCGGCCCCAGCCCCAGATCCGTGATCAGGGCGACCTGGAGCCCTGCACTGCGCGCCACCCGCACCGCCGTCAGGCTTTCCTGGGCGTGCCGGGGCATCCCGAACGCCAGCACCCAGGTGCCGCCCGCCTCCCGGGACTGGAGCAGCGCCTCGTAGGCGACGCTGCCGCCGCGCGTCACCAGCCGCACGTCGGGGTGAATGCGCCGGGCCCCGTATGCGAAGTACTCGGCGAGCGACCCGGAGATCCGCAGGCCCATCACCGTCAGCGGCGTCGACTCCGACAGCGCGCGGCCGACGCGGATCACCTCGTCCGGGTCGGCGAAGTCCCGGCGCAGGTTCTCCAGGTTCTCGATCTCGGCGTCCACGGCCGCCTGCAGCTCGTTGCTGCGGGGCTCCGCCGGCGCGCCCGGGCTGCCCAGCGTGCCGAGGGCGATGGCCTGGAGCTTCTCCCGCAGCGCCGGGTAACCGCTGAAGCCGACGGCGGCGGCGAAGCGGGTCACCGAGGGCTGGCTGACCCCCACCCGCTCGGCCAGATCCGTGATCGACAGGAACGCGGCCTCGGTGATGTGCTCGATCAGGTACTGGGCGATGCGGCGATGCCCAGGGGACAGCCGCGGGCCGTCGAACAACTCTCTGAGCTGGGACGTCGGTGCGGCATCCGCCTCCGGGGCCGTCTTGCCCGCAGTGATCGCAGATGCCTGCGCGCGTGCCTGCTGCGGCGATGACACCGGACCTCCTCCTCTGTGTCCCGAGAACCTTCAACATAGCTCACGGACAGCGCTGACCAGGGGCCTTACCGCCCACATCGCGGACGGCGCCCCGACAGGCGGGCCCGTCGCTTCGGCCGTACCGTCGTGCATGGGGGAATCGGGGGTGGGGTACCCGCGTCGGTCACCGAAGGAGAGGAGCGGCCGTGAACTCGCCCGTAGCGCACGCACCACAGGTCGAGGTGGTGGTCAGCGACTGCTCGGCCTCGGACGCCGGGAGCCTGTTCGCCGAACTGTGCCGGCACTTCGGCTCGGACCGATGCGTCCAGGATGTGCCGCACGAGACCGAGGGGTCCCGGCCCACGATGTGGACCGGGACGTTCGACACGTCGGCCGCCCCGGGCACGGCCGAGCGGGCGGCACCGACGTCGCCGCTGTCGGGTCCGGTGAAGGCCGAACTGCAGGGCGAGCCCCGGGCGGTGGAGCAACTGCGCCGCGCCCTGGACGAGACGTTCGTCGTCCACCAGTTGGGCGTGGTCGCCGGAGACCAGGAGGTCGACGTCGAGTTGCGGCTGGAGAGCCGGGGACGGGCCTGAGCCGCGAATTGAGCCCGGCTGGCCCGTCGGGGCTGGGGCCTCGTCGGCGCCGTAGCCGTCGTTGTCTCGAGGAAGAAGGCTGCTTCCTGTGGCGGCGCGTGCACAGGCGTGCCGAGGGAGGAGGGCTGCCGGGGTGCCGACTGGAGGGCCGTCGGGTTCCGAGCCGCCCCGCCGTTCGGCGGGGGATCCCCGCCGAACGGCGCGTACCGGGACGACGGACCCGTGGGCACCATGAACGCACTGGCCACACGGGCGTGGCCACGACGCGAGGAGCAGCCATGACCGCCGAGCCCACCTCCCCGGCAACCGCAGACGACGGGCCGGTCCTTCCGCCGCCGCCCTTCGATCCGGAGCTGGCGGCCGCTCTGGAACTGATCGCCGACCAGCTGTCACCGGGCTTCCCGCCCGAGGCGATCCCCGAGGTCCGCGCGGGCATGATCCTCCCGCCGCCCTCGGACGACGACCTGCGCCGCGGCGGCGCCTTCGAGATCGAGGAACGGGCGGTGCCCGGACCGGCGGGCGCGCCGGACGTCTCCCTGCTCATCTGCCGGCCGACGGGTGCGAGCGGCCCGCTGCCGGCCCTGTACCACACGCACGGCGGCGGGATGATCCTCGGCGACAACCGCATGGGCGTCGACGAGATGCTCGACCTGGCCGAGGAGCTGGGTCTTGTCGTGGTGTCCGTGGAATACCGGCTGGCCCCGGAACACCCGCACCCCGCCCCGGTCGAGGACTGCTACGCCGGCCTCGTGTGGACGGCCGAGAACGCCAAGGAAATCGGCATCGACCCCGAGCGGATCGTGGTCGCGGGCGGCAGCGCGGGCGGCGGCCTCACCGCAGCGCTCGCCCTGCTCGCGAGGGACCGAGGCGGCCCGGCCCTGTTCGGCCAGCTGCTGCTGTGCCCCATGCTCGATGACCGCAACGATTCGTACTCCACCCGCCAGATGGCGGGGCGTGGCGTGTGGGACCGCACCGCGAACGAAACCGGGTGGGGCGCGCTGCTGGGCGAAGCCCGCGGCGGCCCGGATGTCTCGCCGTACGCCGCCCCGGCCCGTGCCACCGATCTGGCCGGCCTGCCGCCCGCCTTCATCGACGTCGGCTCCGCGGAGACCTTCCGGGACGAGGACGTTGCCTACGCCACCCGGATCTGGCAGGCGGGCGGGCGCGCCGAACTCCACGTGTGGCCCGGCGGATTCCACGGATTCGACGGCTTCGCCCCGCAGGCTCTTGTCTCCCAGGAGGCCCGGGCCGCCCGGGCGCGCTGGCTGCGGCGGCTGCTGGGCGCCTGATCCGGGGTCCGGCACCCTCCCCGGCGGGCGAGCAGCCCGTCGTGCCGGGTAGGGGGCCGGCTCTGCGGCGACTCCCGACTCCCGCACCCGGCCCTTGGCACAACGCGCGCACGGCCGCAGGATGGTGCCCGTGAAAGAGCTGGCAGGACGGCTCGCGGCGCTCGATCCCGACGCGGGAGCCGCGCTGCGGGTCATCGCGTACTTCGACCGCCTGACGGAGGACCGCGCGGGCCTCGAGGCGCTGGTGCGCGGTGCCGCGGTCCTGTCCGGCAGCCCCGCCCGGCTGGTCGACGAACGGCGTGGCGTCCGCGTCCGCGTCGAACCGGACGGACGCCGCCACGACGCGGCAGGCCCGCCCGACCCGGCGTGGCCCTCGGCGCCCCTCGCGCCCGGTGCGTCCGTCCGTGCTCCGCGGGCCGTGCCGCCCTCCCCGGCGGGCCCCGACCGCACCGGCCCGCACCGGGACGAGGCCGGTCTGTGGCTCGAACACCCAGGCCCGCCCGACGGCGTCCACGCCATGATCCTGGAGCGCGCCGTGACGGCCGTACGCGTGGTCCTGGACCGCACCCGCGGCCGGGCACCCGCCACCGGACCGGCCGACGACCCGGCGCTCGTCGAGACGGTGCTGGACGCGTCCGCACCGCCGCCCGTGCGGGTGCGCGCGGCGGCCCGCCTCGGATTCCACGCGGGGCAACGGGTACGGGCGGTGGCGCTGTACGGCGGCGGCGCTCGGGTCGAGTCCGCCGAGGGGGCGCAGGTGGGGGCGCCGGAGGGGCCGCGGGCGGGGATAGGTCCCGCCGTGGAGCCCGTACGACTGCCGGTGTCGTGGGCGGCCGCCCGCACCGCGCTCCGGTTCACCGCCGAGGGGACCCCGCAGGACCCGGGGCCGCGCACGGTCCACGCCGACGCGTTGGGCGCTCTGGCCCTGCTCGCCGACGCGGTCGGGCCGGACACACCCGCGATCCCGGATCTGCTCGCGGTGGAGCGTGCCGTCGCCGAGAACCCGTGGGCGGCCGCGACCCTGCACGCCGTGGCGTCCTCCCCCAGCCTGCGGTCCGCGGCGACGGAGCTGACGGTGCATCACTCCACGCTGCAGGAGCGCCTGACGCAGCTGGAACACGTGCTCGGCTGGGACGTGCACTCCCCGCACGGGCGCCTGCGCCTCCACCTGGCCCTCGCCGTACGGAAGCTGCGACGGACCGCACCGCCCGCCACCGGCTGACCGCCTCGGTGCGACCGCCGGGCCGAGGACGTCAGACGCGGGGCTCCGCCTCCAGATACCGGTGGAGCGAGGCCGTCATCGCGGCGACGAAGGCGTCGCCGGTCCGGCCGGGGACGAGGTCGAGGGACAGATAGGGGTTGAGGTCCTCCAGCTCGACCAGCAGGAGGACCCCGTCCCGGGTGCGGCAGGCGTCCACGCGCTGGATACCGTGCTCGAGGGTGTTCCAGTCGATGAAGCGCCGGGCGAAGGTGAGGTCTGCGTCCGTGGGCGCGTATGGTTCGAGGACCCAGCGCCGCCCGGGGTCGGGGGCGTGGAGGGCGTACTGGAAGACGTCGTCGACGTAGTAGAACGACACCTCGTAGCGGAAGTCGATGCGCGGCTGGACCAGGATGTCGCCCCAGGCCAGGTCCTTCAGCCGGTCTCCGGGCACGAAGTCCAGACCGATGGAGTCCGCTCCCGCCTTGGGTTTGACCGCGTACAGATCGGTCTCGGGCAGCCGGTCCAGGTCCTCCGGCCGGTCGGCGGTGGGAATGACCGGATGCCCGGCTGCCGTCAGGTCGAGCAGATACTGCTTGCCCGCCATGTCGGCCCGGCCGGTCAGCGGGTTGTACACACGGCTGCCGCGCGCCACGGCCCGGGCACGGAAGGTGTCGTACGCCTCCTGGTAGTGCAGCACGGGTCCGCTGTTGCGCACCACGACGGCGTCGAAGCCGTCCAGCAGCGCCCCGGCGTCCAGCGGATGGCACAGGGCGATGTCGAAGTCCCCGCGCAGCCGGGAGGAGAGAGCGATGTCCTCGTCGCAGTAACGCCGCCCGCGGGCCTGGTAGGCCAGGTCGGTCACGTACAGAAGGCGGGGGCGGGCGGGCACGGCTGGCTGCTCCTCGGTCGGCGGCCATCAATCTAGTCGGTGTGTGCGGGCGTGCCGCACCCGGCCGGTGACGACTTCCCGGTGAGGCGCGCAGGACGGGGGCGTTCCGGCCACGCGCGGGTGCGGGTGACAGACTGGCCGCATGGAAGAGCGAGAATTCGGCAGGTCGGGGCAGCACGCGTCGGTCATCGGCCTGGGCACGTGGCAACTGGGTGCGGACTGGGGCGACGTCGACGACAAGGACGCCCATGAGGTACTGGAGGCGGCGGCCGAAGCTGGGGTGACCTTCTTCGACACCGCCGACGTGTACGGCGACGGGCGCAGCGAGCAGACCATCGCCGCCTTCCTGCTCGGCAGGCCCGATCTGCACGTGCTGGTGGCGACCAAGATGGGCCGGCGCCTCGACCAGATCCCGCAGAACTACGTCCTGGACAACTTCCGCGCCTGGAACGACCGCTCCCGGCGCAATCTCGGGGTCGATCGCATCGACCTGGTGCAGCTGCACTGCCCGCCGACGCCCGTCTATTCCTCCGACGAGGTGTACGACGCCCTCGACACCCTGGTCGAGGAGGGCCGTATCGCCGCGTACGGCGTGAGTGTGGAGACGTGCGACGAGGCGCTGACCGCGATCGCCCGCCCGAACGTGGCGAGCGTGCAGATCATCCTGAACCCGTTCCGCATGAAGCCGCTGCGGGAGGTCCTCCCGGCCGCTCGGGAGGCCGGCGTGGGCATCATCGCGCGTGTGCCGCTGGCCTCCGGTCTGCTGTCGGGCAAGTACACCAAGGACACGGTCTTCGCCGCGAACGACCACCGGTCCTTCAACCGGCACGGGGAAGCCTTCGACCAGGGCGAGACGTTCTCCGGCGTCGACTTCGCGACGGGCGTGGAGGCCGCGGCCGAGTTCGCCGGGCTCGCCCCGGAGGGCTTCACCCCGGCCCAGCTGGCGCTCGCCTGGGTCGTCCAGCAGCCCGGCGTGACCACCGTCATCCCCGGTGCCCGGTCGGCGGACCAGGCCCGCGCCAACGCGGCGGTCGCGAAGCTGCCTCCGCTCTCGCAGGACACGCTCGACGCGATCCGGGATCTGTACGACCGGCGGATCAAGGAGCAGGTCGAGGGCCGCTGGTAGGCGCACGCCGGAAGACCGGTCGGCGGGATGCCCCGACCGGTCGGACCGTCAGGCGGTCAGGGCGGAGCGTGCCGCGTGGGAGGCACCGCGCGCGGCGGCCCGTACCCGGTATGTGGTCTTGGCCCGGTCGACCACCGGGTCGCCGAGCACGATCCGCCCTGCCTCGTACAGCGCGTCGCACTCGTCGGTGGGCAGCGCCACGGGACGGCCGCCGGACTGCCAACAGCCCCACCGGTGCCGCCCGTTCGCATGGACCGTGAGGAAGACCGGCAGGTGCTGGTTCGTGATCAGGCGCAGCACTTCGGCAGCACGGGAACTGAGCCGAGGGCGCGTCATGGTCGGTCAGCCTTTCGGGGGCACGGACGGAGGGCATCCCGCCCGGGAGGCCGGATGATCTTTGCCCGGCATTGTTGCCGAGGGCACTGACATTGATGCTGATACTCGGGTTCCGGTGGTCGTGGCTCGGGCACTGACTGACGTCCTGCTGGGCTGTCCTGCCGCTGTTCAGTGCGCATCCGGCGTGCCGGGACGCCTCCCGATACCAGCCGGTTGTGTCCGGGCAATGTGATGACCTTCACCCTGATGTGGCGGAAAGTGATGAATTCCTTACGCGAGGAAGACGTAAAGGGTTGGGAAGAGCCACACCTAGAACGCGGAGGTTCCCCGTGCGACCGTTCACCCTCAACTACGCCCGTCCCAGAGGGCTCCCGGCCGTAGAGACGCCGTACCGCTTCGACTCCTCCCGGCAGTTGAACGTGCTCCCCGACGGCCGTCCCGCCGTGAGTTACCGGGACCTGCTTTTGGCGGTCGGCACGACGACGTCCACCGCCGGTTCCCAGACCCACTTCGACGACTGACGGCCCGTACCCGGATGACGGTCCTCATCCTCACGTCGGACCAGGACGTGAGTGGAGTGCAACCAGGGCGGGCAGTTCGGCTTCATCGAGCTGGAGACCGGCCAGCCGATAGCAGAGGCGGTCGCTCTGTGGCTCGCCCGGCGCACGTCGGACCGCCGGGTTCCCGAGAGCCGTTGGTGAGCGCCGGCATGGACCGGTGGCCTGAACCCGGCTGTCACCACTTCTGTGGTCCGGTCCGCACGGGGGCGCGGTCCGGACCGCAGAACTGTGGCCCCCGGGTGAGCCCCTGGTGCGCCGTCAGGTAGTCGTCGGGCGGAAGGTTCGCAGGAACACGTTCAACGCCCGCTGGTCGGTGGTGTTCCCGGCCTCGGCGGCGGGGGTCGCCCAGCGCAGGGAGAAGCCGCGGTTGCCGCCGATGAGGAAGCCGCGGCCGAAGGTGCGCACCCGGACGCCGTCCACCGTGGACAGCCACTCCATGTCGGCGCCCTGGTAACCCTGGTAGGTGACGGCCTTGATGTCGCCCACCCGCGAGTAGTCGCCGTACGTGCTCTGCAGGGACGGCTCCAGGTCCCGCCAGACCGCGACCGGGTCCGGACCGAGGCGCACGCTGTAGGTGACCGTCAGGGTGCGCGGGTCCCCGCTCGCGCCGAGCGTCACACGGTAGGTGCCTTCGGCGGCCTTCTCCGTATGGACGCGCTTCCAGCCCTGCGGCAGGTAGACGGAGAAGCCCTCGGGGGCCGCGTAGCGGTGGAAGCCCGCGTTCGGATCCCGGGTTGCGCTCGAGGACGCGGACGGGGACGGAGCCGTGGCCGAACTCGACGCGGTGGGGAGCGCCTTGCGGTCGATGCTGTCGCCGGTCGGGCCCGTCGACGTGGAGGGCGCGTCGGAGCGGGACGGCTCCGTGCCGGACGCGGACGCACGGCCCCCGTCCGGGTGGCCCGCCGCGACGAGGACGGCGACCGACGAGGCCGCGACCACCAGCCCCGCGCCCACCAGCACCGACCTGCGGACCGCCGGCCTTCCCCACGCCCGCCCGGCCCGGTGGGCGAACTGCCACGCGCCTCGGAAGCGCGGCATCACCGCCTGCTGAGTGGGCTCGTCGAGGTCTTCACTCACGATGCGCGTCAGCGAGGCGCGCACCACGGGCTCCGGCACCCGCTCCAGGGCGTCGCGGCGCAGCAGCCCGGTGACGGCAGGAGCGAGCGGGCCGGCGTTCAGCGGGGAGCGCAGCGGCAGCCGGTCCACCGCGCGCAGCGTCGCCTCCACCGGGCCTCGGTCCTTGAACGGCGGACGTCCCTCCACCATCGCGTACAGCAGCGCCCCCAGCGCCCACTGGTCCGCCGCCGGACCCGCGCTCGAGCCACGCGCCTGCTCGGGGGAGGCATACGAAGGCGCGGTGACCCGCTGGGCGACGGATGTGCCGATCAGCCCGAATCCCGTCACCACGACACCGCCTCCCTCCTGTACGAACACCTGCCCGGGGCTCAGGTCTCCGTGTGTCACCCCGCGGCGGTGGGCGGCCTCCAGTACATCGAGGATTCCGAGGCCGATTCGGGCCGCCCTCACGTAGTTGAGGGGGCCGCGGGCGAGGGCCACTCCGAGAGGGGTGCCTTCGATCCGTTCGGTCACGGTCCACAGGACACCGTTGTCGTCGACCACGTCGAGGACGGTGGCGACCCGGCCGGGGCAGAGCAACTCCAGGGTCTCCGACTCGCGCAGGATCCGGGCGACCGTGCGGCGCGGCGTGACCTCGGGCTGCAACGGCGCGAGCCGCGACTCGGTGAGCGACACCGGCCGCCCGAACTCCACGTCCTCGCCGAGCCAGACGGCCCGTCCCTCCTCCTCGTGGACGACCTCGAGCGCCCGGTACCGTCCGGCGATCAACTCCCGTGTGGAGGCCTGCCCGTGGTCCATCGTCATCCCTCGCTGCGCACCGGACTCTCCGGTTTCCCGGTTGTACGGCGGGCGTGACGGTGGGTGTTCAAAGAAAGGCGATTTCTACGGACGGGTTTTCCTCAATTCCCCTTCTGCCGCTCACACGTGCGAAAACACGGCCCACCCTCTACTCGCTAGTAGCTTACCGTCGGTTACTGTTTCCGTCGGTTACTGTTCCCGCCCGAGCCGATGTACGACTCCGCGAACGCGGCCGCCGCGACAGGGGAGTCCAACAGCCGCCGCAGCCGGGCGGTGGCGTTGCCCGCGCGGAACGGATCGCCCGAGGACGGTCCGTGCAGCAATTCGGCGAACCACTCCGAGAACTCCTGGTACTCCCACACGCGCCGCAGGCACGCCGCCGAGTAGTCGCGCAGGCCATCGGCGTCTCCCGTGCGGTAGTACGCCACGAGCGCGTGCGCGAGCAGCAGCGCGTCGTACAGGGCGAGGTTCATGCCCTTCGCCGCGATCGGCGCCACGAGGTGGGCCGCGTCGCCAGCCAGGAACAGCCTCCCGTACGCCATCGGCTGCACCACGTAGTTGTGCATGTCCAGTACGCGCTTCTCGATCAGGCGCCCCTCGGTCAGCGGCGGAGCACCTGCCACGGACAGCCGTTCGCGCAGCTCGGACCAGACCCGTTCGTGCGGCCAGTTCTCCGGGTCGTCGCCGGGCGGGCACTGGAGGTAGTAGCGCGTGACCTGCGGGCCGCGGGCCATGTGGGCCGCGAAACCGCGTGGATGGACCCCGAAGACGACGCAGTCCGACGACGGCGGCGCCTCCGCGAGCAGCGCGAGCCAGCCCACGCCGTAGTCGAGCCGGGCGACGTGGGCGCGCCCCGGCGGCAGCGAGGCCCGCGTCACACCGCGTGCGCCGTCACAGCCGGCGATCACGTCACAGGCGATCCGTCGGCGTTCGCCCGAGCCGGGATCGGTGTACGACACCGACGGTTCCTCGGTGTCGACGTCGTGCAGTTCCACCTCGCGTACGCCGAACCGGATGTCGCCGTCCCTGACATCCGCGTACTCCCGTACCAGATCCGTGACGAGCAGGGGCTGCGGATAGACGAAGTGGTGGTGTCCGGACACCTCTGTGTAGGAGAACCGATGCCGTTCGCCGCCGATGCGGAACTCGCACTCGCTGTGCGTCTGCGCCCGCTCCAGCAGCCGCCCGGCCAGCCCGTGCCGCTCCAGCGCCCGCACGGCCCATTCCTCGATGAATCCCGCTCGGGGCCGCTGTTCGATGAACTCCCGGCTCTCGGCCTCCAGGACGACGCAGTCCACGGAGGCGTCGCGCAGGACGTTGGCGAGGGTCAGCCCGGCGGGGCCCGCGCCGACGATCACGACGCGGATGCGCTGCTGGGACCGGAGAAAGGATGTGGGGGAGGAGGCGACCATTCGATCATTATGGCGGCGTACGGTCAACACCCCGCCGCCGCGTCCCCGTTGCGGTCAGCGCAGGGACTCCCGCAGCGCCGGCAGCAGCTCCTTCGCCGACCACTCCGTGAACGCGGTCTGCGTGTCGCCACCCACCTGCACCAGCGCTACCTCCGTGAAACCCGCCTCGGCGTAGGGCCGTACGGCCTCGACGAAGTCGGCCGGGTCGTCGCCGCACGGGATCGAGGAGGCCACGTCCTCGGACCTGACGTACTGCGTGGCCGACTCGAACGAATCGGGGTGCGGCAGCTCGGAGTTGACCTTCCAGCCGCCGCCGAACCAGCGAAACTGCTCGTATGCGCGGCGCACGGCGGCGTCCCGGTCCCTGTCGTAACAGACCGGCAACTGGCCCACGCGTGGCTTGCCCTGGCCGCCGTGCCGGTCGAAGGCGGTGAGAAGCTCCCGCTTCGGCTCCACGGCGATGACGAGGTCGGCCAGGTGGCCGGCCAGGGCGCATGACCGCTCACCGGAGACGGCGATACCGATCGGCGGCGGCTCGTCCGGCAGGTCCCACAGCCGTGCCGAGTCCACGCTGAAGTACGTGCCCCGGTGGCTGACGTGACCTCCGCCGAACAGGTCGCGGATGATACCGACGGCCTCTTCCAGCATCTCGTGCCGCACCTCGACGGACGGCCAGCCCTCGCCCACCACATGCTCGTTGAGGTTCTCGCCTGAGCCCAGCCCCAGCCGGAACCTGCCCTGCGACAGTAGCTGCACCGTCGCGGCCTTCTGGGCGACCACCGCCGGGTGGTAGCGGACCGTCGGGCAGGTCACATACGTCATCAGGGGGATGCGCGAGGTGGCCTGCGCGGCGGCACCCAGCACACTCCACGCGTACGGCGAGTGCCCCTGGGTCCGAAGCCAAGGGAAGTAGTGGTCCGAGGTCACCGAGAAGTCGAACCCTGCCTCCTCGGCCCGCACCACATGGTCGACGAGCTCACGCGGGCCCGTCTGTTCGGTCATCATCGTGTATCCGATTTGCACCATAAAGCGCGGGTTCCCGGTCGGGGGACACGGAAACTGGGCTTCGGGATCCGGCGGTCGTGCCGTGGACACGCCCCGAGCCGCAGCGGAAGGATGGCCGATACAGCGAACCGCAGTCCTGATCACCCGCCCGCAAGAGTCCAGGAGCCCGCCGGATGAGCACCCGCCCGTTGCCCGTCAGCACACCCGCCGAGCAAGGGATGGACGCCCGGGGGATCCAGGCGTTCCTCGACGCGGTCGAGTCGGCGCCGGACATCGAGCCGCACAGCCTCATGATCCTGCGGCACGGCCGTCTGGTCGCCTCCGGCTGGTGGGGGCCGTACTCCGCCGAGCGCCCCCACCTGCTGTACTCGCTCAGCAAGAGCTTCACCTCGACGGCCGCCGGAGCGGCCGTCGCCGACGGACTGCTCGACCTCGACGCGCCCGTGATCTCGTACTTCCCGGAGTTCGAGGCGGACATCACCGACCCGCGCAGCCGCGCCATGCTCGTCCGGCACGTCGCGTCCATGGCGAGCGGGCACCTCGCCGAGACGAACGCCGAGGCGTTCGCGCTCGACCGCGCCGAGCCCGTGCGCGGCTTCCTGCTGATCCCGCCGGACCGCGATCCCGGGACGGTCTTCGCGTACAACCAGCCCACGACCTACACGCTGGCCGCGCTGGTGCAGCGGCTGTCCGGCCAGTCCCTGACCGAGTACCTGCGCCCGAGGATCCTCGACCCGCTCGGCATCGGCGAGGTCGGCTGGATCCAGCATCCACGCGGCCGTGACCTCGGTTTCAGCGGCCTGCATGCCACCACGGACGCGGTCGCCCGCCTCGGCCTGCTGTACCTCCAGGACGGCGTGTGGGAGGGCAACCGTCTGTTGCCGTCCTCCTGGGTGGCGGAGGCGACCCGCCCGCACATCTCCAACGCCGACGGGACGGCCGAGGGCGCCGCGTCGGACTGGCAGCAGGGCTACGGCTTCCAGTTCTGGATGTCGCGCCACGGATACCGGGGCGACGGGGCGTACGGCCAGTTCTGCGTCGTCCTTCCCGAGCACGACGCCGTGATCGCGACCACCGCGGCCACCGAGCAGATGCAGAAACTGCTCGACGCGATGTGGCGCCATCTGCTGCCCGCCTTCGGTCCCGGTCCGCTCGCCGGCCGCACCGACGAGGACAAGGCGCTGCAGCACCGCCTCGAGCGCCTCGCCCTGCCGCCGGTCGCAGCGCGCCCCCGACCGACGGCGTCCGGTCCTTGGCCGGGGGCCCGCTTCACGCCCTGGGGCGGCCGCTCAGCGGACCAGCCGACCCTGACGGAGGTCGAGGTCGCCGCGGCGGACGGCGCTTGGACGGTGACTCTCGTGGAGGGCGAGGAGCGTCTCGCACTGCGCCTTCCGGGCTCCGGCTGGTCCGTGGACGAAAGCCCGGTCCCCACGGCGGCGAGCGGGGGTTGGACCGACTCCGGCGCCCTGCGCGTCGATGTCGTCTTCCTGGAGACACCGCACCGTCTGACGGTGACCTGCACCCTCGACGACGGCACCTTCACGGCCCGCTGGCACACCACACCCCTGCACGGCGGTCCGCTGCGCCGCCAGCGGGCGCCGCTCACGTCCCGGGAGGCCTCGGCTCCACACGGATGACGGCGGCGGTGACGTTGTCCCGCCCGCCCGCGTCCAGGGCGTGACCGACCAGCGTGCGCGCATCGGCCCGCGCGACCGGCGGGCGGTGTCCGAGCACGGCCCGCAGCCGGGCGGCGTCCGGCAGGTACCGCCACAGGCCGTCCGTGCACAGCAGCAGACGGCCGGGCACGAGGGGCCGGCAGCTGCGGACGTGCGCGGTCACCGGCCCGACGTCGGCGCCCGGCCAAGCGGTGAGGGCGTCGTGTCCGCCGGTCTCCTCCTCGGTCAGCGCCATACCCGGCCCCTCGTCGGACAGCCAGTAGGCCCGGCTGTCACCGCCCCGGCTGCCGGTGCCGCTTGCGGAGGTCGGCCGCGTCCCCTCAGGGGCCCGGGGAACTGCGCCACAAACCACACGGTCCGCACCGTGGCGACCGCTTGATCCCCCCGACTGTCAACGGCTCACCTAGCGGAGCGTCTCCGCCCAGTTCGCCGGCACCCGCCCCGCCGGTCCCGGCACAGGCTGGTCCTCGGGATGGCAGGCCGGGGGAGTGAGTTCGGGCCCGGACTCGTACAGTTCGGACGTGGTGTAGTCCCAGAACCAGTGTTCGCTCGGCTCGAAACTGCGGATCACTGGATGCCCGGTGGCCTGGAAGTGAGCCGTGGCGTGCTTGGCGGGCGAGTCGTCGCAGCAGCCGATGTGCCCGCACTGCGCACACCGCCGCAGATGGAACCACCAGCCGCCTGCCTCGTCGCACTCCACACAGCCGGTGCCGCTCGGTGGGACGCTGGGGTCGATTGAGTTCTCTGTGGTCATGACGTCTCCGGTGAGGCCTGGGAAACCGGCTGCGCCGTGGCCTCCGGCTCGATGACATCGGACTCGGCAGAGGTCAGGGGCAGCCGTACCTGGAAGCGCGTGTCGCCCGGCACGGACTGGACATCCAGGCTGCCGTGATGCTTGTTGACGACGATGCGCCAGGAGATGTCCAGGCCGAGCCCGGTGCCCTGGCCGACCGGCTTGGTGGTGAAGAAGGGGTCGAAGATGCGGTTGCGGATCTCCGGCGGCACCCCCGGGCCCGTGTCGCGGAACTCGACGAGCACCTGGTCGCGGTCGAGCGCGGTCCGTACGGTCAACGTGCCCTCGCCGCCCACGTCGTTGATGGCCGAGACGGCGTTGTCGATGAGGTTCGTCCACACCTGGTTCAGCTCGCCGGGATAGGCGGGAATGCTCGGCAGCGTGCGGTCGTACTCCTTGACGAGCGTGATCCGGTCGCCGATCTTCCCGGAGAGCATCAGCAGCGTGCTGTCGAGGAGTTCGTGCACATCGGCGTTCTGGTAAGGCGCCCGGTCCAGCTGGGAGTACTGTCTGGCCGCGTTGACGAGGGTGGAGACCCGGGTCGTGGAGTCCTCGATCTCGTTCATGAGCAGCTCGGTCTCGACCGTGTAGTTGAGCCAGCGGATCGCGCTCTCGAGGGTCCGCTCGTCGACGGCCGCCGCGACCTGGTCGAGCCAGTCGGTGTCGAGGCCGGCCTGGACGAAGGTCGGCGCGAGCTGCCAGCCGCCCTGGATGTCGCGGTCGTCGAGCCAGTCGCCGATCGCGTCCTCGCGGTCGGAGGCCTCCAGAGGGCTGAGCGGCGTCGCCTTGGCGACCTGTTCGGCCGTCCGTTCCTGGATGTCGACCAACGTCAGCAGCGTCTCCGGCTCGTACCGCCGGGCGGCGATCATGCCCAGCTTGTGCCGCATCCCGGCGACCCGCTCGCGCAGCGCCGCCGTCGCACTCACGGCCGCGGCGGCCGGGTTGTTGAGCTCGTGGGTCAGACCCGCGGACAGGGACCCCAGCGCCAGCAGCCGCTCCCGCTGGTTGATGACCTGCTGCGTGTTCCTGGAGCCGAAGAACAGCCCCTCCAGCAGATGCACCGCCATCGGGAACCAGTCCCGCATGATCGAGGCGAAGGTGTCGGCGGGCAGGACGAAGAACCGCGACGGTTCGGTGACCCGCAGGGACCCGGCGTACTGCGCGGATCGGGCTCGTTCGCCGAGATAGGCCTGAAAGGCGCCCGCGTACACCCCGCGCTGCGACGTCCGCGAGATCTCCACGTCGTCGGCGCCGACCCGGCGCAACAGCACCACGGTGCCCTCCAGGAGGACGAAGAAGCAGGTGGCAGGCTCGCCCTCGGTGTACACCGTGCCGGGCTCGAACTGCTCCACCCGCCCCTCCCGGCACAGCCGCGCCAGCTGGTCGTCGTTCAGCTTTTCGAACAGGAAGAGCGTCTTCAGCTCCGCCTGGTCGCACGTCATCGGCCGGCCGCTCACGACCGCTCCCCGTGCTGTGGGTTCATGACTGCTCCAGATACCGGTGGACGAGCATCACGGCCATGGCTCCCTCGCCCACCGCGGAAGCGACCCGCTTGGCGGACTCGGCGCGCGCGTCGCCCGCCACGAACACACCGGGCACATTGGTCTCCAAGTGGTACGGGGGCCGCTCCAGCTCCCAGTCACGCGGCGGCTGTCCGTCGCAGGTCATGTCGGGACCGGTCAGGATGAACCCGTTCGCGTCCCGCAGGACGGTCCCCTCCAGCCAGTCCGTGAGCGGGGCAGCCCCGATGAACACGAACAGCCACTGCGCGTCGACGAGTTCGGTGTGCCCGCTCATCACGTCGCGCAGTGTCAGTTGCTCCAGGTGGTCGCTGCCGTGCGCCGCCTCCACCACGGTGCCGGTGCGCACCGTGATGTTCGGCGCCTCGGAGATCTGCTGGATCAGGTAGTAGGACATCGACGCCGACAGCGACTCGCCCCGTATGAGCAGGGTGACCGACTTGGAGTTCCGGGACAGGTACATCGCCGCCTGGCCCGCGGAGTTGGCGCCGCCGACGATGTACACGTCCTGCCCCGAGCATGCGGGCGCCTCCGTCAGCGCCGAGCCGTAGAAGACCCCGCACCCCGTCAGCTCCGAAAGACCGGGCGCATTCAGTTGCCGGTACGACACACCGGTCGCCAGAATCACGCTGTGCGCGGCGATCGCGGGCCCGTCCGAGAACCGCACGATGCGCGCCGCCCCGTTGACCTCCAGAGCGGAGACCTCGCGCGCGGTGAGGATCTCGGCGCCGAACTTCTTCGCCTGGCGGCGCGCCCGGTCGGTCAGCTGGGCGCCCGACACTCCGTCCGGGAAGCCGAGGTAGTTCTCGATCCGCGAACTCTGCCCCGCCTGTCCGCCGGTCGCGGACCGCTCCACGAGCAGGGTCCGCAGGCCCTCCGACGCCCCGTACACGGCGGACCCGAGCCCGGCGGGCCCACCGCCGATCACGATGAGGTCGTAGAAGTCCGCGGTCGGTGTCGTCGCAAGACCCACATGGGCCGCGAGTTCCGGGTCTTCCGGCTCGACCAGCGGCGTGCCGTCCGGGGTGACCACGAGCGGCAGCCGCACACCGTCCTGCCCGGCCGCGGCCAGCAGCCGCTGTCCCTCTGGCGTGTCCACCGAGTACCAGCGGTAGGGCACCTGGTTGCGAGCAAGGAATTCGCGCACCCGCGAGGACCCCGAGGACCAGCGGTGACCCACCACTTTGGTGGTGGCGACAGGCCGGTAGTCGGAGGCCCGCCAGGCGTCCAGCAGATCGTCCAGGACCGGGTAGAGCTTCTCCTCGGGCGGATCCCACGGCTTGAGGAGGTAGTGGTCGAGATCGATGACGTTGATCGCGTCGATGGCCGCGCCGGTGTCCGCGTACGCGGTCAGCAGCACCCGCCGCGCGCCCGGGTAGACGTCCAGGGCCTGTTCCAGGAAGTCGATGCCGTTCATCTCCGGCATCCGGTAGTCGGCCATGATCACGGCCACCAGGTCGCCGCGCAGCTTCAGCTCCCGCAGCGCCTCCAGGGCGCTCTCACCGGACTCGGCGCGCACGATCCGGTACGACTCGCCGTAGCGGCGGCGCAGATCGCGCGCCACGGCACGCGACACCCCCGGGTCGTCGTCCACGGTCAGGATGACGGTCCGTGCAGCTGCGCTGGCAGCCTGTGTCATAAAGTCTCTCACTCCGAACTCATCGGCGTCCCGCCCATCGTATGTTCGATCGTCCGGTTTCGCTCCGGAACCCGGAGAGCATCCGGATCGGTACCGTGGGACCGCCGGATCACGAACAGGGAGGCAGCCGTATGACCCGCCCCATCGCTGTGGGAGTGGACGGATCACCGGAGAGCGTCGCCGCGGCGGCCTGGGCGGCTCGCGAGGCGGTACGCCGGGGCCTGCCCCTGCGGATCGTGCACGCCTGGGAGTGGCAGCCCTACGAGATCGCCCCGGCCGCCGACCGTGACACCCAGGCGGGCTGGGCGAGGGAGACCGTGGAGGGGGTTCGGCGCACCGTCAGCGAACGGCACCCGGAGCTGACCGCGACCGCAGAGGCGCCGGAGGGGTCGCCGGTAGGGACGCTGGTCGCCGAGGCGGCCGCGGCCGAGCTGCTGGTACTGGGTTCGCGCGGGCACGGCGCGATCGTGGGCTTCCTGCTCGGGTCCGTGGGACAACAGGTGATCGCCGAGTCCACCCGGCCCGTGGTGCTGGTCCGCTCCGACGACCGGGCCGCGACGGAGGCGGCCGGCCGCGAGATCGTCGTCGGCCAGCACGGCGGGCCGGACGACAGCGCGCTCGCGCTCGGGTTCGCGTTCGCCACGGCCGCGGCGCGGTCAGCGGCCGTCCGGGTCGTGAGGGCCTGGAGCCTGCCGCCCGTCTTCGCCTACAGCCCCGGATCGCTGAAGCTGCTCGACGAGGCCGGCGGCCTGGAGCCCTATGAGAGGAAGGCGCTCGACGAGGCGTTGCGCCCCTGGCGGGAACGCTTCCCGGACGTGCCGGTGACCGAGCACGTGGAGATGGGCAGTGCAGGCCAGGTGCTGCTCTCCGCGGCCGGGCACGCCCAGCTCGTGGTGGTGGGCCGCCACGCCTCCCGGCCGGTGGGCCCGCGCATCGGCTCGGTGGCGCACGCCCTGGTGCATCACGCGCCCTGCCCGGTGGCGGTCGTACCGCCCGCCTGATCCCGGAGCGGACCCGGCGGCTCGGTCGCGCCGAAGCCGCGCCCGCCCCGGGCTTGGCACGCCCCCGGGCGACTGCGGACGTTTCCCGGCGCCCGTAACAGGCGCGACGGGCTGCCACCGGCTACTGACCGGGGCCCTGTCGTGACACGCCCGCCTGCCTCGCGACGCCATGCACGCACTCTCGGCTTCGCACGAGCGGCAGGCGCCCCCACGCCGCCGCGAGGCCCGCCCTCCGGGCGGACAACGGGAGTTCGGCGACCAAGATCTAGGAGGCGCTGTCCGCGCCCCGCAGGGTGCGGTCCAGGAGGGCCAGCAGCTCCCTCCAGTGGCGTTCCGTCGCCTCGGGGTGGTAGCTCGAGGTGTCCGCCTGGGTGAAGCCGTGGCGGGCTCCGGGATAGACCTCGCCCCGGTGGCGGACGCCCGCCTCCGTGAGCGCCTTGTCCAGCCGTTCGATCTGTTCGGACGGCAGCGAGGGGTCCTGGTCGGCGTGGCCGAAGTACGCCTCCGCCGTGATGCGGTCGGCCACCAGATGAGGGCTGTCGGGAGTGTCGGTCGCCAGACGTCCGCCGTGGAACCCGGCCACGGCGGCGACCCGATCCGGATGGGTACCGGCGGTGCGCAGGGCCAGCCGGGCGCCCATGCAGTAGCCGGTGACACCGACGGGCCCGTCCGCGGCCTCGGGGCGGTCGGCGAGCCAGCGCAGATAGGCCTCGGCGTCGCGCTCCGCCAGTTCGGGCGTCAGCGACTGGATGAGCGGCGAGATCTGCTGGAGGAGTTCCGGGCGCTCGGACGTGTCGATGAAGTCCGGTAGTTCGACGACGGGCGCCCGACCGTGACGGTAGAAGACATTGGGCACGAGAACGGTGTAGCCGTTCTCGGCGAGGCGGTCGGCCATCTTCTTCAGGTAAGGGCGCAGCCCGAAGGCGTCCATGTAGAGCAGAACCGCGGGGTGGGGGCTGTGGTCGTCCGGGTGGGCCAGGTAGGCATCGGCCGTGCCGTCCTGGGTGGGGATGTCCACGGACGTCCCACGGGTGGGGGTCATGTGCTGTTCTCCCTGCCTCTCGACATCCGGCCGGTGGCGGTCCGGCCGGGCCTTCGGCGCCATCATCGCAACGCCGCCCGGCCGCCGCGCGGGCGGGGACCATCATCGACGACGTACAGCTCCGGGTGCGGGCCCGCCGGAACGTTCACACCGACGGCGGCACGGGAACGTCCGCGTCCTTGGGATCGGCGAGCGTCTCGCGGACCTTGGGCAGGATGTTCGCGATGTAGTCCTCGACGGCGGTGTCCAGACCGATGTCGTGCTGGGCGCGCTCGGACAGGTACCAGCGGTGTTCGAGCAGTTCGTGGTAGAGCTCGGCGGGATCCATCGAGCCGCGCAGCTCGCGCGGTACGGCGCGCACGGTGGGCCGGAACACGTCGCGCACCCAGCGGTGGGCGAGGACCTCGGGCCGGGCGGCGAGGGGGTCGCCGGGCGCGTAGTCGTCCTGTGTGGCCATCCAGCTCTCCAGGTCGTTGAGCAGCCGCCGGGCCTGGTTCTCCTCGGTGTCGAGTCCGGTCAGCCTGAGCAACTGCCTTTGGTGGTGTCCCGCGTCGACGACCTTGGGGACGAAGGTGACCGTGTCGCCGTTCGCCGAATGCGCGATCTGCATCTCCTCGACGTCGAACCCTAGGTCGTTGAGACGGCGGATGCGGCGGTCGATGTAGTGGTACTTGCCCGCCGGGTACACGGACGTGCGGGTCAGCTCGTCCCACAGCCGGGTGTACCGCTCGCAGATCTCCGTGCCGAACGCGACGGGCTCCACGGACGGATGCAGCGCCCCCGACGCCTCCAGGTCGAGGAGTTCGCCGCTGATGTTGACGCGCGCGAGGTCGAGGTCGTAATCACGCTGTCCGGTGCTCAGCCGGGGATGCAGCTCCCCGGTCTCGGCGTCCACCAGATACGCGGCGTAGGCGCCCGCGTCCCGCCGGAACAAGGTGTTGGACAGCGAGCAGTCGCCCCAGGCGAACCCCGCGAGATGCAGGCGCACCAGGAGCACGGCCAGCGCGTCCATGAGCCGGTGCATGGTGGCGGGCCGCAGCGTCGTCTCGAACATCGACCGGTACGGCATCGAGCCGCCCAAGTGCCGGGTGATCAGCACCGGTTCCAGCGGCTCGCCGCCCCGGTCGGTGCGACCCGTGACCACGGCGAGCGGGTCCACCGCCGGGATGCCGAGCCGGTCGAGGTCCCGCAGCAGCTCGAACTCCCGTACCGCGGGCCGCTCGGCGAGCTCCTTGACCGCCACGACCTCCGTTCCGGCGCGCGCGTAGCGCACCACGTGCCGGGAGATACCGCGCGGCAGCGGCACGAGGTAGTGCTCCGGCCACTCCTCCAGGGGCAGTTGCCAGGGCAGGTCGAGCAGGAGAGCGGGATGCTCCGGATTGGTCGCGCTGATCTGCAGAGCCATCGATGGACAGTCCTCGCCTCACGGTCGGCCGTCGTGCCAAGGAGCATCACCGCACCCGTACGGCGTCCGCGTCAACAGGTCGCCCGGATCATGGACGGGCCACGGGCGGGGGGATGCTCCGTGGGCGGCCGCGGAAGAGGGCGTCGGCTCCCGCAGGGGCGCCGCCGCTTTACGCGTCGCCGTCGCCCGGAGGCTCGTGGCAGCGTGCCAGCAGGAGTGCGATGTCGTCCGGGCGGTCGGGGGTGCGCCGCGCCCGTTCCATGAGCCGGTCCGCGATGTCCCCCAGGCAGGGTCCGTCGCGGCGCTTCGTGCCTTCCACCGCGACGGAGAGCGCCCTGCGCACGACGTCGATGCCCTCGTCGATGTCGGCGCCCGGCCGCTCGACCAGCCCGTCGGTGTACAGCGCCAGTACGGCACCGGGTTCCAGTCGCAGATGCGTCACCGGGTAGCGGGCCTGTGGATCCACCCCGAGCACCAGCCCGCCCGGCAGGTCCAGGACCTCCGTGAGGCCGTCCGGGTGGCGCAGCAGGGGCTGCGGATGCCCGGCTCGTACGGCCCGCGCGTACCCGAGGAGCGGGTCCAGGCGGATGTAGCAGCAGCTCGCGAACTGGTCCGGATCGAGATCGATGAGCAGCCGGTTGGTTCCGCTCATCACCTGGTGCGGGGCGTGGTCGCGGAGCGCGAACGCCCGGACGGCACTGCGCAGTTGGCCCATCGTGGCCGCCGCCTGCACGCCATGCCCCTGTACGTCGCCGATGACCAGGGCCAGCCCCTCGCCGGCCTCGACGACGTCGTACCAGTCGCCGCCCACGTCCATGCCCTGCGTGCCGGGCAGATAGCAGCCGGCGGTCTCCACCAGCGGGTGGGCGGACAGGCGGTGCGGCAGCAGGGCCTCCTGCAGACCGCGGGCGAGGGCGGCCTCGGAGTCGTAGCGCCGGGCCCGTTCCAGGGCCTGGGCGATCAGACCGGCGAGTGCGGTGAGCACGGTTCGCTCTTCGGCGCTGAAGGTACGCGGGCGCTCGAAGCCCAGGATGCAGGAGCCGACCGGACGCCCGGAGGCGATCAGCGGGAGGAAGGCCCGTGACCCCTGCTGGGTGTCCAGCGGGATGCCCGGATAGGCGGCCTCCAGCTGCTGCATCGACTCGAAGAACAGGGGGCGACCGGTGGTGAGGGTCTCCACGCCCGGCAGTTCGGCATCGAGACCGACCCCTTCGAACTGGGAGAGGAACCTCGGCGGGAAGCCGGTCTCCCAGGCCAGGTACAGATGCCGCTCCTGCAGCAGGTAGATGGCCAGCCGACGCCCGCCGAACGCGGGCAACAGTTCACGCATCACCACCTCGGACACCTGGCGCGCGGTCACCGCCTCGGACAGCGCGATCGCGAGGACGATGGGCCGGTACACCGGGGCGGGCGCGTCGCACGTCCTCAGCGCCTCTACCGTCGTGGCCGCCGCATCGCCGAGCAAGGGTGCCTCCGCGGTGTGCCCGAGCGGCAACACCCGGCAGGTCAGGACATCAACGCCGGGATAGACCGAAAGGGTGAGCCAGTCGCCGTCGCACTCGTCCCCGGTCCCCGCCGTGGGGCGGCGGACCTGGAAGTGCACGGGCTCCTGCGCGATCAGCGCCGCCCGAAGATGGTCCTCGTAGGCGGGCCGGTCCAGCCACGGGACGGCTTCCCACAGGGGCCGGCCGGCCAGCTCCGCCTGCGGGCGGCCCAGCAGGTCCGCGGCCCGCGGGTTGACGTAGGTGATCAGGCCCAGCCGGTCGAACGCGAACACACCGTCCGGGAGGAGGTCCGTGGCCTCCTCCGCCGCCGGTCCGGGTCCCGGATCGACCACGAGCCCGCCGACCCGGTGCGTCCGCCCCGTCGATGCCTCGGTCCAGAACTCCAGCATCCGCCGGCAGCCGTTCGCGGCCCGCACCCGCAGCGGACGCATCGGCGGGGAGCCGGCGGCCGTCTCGCTCAGCGCGCACAGCACCAGGTACGCGTCGTCGGGGGAAATGGCCGCGGCGAGGGCCTCAGGTGACCGGGCGATGTCGTCCTTGGCGCCGCCGGTCAGCTCCCAGAAGGTGTCGTCGGCAGTGACCGTGGCGTCGGTGGGGTCCCAGACGAAGTGCCCGATGAAGCCCTGGTGCACTCCGGTGGCCGGGGGCCGCACACACAGCGGCTCGCGGTCCCAGATCACCGGAGCCCCGGCTGCCTCCAGGGCGCTCAAAGCTTCGCCCAGACGGTCCGCTATCGCCATCAGCCGGCCCCGGTCGGGCAGTGCCTCGGAGGTGTCCGCGGCCGAGGGTCGCAGCACGGTCAGGACGCCGTACGTCGTCGTATCGCCCACCACGGGCACGTACACCGAGCCGAAGCGGAACGGCAGTCCCGCCGCAAGCTGCGGGTAGCGCCGCATCGTCTCCGCGGCGTCGTTGAGCACCACCGGCGTGCCCAGCCGGTAGGTGTCCGCGACAGGGAACTGCCGGTCCATGTGCAGCCGCGACCACGGCCGGAACAATGGGCCCGGCAGTCCGGCGAGCACGGCCAGGCGCAGGACCGCGGGCGTGCTGCAGCGCAGGTACACGCCGCCCGCGAAGCCGCCGACGGCGCGGATCGCGTCCGCCACGGCGCCGGTCAGCACGGCGGTCGGCGTCCCGGATGCGCTCTCCGCGCGCTCGGCGCTCCCTTGCATCGGTCTGCCCTCGTCCCGGGCCGTCGGGTGGGTGTCACAGCAAGAATGCGCCGCACCGGCCCAGGTGCGCATCCGGACAGCTCAGTGCGGGTGTCGCGGCCACCGCACCGGGCGAATCCGGTGCCGTGGGCGGCGCCGCCTCGCCGACGCGGACCTCGCGCGGCTGCCCGGGGTCCAGCGGACGTTGCACGCACAGGCGCGGAGGCTGCGTCGCCCGCTCACCTCGCACGCCGGAACACGTCGTCGGAGTCGTTCCAGGACGGCAGCTCTTCCGATCTCCGCTCCCGTGGAATGCGGGCCGCGGACTGGTACATGGCGTCGATCTCGACCGCGTACCGGCGTGCGATGACATCCCGGCGCAGTTTCATCGACGGCGTCAGCAGCCCGTTGGCCACGTCGAAGGGCTCCGGCAGGACGCGGAAGACCCGGATGGACTCCGACCGGGAGACCGTGGTGTTGGCCGCGGCGACGGCGCGGGCCACCTCCTGCCGCAGTGCGTTCTGTTCCCGGGCCTCACGGCCGGGCGCGTCGCCCGGCGCGAACCGGGCGCCGCGCCAGTGCGCCACGAACTCCGGATCCAGAGTGATCAGGGCGCCCACGCAGGGCCGGTTGTCGCCCACGACCACCGCCTGATGGATCAGTGGATGCACCCGCAGTCGCTCCTCCAGGGCCGCCGGGGACACGCTCTTGCCCCCGCTCGTGACGATGATGTCCTTCTTGCGGCCCGTGATGGACAGATACCCCTCGGAGTCGAGCTGTCCGAGATCGCCCGTTGCCAGCCAGCCGTCGCGGACCGCCGTGTGTGTGCCCAGGTCGTCGTTGACGTACCCCTGGAAGACCGAGGGGCCCCGCACCAGGATCTCCCCGTCCCGTGCCACCCGTACCTCGACGCCCGGCACGGGACGTCCCACGGTGCCGATCTTCTCCCGCCCCACCGGCTGCGCGATGATGCCCCCGCTCGTCTCGGTGAGCCCGTATCCGTCGTGCACGAGGATCCCGATCCCGGCGTAGAACAGGACGAGGTCCCGGTTCAGCGGCGATCCGCCGGACACGGCGCCGCAGACCCGCCCGCCCAGCGCGGCGCGCAGCTTCCGGTACACGGCCTTGTCGTACAGGGCGTGCTGCAGCTTGAGGTCGAAACCGGGCCCGGGCCCGGTGCCCAGCCGCTGCCGCTCGACCGCCAGGGCGTAGTCCTGCGCCGTGCGCACGGCCCGCTCGAAGAGGGCGCCCCGGCCCGCCTGCTCGGCCGTGCGGAGGAAATTCTTGTAGAGCTTCTCGAAGACGAACGGGACCGCGTACAGGAAGGTGGGGCGGAAGGTCAGCAGCGACGAGGCCAGGACGTCCGCACGGAGTTCGGGTTCATGGCCCATGAGCAGGCCGCCGCGCAGACACAGCCCCTGGATCATCAGCCCGTACACATGGGAGAAGGGCAGGAAGACGAGGATGGCGGGCTGTACACCGGGTGGTGCCGCGGTGCGTCCCCAGCCGGCCAGCAGTGTGTCACAGGGGCTCGCCAGATTGCGGTGGCTGAGCGCGCAGCCGCAGGGGTGTCCGGTCGTGCCCGAGGTGTAGGCGATGACGGCGGTGGAGTCCGGCAGCACGATACGGCGCAACGAGTCGACGGTCGTGGCCGGGACCGGACGCCCTCGCTCCACGAGTGCCTCCAGCGCGGCGGCGTCCAACTGCCAGACGTGGCGCAGTGGGGGCAGCGAGGCACACACCGATCCGACGGTCATGACCCCGTGCTCGTCCTCGACGACCACGGCGACGCAGCTCGAGTCCTTGAGGATCCACTCGACCTGCTCGTGCGAGGAGGTCGGGTAGATCGGCACCACTTCGGCGCCGACCGCCCACAGCGCGCAGCTGAGCACGGTCCACTCGTAACGGGTGTGGGCCATGATGGCCACGCGGTGACCGGGACGGATGCCCGAGGCGACGAGTCCCCTGGCCAGATCGACCACTTCGTCCCGCAGTTCAACGGCCGTCACCGGGCTCCAGGGGTCTTCGACCTGCTCGGTGCGGCGTGCGATCTGGGGCAGGCCGGGGTCCCGGCGCGCCGTGTCGAAGACGCTGTCGGCGAGCCCTCCCGCCATGACGGGCCACCCCGTCGGGTGCGGGGCGGCAGCCCGGACGTTCCCGAAGTCGCGCATGCGCCGCCCCCCGAGCCTTTCCTGCGACATCGCCGATGGATGCGGGATCGGCGGGGCACGAATCTAGCCCAGGCCGTAGCCGGATGTGCCGGAAACCGACAAGGAACCCACAGGATGGGGCAATAGGGGGTTCCGGTCGGTCAGTGGGAGCGTTGCCGCGGTTGCGGCGCGGCGCTCCGGACCTCTCCAGCGGGGTGGCCGGGGGGCGAGGCCCCGGATGCGGTCCCGGGTGGACGGGCGGACGATGAAGTGGTACGAGGCCGGTCACCACGCAGGGAGCTGTCATGCTCGAGATAAGGGCAGCCGACAAGCCGGATGAGCGGCGCGACTTCCCTCGCGGCCACCTGGAAGCCGTGCACATGACGGGACTTGACTTCGCCATCGGAACCTTCGAGCCGGGCTGGCGCTGGTCCGAGTCCGTCGCCCCGATCGACGGCACGAAGAGCTGCCAGATCCACCACACCGGCTGTGTCGTCCGCGGACGCATGCACCTTCGCATGGACGACGGCACGGAGGGCGAGATGGGCCCCGGCGACGTCTTTGTGCTCTCGCCGGGACACGACGCCTGGGTAGTGGGCGAAGAACCGTGCATCATCTACGACTTCGCCGGTCCGATGGCGCAGAACTACGCGAAGGCGGACCAGGAATAGCAGGAAGGACACGACGAGGGCCGAACAGGCCCTGTGGGGACGCGCCGCGCCGGCCGTGCGGCGCGTCCCGCCCGTCTTCGTGCGCCGTCGGTGTCCTGTCTGCCGCGTGTCACCAGCGGCCGGGTTCCGTCCCCGTGATCGATGCCGAGGGCTTGCCGTCCGGACCCACGGGGACGTCGCCGGCGAGCATCACGCGGTGCATGATCCGGGGATGCTCGGGGGTGACGAGGTCGCTGGGGGCGAGGTGGATGGTGGCCCGGTTGTCCCAGAAGGCGACGCTGCCGGGCTCCCAGCGGAAGCGGACCGTGTACTCGGGGCGAGTGGCCTGTTCCAGGAGCATCTGAAGGACGTGCGCGCTCTCGGCTCGTGAGAGGCCGAGGATCTGCTCGACGTAGTAGCCGTTGACGAACAGCACCCGCTCGCCCGTCTCGGGGAGCACCCGCACGAGCGGGTGCTCCGTCGCCACCTGGTGGTCGAGGAGATGACGCAGGTAGGCGTCGTCGCCGGACCGCGCCTGATAGCCCACGCCCAGCCGGTGCTCGGCGCGCAGCCCGTCGACGAAGGTCCGTACGGGCTCCGAGAGACCCGCGTAGGCGGCCGCCAGATTGGACCACTGGGTATCACCGCCGTACGGCGGCACGGTCTCGGCGCGCAGGATGGTCGCGGCGGGCGGGTCGAGGCGGGCGCCGTGGTCGCAGTGCCAGCCCCGCAGCAGCGAGTGCCGCCTGCGCCGCAGCCACTCGTCCCGGTCCATGCCGTAGCGTCCGCCCAGCTCCAGCCGGTCGGCCGTCGTCTCGACCTCGGGGAAGTCCGTCGGTGAGGCGCTGCCGCGCTTCCCCAGGACGACGGGCCGGCCGAAGAGCCGCGCGAGCGCGATGTGTGCGGCGTGGTCCAGTATCTGGTCCCGAAAGAACACCACCTTCCGGCGCAGCACCGCCGACCGGATCGCGGCCACCACCGCGTCGTCCAGGTCGCCGGCCAGGTCGACCCCGGTGATTTCGGCGCCGATGTGGCCCGCGACGGGCCTCACCTCGATCCCGGTAACGCCGTCCGTCGTCATACGGGCTCCGTCCGTCGTGCGTGCGGACTTCATGAGGCAAGCATCGCCCGTCGACCGACCGCGCGAAAGATCGCACGAGCAGCCGACGGTTGACCGGACGACGCCGAGGCTTCGGTGCTTTTGCTGTCCCATTGCCTCTTCATGGGCGGTTGACCACAAACCTGTAGTCATGATGGTTCGGCACAAGTAAGGCATGCCTTCGCTAACCTGCGCGACCGTCGGCGGGGGGCATGCCGGGGAGGGTCGCATGTGGGATGACGCGTTTCCGAGCTTTCTCATCGGACTGAGGGAGGGGCTCGAAGGCGGACTCATCGTCTCCATCCTGGTTGCGACCCTCGTAAGAGCGGGCGCGAAGTCCCGGCTGCCGCATGTGTGGACCGGCGTGCTGGCCGCGATGGCCTTCGCCATGAGCTTCGGCGCGGTCCTGACCTTCACCGCCGCGTCGCTGTCCGCCACCGCCCAGGAGGCGTTCGGCGGAACCCTGAGCGTGATCGCCGTCGCGTTCGTCACCGCCATGGTGTTCTGGATGCGGCGCTCGGCCCGCGGTCTCTCCGGCGAGATCAAGGAGAAGGTCACCGGCGCGCTCGCCATGGGCGGCGGCATGCTGATCGTCACCTCATTCCTCGCAGTGGGCCGCGAGGGCCTGGAGACCGCCCTGTTCCTCTGGACCACGGCCCGCGCGGCCGGTGAGTCCACGGGGCCGCTGACCGGAGCCGGCATCGGCCTGGTGCTGGCGGCCGGCCTGTGCTGGGGCCTGTACCGCCGCGTCCTGAAGATCAACCTGACGAAGTTCTTCACCGCGACCGGCGCCGTCCTCATCGTGATCGCCGCCGGTGTACTCGGGTACGGCCTGCGCGATCTGCAGGAGGGCGGGGTACTGCCAGGGAAGAGTGCGTACGCCGTCGATCTGAGCAGCGGTATCGACGCCGGTTCCTGGTACAGCACCCTCGTCCAGGGCGTGTTCAACCTGACGCCGACGATGACGTGGCTGCAGGTCGTCGCCTACGTCGCCTATCTCGCCGTGGTGATGACGCTGTTCGTACGCGGCGTCCGTGTCACCCGCAGCCCGGCCGCCGAGGCCGAGCCCGCCGCGAAGGACGCGCAGGCGGGGGAGCGGAAGCCGGCCTCGACGGCACAGGAGCCGCGGGCTGCCGCCGAAGTGCCGGTGGCGGGGGCTGCCGCCGAGGCAGGGCAGGAGCCAGGTGCCGCCGAGGTTCCGGTGGCGCCGGGTGCCGCTGGGGCGGGGCCGGCGCAGGCTGCCGTCGGGGTTCAGGAGCCGTCGTCCGGGGTCGAGGTGCGGGTGGCGGGGGCTGCTGCCGAGGTGCAGGGGCAGCGGTCCGTCGGCTCGGCCCAGGAGGTGCGGCCTGCCGCCGAGGCGCGGCTGGCGCAGGAGCCGCCGTCCGCCCGCGACGCACCGCGGGTGCCGGAGCCGCAGGCGGCCGCGAAGGCGGCGCAGCCGCCCGCCGCTCCCGTGCGCCGCCGCCCCGCCTGGGTGGTCCCGGTGGCCGTCGTCGCCGTTCCGTCCGTCCTCGCCGGGCTGATCGTCGCCTTCAGCGGCTCCAAGCCCGCCGGTGCCCAGACCGTGGCCGTCTCCGAGACCGAGTGCGGCAAGGGGTTCACCGCGCCCAAGCCCGGCCGGCAGACCTTCCAGATGCGCAACACGGGCGACAAGACCTCCGAGGTGTACCTCGTCGACCCGGCCAGCAACGCCGTCTACGGTGAGATCGAGGGTCTTGCCCCCGGCACCACCCGCGACCTCGTCGCCACCGTCGCCGGCGGCACCTATGCCTGGCGCTGCGTGCCCACCGGAGGCAAGTCCGTCACCTCCGAGTCGGTCCGCGTCACCGGCGGCAGCGGCGCCAGGGCGGTCGTCCCGGTCTCCGAGAAGGACCTGGCCGCGCCCCTCACCGCATACAAGACGTACGTCAACCAGGGGCTGGCCACCCTCGTCACACAGACGCGCAAGCTCAGCGACGACATCGCCGGCGACCATCTCGACGCCGCCCGCACGGACTGGCTGACCGCGCACCGCACCTACTCCTCGCTCGGCGCCGCCTACGGCACCTTCGAGGACTTCGACCAGAAGATCAACGGCCGGCCCGACGGCCTGCCGGGCGGTGTCGACGACAAGGACTTCACCGGTTTCCACCGCATCGAGTACGGGCTGTGGCACGGACAGTCCGCCGACCGGCTGAAGGCGCCCGCACAGCAGCTCGCCGACGCGGTCGCGGGCCTGCAGAAGGCCTTCCCCACCCAGGACTTCGACCCCGGTGACCTGCCCCTGCGCGCCCACGAGATCCTGGAGAACACCCTCCAGTTCGAGCTGACCGGCCACACCGACCAGGGCAGCGGCACCGAACTGGCCACAGCGGACGCCAACCTGGCCGGCACGCGCGAACTGCTCACGGTGCTCAAGCCGCTGCTCACCACCCGCGCGCCGCACCTGCTGCCCACCGTCGGCACGGACATCGCACGGCTGCAGAAGCTGCTCGACGCCGCCCACCAGGGCGACTCCTGGACCCCGGTGGACCGGCTCGACGAGACCACCCGTGCCCGCCTGAACGGGGCCACCGGACACCTTCTCGAGGACCTCGCCCCCGTTCCGGACCTGCTGGAGATCCGGAAGTCCGCCTGATGACCGCACCGCGCGCCGAGAACGTACGCACCGAAGGGAACCGCCCCATGCCGACCGCCGAAACGTCCGCCTCCCAGGGCGGCTGTCCCGCCGGTGCCGGCCGCCGCTCCTTCGTGAAGACGGCGCTGGGCGCCGGGGCCGCGGGCGCGGCCCTGGCCGGTGGCGGCTTCGCCCTCAGCCAGAGCGGCACCAGCGAGGCCCACGCCGCGGACACCACGGATGCCGGGAAGATCCCCTTCCACGGCACCCACCAGGCCGGCATCACCACCCCCGCCCCGGCCGCGGCCACCTTCGTCTCCTTCGACGTCATCGCCGAGAGCCGCAAGGAACTCACCGACCTGCTGCGGACCATCACCGAGCGGGCCCGCTTCCTCACCTCCGGCGGCACCCCCGAGGACCTGGGCGTCGGCGCCCCACCCTCCGACAACGGAATCCTCGGCCCCGAAGTCCCCGCCGACGCGCTCACCATCACGGTCGGCGTCGGCGCCTCCCTCTTCGACGACCGCTACGGCCTCGCCAAGGCGAAGCCGCGCCGGCTCACCCCGATGCGTACCTTCCCCAACGACAACCTCCAGGCCGCCGAGTGCCACGGCGATCTGTCGCTGCAGATCTGCGCCGCCCGCCAGGACACCGTGCTGCACGCGCTGCGCGACATCGCCCGTCACACCCGTGGTGCCATGCAGATCAAGTGGCGCATCGACGGCTTCCAGAACACGCCCCGCCCCACCGGAGCCCAGCGCAACCTGCTCGGCTTCAAGGACGGCATCGCCAACCCCGATGTGACCTCGGCCCGTGAGACGAACCGGCTGATCTGGGTGGGCGAGGGACAGGGCGAGCCCGCCTGGGCGACCGGTGGCAGCTACCAGGTCATCAGGATCATCCGGATGCTCGTCGAGTTCTGGGACCGGGTCTCGCTGACCGAACAGGAGAAGATGTTCGGTCGCCGCAAGGACACCGGCGCCCCCCTCGACGGCGCCAAGGAGACCGACGCCCCCAACTACACCAAGGACCCGCACGGCACGGCGATACCGCTCGACGCCCACATCCGCCTCGCCAATCCCCGCACGGCCAGGACGGACAACTCACGCATCCTGCGCCGGGGCTACAACTACGACCGGGGCATCGACAATGTCGGCAACCTCGACATGGGCCTCGTCTTCTGCTGTTACCAGCAGGACGTGCAGCGCCAGTTCGAGGCCACGCAGACCCGACTGATCGACGAGCCCCTCGTCGATTACATCTCCCCGACCGGCGGCGGCTACTTCTTCGCCCTGCCCGGCGTGAGGAACTCCTCGGACTGGCTCGGGCGCGGGCTGCTGGCCCCATGACGACGGTCCAGCGCCACCGTCCGGCCGCAGCCCGAGCGCCGGTGACGGCCCTGAGCCGTCACCGGGGGCTCAGCCGGCCGGCCGCCAGCCGAGCGCCGGTCCGAGGACGGTGGCGATGTCCGTGAGGATCTGCACGTAGTCCTCGTGCTCGAAGGTGAACGGCAGCGCGAACGCCACCTCGTCGACCTCCCGGAACGCGGCGTGCGCGTACAGCCGTTCGGCGATCTGCCCGGACGGGCCGACCAGGTCCGGCGCGAACATCATCCGTGCCGGTCCCTGCGGCGCCGCCGTACGAGGCATCCGCTTCGCCGCGTAGGCCTCGTACTTGGCCCGCTGCTCGGGCGAGGCGCTGTCGGTGGGGATGACGACGAGCCCCTGCGAGACCCGGGCACGGTCCCCGTCGGGGTGATGGGCGCGGAACGTGCGGATGTGCGAGAGCTGGACCTCGGCGAAGTCCTCCGACTCCTCCGCCTTGACGACGCTGCTGGTCAGCAGGTTCATCCCGTGCTCCCCGGCCCACTGTGCCGAGCGCAGGCTCCCGCCGCCGTACCACATGCGCCGGCCGAGACCGGGGGAATGGGGCTGGACCCGGTCGGAGAACACCTCGAAGCCCTCGACCCCGCTGAAGTCGGTGACCGGCTTGCCGCGTACGAAGTCAAGCAGCCGCTGCACGCGTTCGTAGCTGAAGTCCTCCACGTCTGCGGTGCCGGGGTGGAGCGCCTGCTTGACGTGGTCGTAGTGCATCGGCGGGCCGACGCTGATCCCGGGATTGAGCCGGCCACCGGAGAGGATGTCGACGGTGGCCAGGTCCTCGGCGAGCCGCAGCGGGTTCTCCCAGCCCAGCGGGATGACCGCGGTTCCGAGCTCGATCCGCCTGGTGCGCTGGGAGGCGGCCGCCAGCACGGCGACGGGCGAGGAGATCCCGTACTGAAGATGACGGTGGCGCACCCAGGCGCTGTCGAAGCCGAGCCGCTCGCCCAGCTCGATGATCTCCAGCGTCGACTCGTGACCACGACCGGGATCGGCCTCGTCGAACAGGCCGATGGTCAGGAAGCCCAGTTTCTGCAGTGGTGTCGAGGTCGGCGGCACAGGGCTCCTCCAAGATCCGTGGCATGTCTGCCGTACGCCGGTGCTGTGTTCGATTCTCGCAGGGGATCGTTGCGTGGGCGTGACGGCACCGTGGTGCCTTGCGGGCCGCGGGGACGGACGTGAAGCGAGGTGGCTTGGGGAAGGCTCCGGGGGCGCACCGCGCGCCAAGCCGCCCGACCCTGGAGGACACATGCACGTGATGTTCCGCAGAGCGCTGACGGGGGCCGCCGCCACGGCCCTGACCCTGGCCGGCCTGACCGGCACGGCCGGGGCCACCCCACCCGGTCCGGGGGTGACCGCCGTCGTGCTCGCCCAGAAGACCGTCGGCGGCACGGACTACATCCTGCGCGAGATAACCGTCCCGGCCGGACAGAGCACCGGCTGGCACTACCACGACGGTCCCCTGTACGGGTACGTCAAGCAGGGCACCCTCAGCCACTTCGACTCCACTTGCGCCTCCGACGGCGTCCACCGGGCGGGCAGCACCATCACCGAGCCCAGCGGCCTGGACCACGTCCACATCGGACGCAACCTCGGCACCACCCCCCTCGTCCTGGATGTGCTGTACGTCCTGCCGCACGGCGCACCGTTCTCCGAGGACGCGCCGAATCCGGGCTGCGACTTCCAGTAGACGCAGGCTCCTGGCCCATCCGGCGCAGAGCAACTTCACCGGCGTCCGGCATCCGCTGGAGTGGATCGCACGCGCCCAGCGCCACGGCTACGACGTGCTGCTCGACGCCGCCGCCTTCGTGCCCGCCGACATCCTGGACCTGAGCCGGTTCCACGCGGACTTCACCGTGGTCAGCTGGTACAAGGTCTTCGGTCATCCCACCGGTGTCGGCAGTCTGATCGCCCGCAAGGAGGCGCTGGCCCGGCTGCGCCGCCCCTGGTTCTCCGGCGGCACGATCTACGCGGTCAGCGCGCAGGCGCAGTGGCACGTCCTGGCGCCCGACGAGGCGGCGTTCGAGGACGGCACCGTCAACTTCCTCGCCATACCCGATGTCACCGCCGGACTGGCGTTGGATCGACCGCATCGGAGTGCACCGGGTGCATGCCCACGTCGCCGCGCTGACGGACCGACTGCTCATCGGAGTCGCGCAGTTGCGGCACAGCGACGGCTCACCCCTGGTCCGGGTGTACGGCCCCGGAGCCGGGGAGCCGGACCGGGGCGGTACCGGCGCGCTGAACGTGCTCGGCGCGGACGGCAGGATCGTCGACGAGCGGATCATCACCCGCGACAGTGCCGCACGCGGGATCTCCCTGCGCACCGGCTGCTTCTGCAACCCGGGCGCCGGTGAGGCCGCCTTCGCGCTGCCGCTGCCCCGGCTGCGCGCCGCGGCTCGTGGCCGGCCGGGCTCCCTGGAGGACTATCTGGAGCTGCTGCACCTGCCGTCGGCGGGCGCCGTCCGTGTCTCCCTGGGCCTGGCGTCTCAGGCCCGGGACGTCGACACGTTCGTGCGCTTCGTCCGCGAGACCTATCGCGACCGTGTGCCGGGCGCCGGGGGGCTGGCCGCGCGAGCGGGCTGCTGAGCGCGTGCACGGCCGCTGAGCTGTCATGTGATTTCACCCTGCTCAGGCGTCCCGCCGTTTCAGCGCCACTCCTGCACACACCAGCGCCGCCAGCGCATAGAGACAGAACACCGCGAATCCCGTCCACGGTGCAAGAGTGTGCGGCTGATGCTGAACGTGGATCAGGCTCTGTCCGGCGGTGCTCGGCAGAAAGGGGTTGATCGCGTCGTACCAGGACGACGGCAGTGCCTGGGCGAGCACCGGCAGCACCAGCAGCAGCGCGAAGACGGTGGCGATCCCGCCGGCGGTGTTGCGCACCAGCGCGCCCAACGCCACACCGATCAGGCCCACGACCGTCAGATACAGGCCGGTGCCGAGGACGGCGCGGAGCACGCCGGGACTGCTCAGGGACGTCTGCAGCTGATGGCCGGACAGCGCGGTCTGTCCCAGCAGGAACGCCGCCAGCGACGCGGTCGTCATCAACACCCAGGCGACTGCCGCGTACACCAGGGCCTTCGCCCGCAGCACCGGAAGACGGCGCGGTACCGCGGACAGCGAGGCCCGGATCATTCCGGTGGCGTACTCGCCGGTGACGACCAGCACGCCGAGCACGCCGACGGCCAGCTGGGCGAGGTAGAGGCCGCGCAGGCTCACCAGCGTCGGATCGAAGGCGAGCCTTTCTGCCGGCGGCAGACGGTCCCAGCGCGCGGCCGTGAAGTAGCTGAACAGGAAGCCCAGACCGACCATCGCGACGACGGCCGCGAGGAGGGTGAACAGCGTGGACCGCAGCGAACGCAGCTTGATCCACTCGGAGCGGATCACCCGTAGCTGGGTGACCTGGCCCCGCTCCGTTGCGGGGATCGCCGATGCCGTCGTCATGCGGCCAGTCCTTCCCCGCCGGCGCCGACCAGCTCCGCAGCCGGTGCCTGGTACTCCACGGCGTCCCGGGTCAGCTCCATGAAGGCGTCCTCCAGCGACGCCTGCTGCGGCGTCAGTTCGGCCAGCGCGATGCCGTGCTCGGCCGCGATCCGCCCGATCCGCTCACTGCCGAGGCCGGTCACCTGCAGCACGCCCGGCTCCTGTGCGGCGACCGACACGTCCGGCCCCGCGAGCAGACCGGACAGCTTCTCCGCCTCGTCGGTGCGCACCCGCACCACGTCCCCGGCGGCCCGCGCGATGAACTCCGCCACCGAGGTGTCCGCGATCAGCCGACCCCGTCCGATCACGATGAGGTGCTCGGCGGTCTGGGCCATCTCCGACATCAGGTGCGACGACACGAGGACCGTACGGCCCTCGGCAGCCAGGCCCTTGAGCAGGTTGCGGATCCACAGGATCCCCTCCGGGTCCAGGCCGTTGACCGGCTCGTCGAGGATCACCGTCGCCGGGTCGCCGAGCAGTGCGCCGGCGATGCCGAGGCGCTGGCCCATGCCCAGAGAGAAGCCGCCGGCCCGCTTTTTGGCCACCGCGTGCAGCCCGACCAGGTCGATCACCTCGTTCACCCGGCGCGTGGAGATGCCGTGGGTCGCGGCGAGGGCCAGCAGGTGGTGGTACGCGCTGCGCCCGGTGTGGACGGAGTGCGCCTCCAGCATCGCGCCCACCTCGTGCAGCGGCGCCCGGTGCTCGGCGTAGTGCCTGCCGTTGACGAGGGCCCGGCCCGAGGTGGGTGCGTCCAGCCCCAGGAGCATGCGCATCGTGGTGGACTTGCCGGCCCCGTTCGGACCGAGGAATCCGGTCACGATGCCGGCGCGCACGGTGAAACTCAGGTCGTCGACGGCGGTGCGTTCTCCGTAGCGTTTGGTGAGGGAGTGGGCCTCGATCATGAAGTGTCCTTGTGGCGGGGGAAACGCCGGCGTGGTGGTCTCCTCGGTCGTGACCTCCACCCTCGTACGCGCCCGCCCGCCTGTCGCGCGGGACTGCTCCGCCCGGAGGGCGCGCATCCTGCCTTCACCCTCCGGTGCGGCTCCTGACGGCGCCCTCGCGGCACTTGCGGGCGAGCACGGCCCAGGTGACCGCCAGGAAGAAGAGCGCGAAGCCGGTGAGGACGAGCCAGCCGCGACCGGCCGGATGGGCGAAGGTGTCGCCGTACGAGCGCAGCAGCGGCGGTCTTAGGGGAGAGGCGCCCCGGAGCCACAGTGACTCCAGGCCGACCCCGCTGCCCAGCGCTTCGAACGCCCAGCGGTTGGTCATGGCCCAGCTGATGACCTGCCCCGGCACCGGCATCCTCGGCACCGGCACGAACGCTCCGGAGAACAGGACCTGCGGAAAGCAGAGCAGCGGCAGCATCAGCGTCGCCTGCCCCGGCTCGGTCACCGCGGCCGAGGCGAGCAGCCCCAGCGCGCGGGCGGCAGCCGAGGCCGGGACGCTCGACGCGAACAGCGAGCCGTACGCGTCCGGCGCCGCGTACGTCCTGGGCCAGGCGGTGTGCCCGGATGCGCAGACCGTCGATCCGCCCGGTGGAGGGAGCGAGTTCGGGGGCAGGGCGTGGGCGCATGGGGGTCGGCATGAGGGCAGCATGCCAGGGTGGGAGCTCTTCGTCTCTGATTCGGCTTCGGCACCTGTTGGTTGACTGCCCATCACGTGAGAGGGCGCCGACGTTCACCGCGTGAACAGGGTTCTGCGAGATTGTTCAGGGCATGCCAATCATGCGCCGTGTACCCCCACCGCTGTCCACCAGGAGGACGCAGTGAACGTGCAGAAGGGCTCGAGAATCCGCAGAGCGTCGGTCGTCGTGGGCAGCGCCGTCGCGCTGGTCGTCGCCTTCCCCGGCATCGCGCTCGCGGCCCCGCCCAAGGCCCTGCCCGCCAACGCGGACGGACTGGAGCAGACATTCCAGCCGGCCTACGACTACGACACGGACGGCTGCTACCCGACACCCGCCATCGGGTCCGACGGAACCCTCAACGGCGGCCTCAATCCGACCGGTGCGCTCAACGGCAACTGCCGCGACGCCTCGGACCTCGACAACACCAACGGCTATGCCCGCTACAAGTGCAACAACGGCTGGTGTGCCATCATCTACGGCCTTTACTTCGAGAAGGACCAGGCGGTGGCAGGCAGCAGTATCGGCGGACACCGCCATGACTGGGAGCACGTGGTCGTGTGGGTGCAGAACAACCAGGCCCAGTACGTCTCCACGTCCGCCCACGGCGACTTCAACATCTACAGTCGTGACCAGATCCGGTGGGACGGCACCCACCCCAAGATCGTCTACCACAAGGACGGCATCAGCACGCACTGCTTCCGCCCTGCGAACAACAACGACGAACCGCCGGAGAATCACTACCACGCCTGGCAGTTCCCCGCGTTGGTCGGCTGGAACGGCTACCCGCCCGGATTGCGCGACAAGTTGAGCCAGGCTGACTTCGGCAGCGCCCACTTCGGCCTGAGGGACGACAACTTCCCTTCCCACCTGGCGAAGGCCGAGCCGTCCGGAATCGCCTTCGACCCCAACGCCTGACGGCTCCCGCCGGCGCCCGTGACCGCGGGCGCCGGTCACCGGCTGCTCGCCCGACTACTGGTCTGTACCAAAGCCTTGACAGTCCCCTTACTTCACTTCTTAAATCGCGGTCTGAAGTAACTCTTTCCTCATTCCCCCACAGAGAGAAGGAGAGTTATGGACTCCCCGACCGCCGCTCGTGCCGCCCTGGCGGTGTCCCTGCTGGCCCTCTCCGCCGCCGCATTGTCCGCCGCGCCCGCTGCCGCCGCCACCGGAGCCATCACGGGCCTCGCGGGCAAATGCCTCGACGTCGCGGGCGCGAACTCCGCGGACGGCACCCCCGTACAGCTCTACGACTGCAACGGCACCTCGGCCCAGCAGTGGACCGTCGGCACCGACGGCACCATCCGCGCACTGGGCAAGTGCCTTGATGTGACCGGCAATTCGACTGCCAACGGTGCCCGCGTCCAGCTGTGGTCGTGTACCGGCGGCGCCAACCAGAAGTGGACGGTCACCGCCGCGCACGACATCGTCAACCCGCAGGCCGACAAGTGCCTGGACGTCACGGACAACAACTCCGCCAACGGCACGCCGACCCAGATATGGAGCTGCACGGGCGGAGCCAACCAGAAGTGGACTGCTCCCGCGGCCGGCGGCACCACACCCGCCGCGCCGATGGCCGTGGCCCCCTACCTCTACAACGGCTGGGGCGACCCGCCGAGCCCCACCACGATCACCAACGCCACGGGCGTGAAGTGGTTCACGCTGGCCTTCGTCCTCAGCAACGGCTACTGCAACCCCCAGTGGGACGGCAGCCGCCCGCTGACCGGCGGAGTCGACCAGCAGACCGTCAACACGGTCCGGTCGAACGGCGGAGACGTGATCCCGTCGTTCGGCGGCTACAGCGGCAACAAGCTGGAGAGCTCCTGCTCCAGCGCGGGTGAGCTCGCGTCGGCGTACCAGAAGGTGATCAACGCCTACGGCCTGAAGGCGATCGACATCGACCTCGAGGCCGACGCGTACAGCAACCCGACCGTCCAGCAGCGCACGGTCGACGCCCTGAAGACGGTCAAGGCGAACAACCCGGGCCTGAAGGTGTACGTCACCATCGGCACCGGCCAGAGCGGCCCCGACACGGGTTTGATCAACCGGGCCGCCGCGTCGGGCCTCACGGTGGACAGCTGGACCATCATGCCGTTCGACTTCGGCGGCGCCGGCCAGAACATGGGCACCCTCACCCTGCGGGCCGCCGAGGGCCTCAAGTCGGCACTGAAGAACGCCTATGGCTACAGTGACGACCAGGCCTACCGCGGCATGGGCATCTCTTCGATGAACGGCATCACCGACCAGAACGAGACCGTCACCGTCGCCGACTTCCGCACCATCCTCGGCTACGCCCAGCAGCACCACCTGGCGCGGCTGACCTTCTGGTCCGCCAACCGCGACCGTCCGTGCACCGGGGGCCCGGCCGACAGCTGCTCCGGTGTGAGCCAGCAGGCCTGGGACTACACGCGCGTCTTCGCCTCCTACACCGGCTGATGCAGGCGCACCCGCCCACCCCCACAACGGCCGACGAAACGGCCGGTCCAGGAGGAACCGTGCTCAGATCCCTGCCCCACCTCACAACGGGCCGCCGCAGGCGCGCCCGCACCCGTACACCGGCCGTCCTGGCGCTGGTCACGGCCGCCTCGGCGCTGACCCTCGCCTCCGGACCGGCCGCCACTCCCGCCTCAGCCGTCGCGGCTGCCCTGCCCACGAGCTGGGCGACGGTCGTCAACGCCGGCAGCGGCAAGTGCGTGGACGCCCGCGCCGCCGGCACCGCCAACGGCACCGTCGTCCAGCAGTACACGTGCAACAACACCACGGCCCAGCAGTGGAGTTTCACCACCACCAGCGACGGCTACGTCCGCATCAACAACCGCAACGACCCCGCCCAGGTCGTCGACGTGACCGATGTGTCCACCGCCGACGGCGCGCCCGTCCAGTTGTGGACCTACGGCGGCGGCGACAACCAGCAGTGGCTGCCGGTCGACGAGGGCGGCGGCGCCTACCACTTCGTCAACCGGCACAGCGGCAAGTGCCTCGACGTCCCCGGCGCCTCGACCGCGGACAGCGTGCAACTGACCCAGTACACCTGCAACGGAACCGCCGCGCAGCGCTTCCAGGTGACACCCGTGTCCACCTCGCCCGGCGACGTGGACCTCGGCCCGAACGTGGTCGTCTTCGACCCGTCCATGCCGTCGTCGACGATCCAGAGCAGGCTGAACTCCATCTTCCAGCAGCAGGAGACGAACCAGTTCGGCTCCCAGCGCTACGCCGTGCTGTTCAAGCCGGGCACCTACAGCAACGACGTCAACGTCGGCTTCTACACCCAGGTCCTCGGACTCGGCCTGTCACCCGACGCGGTGACGATCAACGGTGCGGTGCACGCGGAGGCGGACTGGTTCCAGGGCAACGCCACGCAGAACTTCTGGCGCGGCGCCGAGAACCTCTCGGTCAACCCCACCGGCGGCACCGACCGCTGGGCGGTGTCCCAGGCCGCGCCGTACCGGCGGATGCATCTGCGCGGCAACCTCGCGCTGGACGACGGCGGCTGGTCCAGCGGCGGCTACCTCGCGGACAGCAAGATCGACGGTCAGGTCCGATCGGGCAGCCAGCAGCAGTGGCTGACCCGTAACTCCCAGCTCGGCAGTTGGACAGGCTCCAACTGGAACATGGTCTTCGTCGGCAGCCAGGGCGTACCGGCGACGAGCTTCCCGAGCCCTCCGTACACGACGGTCGCGCAGAGTCCGGTCACGCGCGAGAAGCCCTTCCTGTACGTCGACAACGCGGGCGCCTACCAGGTGTTCGTCCCGTCGGTACGCACCAACTCGACGGCGACCAGCTGGACGTCCGGAAGCCCCGCCGGCACCTCCCTGCCCCTCGACCAGTTCTTCGTCGCCAAACCCGGAGCGACGGCCGCCCAGATGAACGCGGCCCTGGCCGCGGGCAAGAACCTCCTGGTCACTCCCGGCGTCTACCACCTGGACCAGACACTGAAGGTGACCCGCCCCGACACCGTGATACTCGGTCTGGGCCTGGCCACCCTGGTCCCGGACAACGGCGTCACCGCGATGACCGTCGCGGATGTGGACGGTGTCAAGGTCGCGGGCCTGCTGTTCGACGCGGGGACCACCAACTCGCCGACCCTGATGGAGGTCGGACCGTCCGGATCGTCGGCCTCCCACGCCACGGACCCGACGTCCCTGCACGACGTCTACTTCCGCGTCGGCGGCGCCGCGGTCGGCAAGGCGACCACGAGCCTGGTGGTCAACAGCCGCAACGTCATCGGCGACCACATGTGGATCTGGCGTGCCGACCACGGCAGCGGGGTGGGCTGGACGTCGAACACGGCGGACACGGGCCTGGTCGTCAACGGCGACGACGTGACGATGTACGGCCTGTTCGTGGAGCACTTCCAGAAGTACCAGACGATCTGGAACGGCAACGGCGGCCGCACGTACTTCTACCAGAACGAGATGCCGTACGACCCGCCGAACCAGTCGGCCTGGATGAACGGCTCGACGCAGGGCTACGCGGCCTACAAGGTCGCGAACTCGGTCACCAGCCACCAGGCGTACGGGCTGGGCAGTTACTGCTACTTCAGCTCCAACCCGAGCGTCGCCGCCGAGCACGCCTTCGAGGTGCCGAACACGTCAGGTGTCCAGTTCCACGACATGGTGACGGTCTCCCTCGGCGGCACCGGGACGATCCGGCACGTCATCAACGACCGTGGTGGGCCGTCGAACTCGTCGACGAACGTGGCGAACCTCGTCAACTACCCCTGATCCGCGACGCGATGGGCCCGGTGCCACGGCACCGGGCCCATCGGCATGTGTTCCTCCGCTCAGGCGCCGTTCGCCCCAAGCATGTCCTCACGCTCGACGATCTTCACCCGTTCACGTCCCTGCGGCTCGCCGAGTGCCTTCTCCGCGGCGTCGAGGCGGTACCAGCCCTCCCAGGTGGTGAAACGGACGTTCCGCTCGGCGAGGAACGCGTCCACGGCCTCGGGCGCCGGGGAGGAGGGCGTGTGCAGTCGCCCGTGCGCGTGGTCGTCCAGCAGGTTGGCCACCGTCTCGTTGGCGTCGCCCTTGGTGTGGCCGATCAGGCCCACGGGACCGCGTCGGATCCAGCCCGTCACGTACGTGGACTGCAGATGCGCGCCGCTCTCCTCGATGACCCGCCCGCCCTCGTCCGGTACCGTTCCCGACTCGATGTCCCAGGGGAGCTTGGGAAGGGGGTCGGACAGGTAGCCCACGGCGCGGTAGACCGCGGTGACGTCCCAGTCCCGGAACGTACCGGTGCCCTTGACGTTGCCCGTGCCGTCGAGGGCCGTGCGCTCGGTGCGCAGACCGACGACCTTGCCGTCCTCACCGAGAACTTCGGCCGGCGACTCGAAGAAGTGCAGGAACAGCTTGTGCGGCCGGTCGCCGACGTCCCGGATGGCCCAGTTCTCCAGCGTCTTGGCGACCATGTCGGCCTGCTTGTTGCCGCGCCGCGTCGCTATCGAGCCCTCGTCGTAGTCGATGTCCTCGGGATCGACGATGACCTCGATGCTCGGGGAGTGGTCCAGCTCCCGTAGCTCCATCGGGCTGAACTTCGCCTGCGCCGGGCCGCGGCGGCCGAAGACATGGATCTCCAAGGCCTTGTTGGCCTTGAGCCCCTCGTAGACGTTCGGCGGGATCTCGGTGGGCAGCAGCTCGTCCGCGGTCTTGGCCAGGATGCGGGCCACGTCGAGCGCGACGTTGCCGACACCGAGGACGGCAACCTTCCGGGCCGTCAGCGGCCAGGTCCGCGGCACGTCCGGGTGCCCGTCGTACCAGGAGACGAAGTCCGCCGCGCCGTAGGAGCCGTCGAGCTCGATGCCGGGTATGTCGAGGGCTCGGTCGGCCGTCGCACCCGTGGAGAAGATCACGGCGTCGTAGAACGTGCGCAGGTCGTCCAGGCTGATGTCGACCGGGTAGTCGACGTTGCCGAACAGGCGGATCTGTGGCTTGTCGAGCACCTGGTGCAGAGCCGTGATGATGCCCTTGATCCGCGGATGGTCGGGAGCGACGCCGTACCGGATGAGGCCGAACGGGGCGGGCATCCGCTCGAAGATGTCGATGGACACGCCGGGCTCGGCGGCCACCTCGGACTTCAGCAGCGCGTCGGCGGCGTAGATTCCGGCGGGGCCGGCTCCGACAATGGCTACCCGCAGGGGGCGGGGCATGATCAGGTTCCCTTCGAGCGGTGACAGACGGCTCGTCGGAAACCCTAAACTAAGGCAAACCTTACCTGGTACTCGGGTCTGCTCTATGACCTCATAAGGCTGCCTTATGCCCGGAGCAGGAGTTCGAATTCGCGGGTCCTGTCGAGCGGCGGGGCCGAGGACGGGCGTCTCCGTCGCGCCGGCAGGGCGAATCGCGGCTCCTGCCTGAGGCGTGCCCGGCTCACCCGTCGCCCTGCGGCTCCGGGGTGAGAAGGAGCATCGTGGCGTCGTCGCGGACAGCGCCGCAGTGGCGCACGAGGTCCGCCCACACGTGCTCCGTCGTGGTGGCGGAATCGTCGACGACAAGACGCGGGAGCCGGTCGATCAGGGGGTAGAAGGAGCCGTCGGCGTCCCTGCCCTCCCAGATGCCGTCCGACGCCAGGAACACCCGGTCGCCCCACTGGAGCGGCAGGGAGACCTCGTCGTAGGTACCTTCCGGACACAGGCCGAGTCCCAGTGGCGTCCCCGGGGTGACCTGGACTTCGGCGGCCTTGCCGTCCTGGAGCAGCACGGGCGGCGGACTACCGCACACGATGATCCGCACCGTGCGGGCGTCGGGGGTGAACTCGAGCAGCACCACGGTGGCGAACAGTTCCGGACGTCGCGCCTGCGTCGAGTCGACGAGAAGTCTGCGGTCCAGGCGGGCCGCGACCGACGGCAGGTCCGGCTGGTCGAGCACGGCTTCCCGGAAGGCGCCGAGCAGGGACGCGACGGTTGCCACGGCCGACAGCCCATGGCCCTGCACGTCACCCATGACCGCCCGCACCCCGCGGGGGCTGTCACGGATGTCGAAGAAGTCGCCGCCCACGAGCGTCCCGCGTTGTGCCGCGCGGTACAGGCCGGTGCAGCGGACCCGGCCCACCTTCTCGGGCAGCGGGGGAACGAGGGCGTGCTGGGCGGCTTCCGCGACGGTGCGTTCCAGATCGAGCTGGGCGTCGCGGCGGCTGCGTACATACGAGACGAACACGCTCAGGAGCGCCACGAAGGCGATGGTGAGCAGGTCGGTGTTGCCGGGGTGGTCCAGGTGGAAGACCCGGGCGTGCTGCAGGGCGACCACCGCGACGCCGAGGCCGGCGGTCGCCGCGGGTCCGTAGGAGAGTACGGCCATGGGCGGGATGGCGCCGAGCAGGAAGCCGATGTCGAGCGGGTCGGGGCTGATCAGGGTGGCGACACATACGACGATCAGCAAGGTCACGGGCAGGATCCGCACCCACCGTGGGGGCGGCGCGCCGCGCAGCCAGCTCTGCCGGTCGCCGTCCCGGCGCCACGGAATGACACGCGCGCTTCCCACAGCCCCACGTTCCTACGCGAAGCCGCCCGCCGCATGTCGGCGGCGGGCGGTGAGCAGTCCGTATGCGCTGGTGAGGTGTCCGGGGGGAGGCGAGCAAGGTGCCGAACGGACACCGGCGTGGACTCCGGTCGCGTATTGTGCCGCCGATCGACGCACCACGGACCGGGACCGAGGGGTGACAGCATGGGTGGGGACGGGGCGACGACTGTTCTGGTGACCGGCGGCAGCGGGTTCGTCGGGAGCCATCTGGTCCGGCGGCTGCTGGAGCGGGACAACCAGGTGCGCACCACGGTGCGCAGCCGGTACGCGTCCTGGGCCCGGCCTTCGGTCTGACTCAGGACTACATCCGCAAGCATCTCGGCATCAGATTCCGGGTGGACAACAGCAGGAGCGTGCAGGAACTGGGCATCACCTACCGCCCGATCGAGGAGACCCTCCTGGACCACTACGAGGCGTGGCGTCGGTAACGTTGACCTCACGCTGCCTCGCACACCTCATCATGGGGTCATGCGGGCCGTGCCGCGCCGTGGATCGCCGAGTTCCCGGCGAAGAAGATCGACTCCTCGCGTATGTACGCCCCGGGGCTCGGCGCGTGGATCATCATGGCGTTGCCGGTGTAGATGCCGACGTGGCCGGCGGTCTCGTGGAAGAAGATCAGGTCTCCGGGCCGGATGTCGGTGAGCGGGATCGCCGCGCCCATGGCCGCCTGGTCCTGCGCGGCGCGCGGGAGTACGACCCCGGCGGCCTTCCAGGCGGACTGGGTGAGGCCGGAGGCGTCGTACTGGCCGCCGGTTACGTGGGGGAGGGGGCCGGTGGCCGATGCGGAACCGCGGCGCGGATGTGACCGATGAGCGGTGGGAGGAAGAGCGAGCTCACGGTTGCGCCCGCCGCCGCGGACAGGGCGATGCCCCAGGCGACGGGGCCGAGGGGAGTGCAGCCGAAGAACTGGCTGAGGACCGGGGTTTGGACCACGGCCGCCAGTGCGGCCATGGAGCCCAGGGAGGAGCCGACGATCGCTCCGCTCCGGCCTCCGGCCAGCAAGGTCTGGCCGAGCTGCGCGCCGACGAGCGCGACCAGGGCGACGGTGCGGGCGCGGACGGCGCGGCCGGTGTAGCGGGCTGCGAGCCAGCCGGCCGTGGCGCCGAGGGTGGTGGCCACGGCGCGGCAGACGGTCTCCTCGGTCAGAGCCGTGCCGAGCGAGACCTCGGGTCCCTCGTGGAGCATGCGCTCGGCGGCCTCGGGATGCGGAGGGCGCAGGGCGACCGCCATGGCGGGTGCGAGGTCCGTGAAGAGGTTGACCAGCAGGAGTTGACGGGCCGTCAGGGGCGAAGTGCCGGTGGTGGCGGCGCCGAGGAGGGTGAAGGCGATCTCGCCGAGGTTGCCGCCGACGAGGATCGCCAGGGCCTGCCGCACCGACGCCCACATCGCACGACCCTCCACGAGTGCGGCCAGTACCGTCTCCAGCCGGTCGTCCGTGACGACGAGATCGGCCGCGGCGCGCGCGGCCGGTGTGGCCCGCTTGCCGAACGCGATGCCGATGTCCGCGAGCCGGATCGCGGGCGCGTCGTTGGCGCCGTCGCCGGTCATCGCGACCGTACGACCCAGGCGTTGGAACGCCTGCACGACGCGGACTTTGTGAATGGGGGTGCCGCGTGCGACGACACCCACGTCGGGCAGCAGCGCGTCGAGCGCAGCGTCGTCCAGGTCGTCGAGTTCGGCGCCCGTCACCACGCGTCTGCCGTCCAGGACGCCGAGTTCGGCGGCGGTCTTGCCGGCGGTACCCGGGTGGTCGCCGGTGATCATCACGATGTGGACTCCGGCGTCCGCCAGTTGGCGCACCGCGTCGGCGGCGGCGCCTCGCACGCGGTCGGCGAACGCGAGGAAGCCGAGGAAGTCCAGGTCCCGTACGGCCTCCTCGGTGAGCTTGTCGGCAGTGGCGTCCCGGAGTTCGGCGACCGCGAGGATGCGGTGGCCCTCGGCCGCCAGTTTCTCCCCGGCGGCGAGGACGTCCCCGTGGCCGTCCTCGTCGAGCGGCCGGCCGTGGCGGGTCGCACAGCGCTCGACGACTTCCTCGGGCGCCCCCTTCACCGACAGGATCCGTCTCCCCTCGGACTGGCCGAGCGTGGCGTGGTAGCCGCGGCTCGGCTCGAACGGCAGGCTGGAGACGCGTCGCCAGCCGCGCGCTCCCGTCGTCCGGCGCACGCCCGCCTCCTCGGCACCGGCGGTGACGGCGCCGTCCGTGGCGTGTTCGAATCCCGCGTCGCCGCCGTGTGGATGCGGTGTCGCCCGCAGCGCGGCGGCGAGTACGGCGCGCTGCTCGTCACCCAGTGATTCGACGGGCCGGCTGTCGCCGTCGGCCGCGACGGCGACGAGGGAGATGCGTCCGTGGGTGAGGGTTCCGGTCTTGTCGAAGCACAGGACGTCGGTGCGGCCGGCCGCCTCGATGGTGCGCGGGTCCCTGACCAGGGCGCCCCGCGCGGAAAGCCTTCTGGCAGAGGCGAGTTGGGCCGCCGAGACCAGGAACGGAAGCCCCTCGGGAACACTCGCCACGGCCAGCCCGACGCCCGCGCCGACGGTGTCCCGGACCGGGCGCCCCCGCACCATGCCGGCCGCCATCACCGCCGCGGCCGAACCGAGGGCCACCGGCAGGGTGCTGCGGGTGATCCGGGCCAGCCTGCGCTCCACTCCGACGGCGGGGGCAGCACCACGGCCGACCGTCGCGGCCCGGCTCGCCTCGGTCGCGGTGCCGGTCGCGACGACGACCGCGCGGGCATGACCGGCCGCGACGGTGGTGCCCTCGTAGACCACGGACGTACGGTCCGCCAGGTCCGATGCCAGTACCGGCGCGACATCCTTGGGCACCGGAAGCGACTCGCCGGTGAGCGCCGACTCGTCCACCTCCAGGTGGTGTGCTTCCAGCAGGCGTGCGTCGGCAGGCACCACGGCACCGGCGCTCAGGATCACCACGTCGCCCACGACCAGCTTCTGGGCGGGCACGATGGTCTCGTCGCCGTCCCGCAGCACCCTGGCCATGACGGCCGACTCGCGGCGCAGCCGGGCCACCGCCCGTTCGGTCCGGTGACGCTGGAAACCGCCGAAGAACCCCGACAGTGCCGTGACCGCCACGATGACGACGGCGTCGAGGACGGCGCCCACCGACGCGGACATGGCCGCCCCGGCGCCGAGGACGGGCGTGAGCGGGTTGCTCATCTCGGTCAGGTAGGCACGGACGAGCGAGGACGCGGGTTCCTGCTGCTCGGGGGTGATGCCACGCGCTCGCGCCTCCTCGGTCGTCAGTCCCTCGGGTCTGCTGCCGGTTCTGGCGAGCACGGTGGCCGGGTCCATCGCATGCCAGGGATGGCGGGACACGGCGGCGAGCGGCAGGGGGCGGCGCAGCAGCCGTACCGCCGACCAGACCCCGGTGGCGGTACCGAGGGCGGCCGCCGCGTTGTAAGCCGTCATCCCGCGTGCCGCGGGTTGCCGGGACCGCGCGGCCAGCGCCGCCGTCGCGCCCACGGTGGCCGACACCTGGGCGAGCCGCACTCCGCGGCGCGCACTGTCGCGAGCGCCGCGGCACGCCCGCACGACAAGGACGGCCGCTGTCGGATCGCCGTCCGCGTACAGATCCGCGCCCCAGGGCGGAGTCCCCTGCGGGTCGGCGATGCCCACGCCGACGTCGGCCGCCCACAGAGCGGGCCGGTCCCGCGAGATCAGCAGCACACCTTCGCCGTCGCGCTGAAGGTCGCGCACGGAGTCGACCAGCCGTTCGCCCGCGTCGCGCACCGCGTCGGCCTCCCGCACGGCCGGGTCGGTGGTGTGCGGGCCCGCGACCACGACGGTCAGTCCGGCGGCGTGGGCGGTGGGGACGAAGGCGCCGGCGGCGTCGTGCAACTGCGGCATCACGCTGATCACGGCGAGCAGACGGTCTTCACGCGCCAGCCCCAGCACCAGCCGGGCACCTTCGCGCTCCAGGCGTTCCCGGGCCCGCGCCCCTGTGCGTCCGTGGAGGGCGAGGCGGTCGATGGGGCCCAGCGTCCATTCGCCGTCCCTGGACAGCCTCTCGGGCGCCGAGCTGTCGAAGAGCCTGTGGGCCCTTGCGGCGAGGTCCCCCGCGAGCGTGTCGTCGTCCAGGGCGGTCAGGTCGGCCAGCAGATGGGAGCCGGTGGCCAGGACGTCTGTGTCGATGAGCACGGTGCCGATCCGGTCCAGTCTGCGCAGTGCGGCGGGTACCGGTACGAGAATTCCTCTGCGTGCCAGTCCCCGGCCGAAGGCGCAGGCGAAGCCTTCGCGAGCCATAAGCGGTGCCTTGGGAATCGCCGCGAGTGCGCCGGCGACGGCCTTCGCGGGGCGCCGGGTGACAAGGAGCGATCCGGCGAAGGACGCAGCGGCCACGAAGGGGGCCTGGTCCGCGTAACGCTCGACCGGTCCCTGCTTGAGCGGTGTCTCGCGGGGCGGCACCGGATCCGCCGGGTCGCCGGATCCGGCTTCGGCGCTGCCGGTCAGACGCGGCTCGGCCGCTGCCCAGGCGGCGCTCTCGGCGTTCGCCTCCATCACGCGGAGGGCATGCCGTAGGGCGTCCACGCCGGCCCCGAGAAGACCGCCGGAGCCGGCCTGGCCCAGGGCCGTCAGCCCGGCCAGGACCACTCCGGCGGCGTCGGGGCCCACCGCCCGCTCCACCAGCGATCTCAGCCGCGGTTGGGTGTCGACGATCGGGGCGAGGGACGCGACCCAGGCGGGGAGCGGTGCGCGCCGGGTCAGCCCGGCCACCGCGGCCAGGGGCACGGCCCCGATGTGCGCGGCCACGGCCGACACCGCCCGCCGGGCCGGCCCACCGGAGAGGGGGTGCTCGGGCAACGGATGGTCGACCCCGTGCGCCTCCTCGACCGCTTCGACCGCCTCGATCAGGGCCGACACGATCTCCTCGGTGTCGGAAGGGCCCTCGGTGGCGACGACCGCGTGCCCCAGCACGGAGTTCACGGCGACCCATGTCACCCCGGACACCTCGGCGAGTCGCCGTTCCACGTCGTCGGCCAGCGTCGCCCTGGCGGCCTGGGGCAGGTCGCCCTCGCGCAGACCTCGTACAGCGACATGAGCGCGCCCGTCGAAGTGCCGTACGCGCTGTCGCGTGCCGTCCCACAGCGCGGCGGCGGACGACACGGCGGCCCGCAGCAGATCGCGTCCCGGCAGTGCCACAGCGCATCACCCGATCCCACCGACCGACATTTCACAACGATTGCATGAGTAGCCGCAAAACGCTGATTCAAATCTGATATGTGCGGATACCCGGTCTTATGGGGATAGGGGTGCACCTCAAGAGAGGCGCGCCAGAATTGAAGAGGCACACCACACCGACTCCGTGAGAGGAGGCCAGGGGGATGGCCAAGACGGCGGGGACCACACGACAGCAGGAAGAGTCACGGAAGCAGCCCGCGGAGACCCATGCACACGAGGGAGCGGGCCTGCACCTCCATACGCGCACGGTGCACCCTTCGCTGACGATTCCATACATCACCAGGGGCGACGTGACGAGCACGGCCAAAGCGGCGACGTCACGAGTGCCCGGCGTGCCGGCGACCAAGGATCTGGTGTTCTACGGAGGCCTTGGGGCGATGGCGGTAGCGGGGGCTCTGGAATGGCCGGTTGCCCTGGCTGTGGGGGGAGCGACGTATCTGGTGCGCAGCAGCAGGGCACGCGAGCGCGGCGCCGAAATGTCGGCCGAACACAACGGCGGGGCCCCCGGCCCGGCCGGGAGGAGAACCTGACGCGGCACACGTGCGGATGCCTGGCAGTGACGGTACTGCCGGGGTCCGCACGTCGGGGGGCGGACGGTATGACGGATGTGCGTCAGGGGGGCGGCCGGTATTGGCGGTCGTGCGTCAGGCGGTGGCCGGGGTGACGGCCGTGCGGAGGTATCGTGAGCAGGCGGCCCACAGCTCCCAGGCAAGACGCATGATGATCGCCTCGGCGAGCGCGACGCCGATCTTCATTGCCACGGCTGCAAGTATCTGGCCCATTGTCGGTCGAACTTTCTGTGCATCGATGTAGCTTCCGATGTCCGACAATGCGGCCTTTTTCTGCGTTATGGGTGCCATAGGGAGGTACTTTTGCCGTCGGTCAGGTGAACAGCAGGCGAACGGACCTGCCGGGCAGATCGGCAACTGTGGCCTGTCAGGTGCCGGCAGCAGTCGGGGCATGGCGACGTCGGCGTCGGAGAGGCGTGCCGAGCAGACCAGGGCCGTACTCGGCAGCCTGGCCTGACGGCGCAGGTCAGGGCGGGGGAACGGCATTCGCGGCGGAGGTGTGCCAGTTGGTGACGACCGGGCCGTCGACGGTGATCGTGCCGACCCGCAGGGAAACGGGGCCGGGGTCGTCGTCGCCGACTGAGACGACGAGGCTGTCCAGTTCCGTCCCCTGATCGCCGTCGCTGGTCTTCGGATTCAGTCCGGCGTAGGCCGCTGTTCCCGCGCGCAGTCTGATCTCCGAACCGACGGAACGCTCTGCGGGCTTGGCCCGGATCCCGTCCGAGCCGAAGGTCACGGTCGGCAGGGCGGCGGGCAGGACGCACGTGATGCCGGGCTTGGCCTTCGCCGTGATCAGGATGTGGCCGCCGCCCCGTTCCTTGGACGCCGCGCTCCAGGAGAGGTCGCCGGCCCTGCAACCGCGCCCGTCGTCGCGCTTGTCGCCGGCGCCGCGGTCCTCCTGTGCGCCCGAGTTCCTCGAGGTCTCGCGGCCGGATTCCGGCATGGCGCCCGCGCCGGCGGCCGCCGTGGCGAGCGGTGAGGGCGGCGCCTCGGACTGCGTGGCCGAGGTGCGATCACTCCCGCACGCGGTCATCAGCAGCCCCGCGCCGAGCGTGGCGGTGGCGGCAAGGGGGATGTGCAGACGGCGATTCATCAGGGTGATTCCCTTCAAGGTGCGTCGGTGCCGTCGGCGGCAGGTCCCGCGCAGGGTGTCCGACGCGTGCTCGACGCCGCCGTGTCCGCGACATAAGCGGGCCGGGCCACTGGAGCCCGCATCTGCCGCCCCGCCTGGTGTCGCCGCAGTCGTCCGCCTGAAACCCGGTCGCCGGTAGTGCTTTGGATTTTTTGTCCAATGGTCTAGATTCTCAGTACAGACCCTTCAACTCCCTTGGGAGGATGGATGGCGGACCCTGAGCCGGAGGCCGAGCGTGTCAAGACCGGGGCTCTCACCCGCGTTCCGGTGACATCGGGGGTGTCCGGTGTCGGCTGAGGAGCAGGATGCCGTCATCGCGGCTCTGACACCGGTCATCGACGGCATCGTGGCGACGCTGGGGTCCTTCTGCGAAGTGGTCGTCCATGACTTCCGCCGCCCGGAGAGGTCCGTCGTCGCCATCGCCGGCACGGTCACGGCGCGTACGGTCGGCGGGTCGATGAGCGAGATCGGGATGGGCATCCTCGCCCGCGGTGACGAGGCGGCCGACGAGCTGAACTACATCACCCGCACCCGGTCCGGAAAGCTGGTCAAGTCGTCGACCATGATCCTGCGCGATTCGGCGGGCACGGTCTTCGGCGCGCTGTGCGTCAACGTCGACATCACCGCCGTGAACCAGGCGTACACCCTGATCGGCGAGCTCGCCGGAGTCGCCGGCGCCGAAGCGGTCCCCATGACCACGTTCGGCAACGACATCGACTCCGTGGTGGACGCGATCGTCGACGCCCACCAACTGCGGCAGAACAAGCAATGGGCCGAACTCACCCGCGGCGAACGTCTCGACCTGTTCCGCAGCATCGACGCCCGCGGGGTCTTCGCCGTACGGGGTGCGGCCCAGCAGGTCGCCGAACGGCTCGGGATCTCACGGGCGTCCGCCTACAACTACCTCGCCAGGGCCAGGACCGCGCCGGACGCACCCCGTGCGGACGGCAGCGTGCCCGTCGGCACCGACCAGGATGGAGTACAGACATGACCGACAGCCCGCCCGTCACCCTGGAGGACGTCCGCGACGCCGCCGTGCGGATCAAGGGCGTGGCACACCGCACCCCCGTGCTGCGTTCGCGCACACTGGACGACCTGGCGGGTGCGGAAGTCTTCGTCAAGTGCGAGAACTTCCAGCGGATCGGAGCGTTCAAGTTCCGCGGGGCGTACAACGCCGCGTCACGTCTGTCCGCGGAGCAGGTGGCGAACGGGATCGCCGCGTACTCCTCCGGCAACCACGCGCAGGCCGTCGCCCTGGCCGCCCGGGAACTCGGCACCACGGCCGTGATCCTCATGCCGGAGGACACACCGCGCTCCAAGATGGAGGCGACGGCCGGCTACGGAGCGGAGATCGTCACCTACGACCGCTACACCGGCGACCGGGTCGCGATCGGGGAGGCACTCGCCGCCGACCGCGGTCTGGCGCTCATACCTCCCTACGAGCACCCGCACGTCATCGCCGGGCAGGGCACCGCGGCCCTCGAACTGATCGAGGAGGTCGGGGATCTGGACGCCCTGGTCGTGCCCGTCGGGGGCGGCGGTCTCATCGCGGGCAGCGCCACGGCCGCCAAGGGGCTGCGGTCCGCGATACGGGTCATCGGCGTCGAACCGGAAGCCGGCGACGACACCAAACGGTCCCTTGAGGCCGGTCGGCGCGTCTCCGTCCCGGTGCCGCGGACCATCGCCGACGGTCAGGCCGCGGACATACCGGGAGAGCTCACCTTCTCGATCAACCGACGGCTGGTGGACGGCATCGCCCTGGTCGGCGACGACCAGATCCGTGAGGCGATGCGGTTCGCCTTCGAACGGATGAAGATCGTCGTCGAGCCCAGCGGCGCCAGTGCGCTGGCCGGACTTCTGGCCCACCGGATCGACCGCCTCCCGCGCAGGATCGGCGTCATCGTCTCCGGCGGCAACATCAGTGCCGAGCGGTTCACCGAGATCCTCGACGGCTGACCCCGGACAACCGCCGTGTGACGCGGTGCCCGGCGGGGGCCCGGCTCTGGACACGGGCGACCGCGGTCTACGACCGCACGGTCCCCGCGGGCGCCCGGGCACGCCTGGAGTCGGCGATCGGACTGGTCCGCAACCTCGCGGTGCCCGGAGGCGGTGGCCTGCAGGCGGCCCAAGAACACCGCCTGGCGGCTGTCACCGCGGCGGAGGAGTTCGGCGCCCCCGAGCTGACCGCGCGGGTGATCGGTGCCTACGACGTGCCCGCCATCTGGACACGCAGCGACCACCCGGAGCGGGCGCGGCGACCGTGCCGTGCTGGAGTCGCTGCACGCCCGGCTGCTTCCCGCCGCGGGCGAACTCGCGGGCGCGGGCAGCGGTCTGATCACCCTCGGCCCCGTACGAGGCTGGCTCACCGCCATCTCCGATGCTCTGGCTGACGTTCGGGCAGGCGGCCTGAACGCACCGTGTGTGCGGCGAGGTCAGCGGCGTCCGGGTGGGCGTCTTTACAGGCGGCGTTGAAGCCGTCCAGCAGGGGGCCGTCATAAGAAGCGGGTCAGCGCCTCGGGGTCGGTCGGGGACTGCCCGTGCTCGGCCGGCAGGACGACCGTCGTGCTGTTCTCCAGGTGCCGATCGCTGACTTGGGCGACGATCGCCCCGACCTTCGGCCAACTCGGGCACGGTGTCGTGCCGGTGGGCCCTCTCGCGGAAGGCACCGAGCAGCAGCGTGGCCTCGCCGACGGCGGAAAGACCCTAGCCGCGTACGTCGCCGATCTGGACGCGCACCGCGTTCATGGCGCGGGTAGCCGCGTACAGGTCGCCGCCGATCTGCTCGCCGCCGACCTGCGCTTCGTTCTCGGCGGCCAGGTACAGGAAGGCGACCTTCAAGGCAGTAGATCACGATCAGTACCCAGAGCACGGTGAGGGGTGACGATCTGCACAATGTGGTTCGTGGTGGTCAACCCGCCGTGGAGGACCACGATGACGCCCTGGGCCGCGATCGCCGACGCACCGACGAGAGCGGTCAGCCGCGGCCGGCGATCGACGGTGCGCGCGATGGCCGGCGTCGGTCCCAGATGGACGCTTGTGGGGGAGTCGGTGTCCACCACAGTGACGAGGGCGCGGAGCGTGACAGACGCCGTACGCGGCGTTCGCGTCCGCCGGCGCGACAACCGGCGGTGGCCTGCCATGACCGTACCTCTGTGCGGCCTGATGCCCAAGCGCACGTAAACGGGTGTTTCTTGGGTACTCGCCGCACTGTGCCGAGATCCACGCGGCGGGCCGACGGCCCAGCCGCGGTCGATCAGTCAGAAGGAGGCGCAGATGAGCACCGTCAAGGAAGCGGTGGAAGTCGGAGTCCCCGTCCGCACCGCCTACAACCAGTGGACGCAGTTCGAGCAATTCCCGAATTTCATGGAGGGCGTCGAGGAGGTCAGGCAGCTCGACGAGCGCCACAACCACTGGACCACCAAGATCGGCGGAGTCCGCAGGGAGTTCGACACGGAGATCGTCGACCAGCTCCCCGACGAGCGGATCACCTGGCGTACCACCAGTGGTGACACGAGGCAGAAGGGCAGTGTCCGCTTCCAGCGCCTGGACGACACGCACACGCGGGTGGAGCTCGTGATGGACGTCGAACCCGGCGGAGCCGCGGAGAAGACCGCGGACATGCTGGGGGTGATCGACCGGCGCGTCAAGGGAGACATGCGGCGGTTCAAGGAGTACATGGAACACCGTGGAAGCGAATCCGGTGCCTGGCGTGGGCGCATCAAGCCCGGTGACCCCGGATCGTCTGGCTGAGGCCGCGCATGCCAAGCGCCTCGGTCCCCGGGGGGCCGAGGCGCTTGGGCGCGGTCCGTAGCCGACTCCTTGTCAATCCGCGGCCGGCTCGCCGTCAAGGGGGCGGGTTGCGCCGGTGAGGCGGTCAGGCCATGGCCGCCTCATTTCGATCGCCTGGCTCTTGGGGGCGGCCGGGCGCCTCGTCTCACCCCGCCGTGCCGCGGGCATCACCGGCCGACGAGGGCGGTCCCGCGAGCGGGGACGCCGTTCGCCCCGGTCCCGTACCGGCCAGAACAGCACGTACACGGTCGACAGGGCCACGAAGCCCAGGCGGATCAGACCGCGAGCCGAGTCGTCGGGAACGACGAAGACACTGCCGTACAGGGTGATCAGCGCGATCCAGCTCCACCAGGGGACGAGCCGCCGCTGCCCGATCACGTCCCACAGCAGGGTGCCCAGCAGGACGGACGCCGTGTAGTAGGTGTACACGCTGGGGTCCAGGACGATCCGGGCGTTGGCGCCGAGCAGGACGACCGCGGGCCAGCGGCCGCGCCGGACGGCGGCACAGCCGAGAGCCAGGCCGAGCGCGGCCTGTGCGGGGCGGTCCCACGGAGGGGTCCGTGGGTCGCCGACACCGAGCCAGCGCAGAGCGGACGCCGGCTGGTTGGGGATGGTGAACCGAGCTGCGGCGAACGACTGCGGGGCGTCGACGAAGAACGGCAGCCAGACGAGCGCGACCAGGCCCGCGCACCACAGGCCCGCGCGCAACCACTGGTGTCGCGGCAGCGCGAGGAGCAGAGGCAGGAAGGCGAGCGCGGTCGGTTTCGAGTCCATGGCCAGGGCCAGGAAGATGCCGGTCGCAGCCACGTTGCCGCGGGTGACGGAGCGTACGGCCAGGGCGGTGAAGAAGAGCGCCAGGACGTCGTCGAGATGCCCGAAGCGTACGGATACCTCGATCCACATCGGGATGAAGGCGAGGCCCGCGATCAGGACACGCTGACGCAATCGCTGGTGATTGGTCCCCGTGCCCAGGAAGTGCCAGGCCGCGCTGCGTCCGGCCAGGACCAGGATCACCAGGCCGAGCGCGGACATCAGGGCGGCGGCCAGAAACTGACCGACGGCCTCGGGAAACGGGTTGAACAGACCAGCCGCCAGGAAGCTGACGGGCCCCATCTGCAGTTCGGGGTGATGGGCGTACAGGTTCAGACCGCCGTCGCCATTGCCCGAGGGGCCCTCGTAGATCAACTGTCCGCCGGCGCGCAGATAGTGCCAGGAGAACCCGCCGTGCCGCTCGACCACGGCGAACCAGAGGACTGTCCAGGCGGTGAGCAGCACCAAATGGACCCGCTGACTGATGACGGGCACGCGCCTTCCTTTCGGCTCCTGTCTCCTGCGCACGGTCCGGAGACGTCAGGGTCCCTTCATGGAGATGGCCGAATCGGGAGGAAGGTTCTGCCGTGCATGCGATCAGGCACTTCGGCGCGGGCGGACGCCGCTCTCGAAGGCTGCCTCGCGCTTCGCCCGGCCCGCCTCCCCGGCCTCGGCGCAGCGGACATGGGGATGACGGGACGGAGCCGTGTGGTGGCAGGCGCCGAGTACGGGTGGGACGGTGACTGCAACTCAGAAAGGGCCACCGAGAGCGAGCGACACACGGATCACCCCGAGGATCCTGCGGCGCGTCCCGGTCGCCGATCCCGGCCTGCCTTCCGGCGTCGCCGATGGTCTGGCTCCGCACCTGCTCCACCGGCCGGTACAGGAGGGTCAGTTCGTGCCAGGCCCTGCACGAGCGTCGGCCGCCGTACAGGGCCAGGGGGTGGACAGGGCGGCGCCGCCTGGAGGATCCGATGCGGCGCTGGAAGTTCTCGCCGATGGACCTGGAGTCGATCACCCGCTGGGAGGCGTACTCGCGGGCCAAGGACGAGATGCTGGTGCACACCGGCATCTCGGAGGTGCCGTGGTACGTCGTGGAGAGCGACGACAAGCGTCGGGCCCGCCTCAACATTCGTCCCCGACCACGTGGCGAGTCTCCAGCGGCCTGTCATCGCTTCCCGCTCGCCGAACCCGCGCGGCGGCCGTGGCGTTTGAGCGGCACCTTGCATGAGCAGGAAGCAGACACCCTAGGGGCGCAGATCGTCGAAAGCGATGTTCAGATGGCGCGGGCCGCGCAGCACAGCGTTCTGCCGGTAGGGCGGCGGGTCCTCGACCAGACGCGGGTTGTCCAGCCGGCGGGCCAGTTCGGACAGTGCGATCTGCGTCTCCAGCCGGGCGAGCGGCGCGCCGAAACACGTGTGGATGCCACTGCCGAAGCCGAGGTGCTGGATGTCGCCCCGGTAGGGATCGAACCGGTCGGGGTCCGCGAAGCGCTCCGGGTCCCTGTTACCCGCGGCGAGAACGAGCCAGATCCTCGAGCCCTTCGGAATGGTGACCCCGCGGACCTGGATATCGGCGATACAGGTGCGCTGCGGGACGAGCTGCACCGGCGGCTCGTAGCGCAGGAGTTCTTCGACGATGTTGACGGCAAGACCGGGGTTGTCGCGCAGCTTTCGCAGGATCTCCGGGTGCCGCAGCAGGGTGAGCATGCCGTTTGTGATCAGGTTGACCGTCGTCTCATGGCCTGCGATCAGCAGCAGCACCGCGGTGCTGAGCACTTCCATGGTCGTCATGGGGCCGTCCGGCCCTCGGCTCGTCACCAGCTCGGACAGCATGTCCTCACGGGGTTCCTTGCTCCGCTGCTCCACCAGCCCGGCCAGGTACATGCCGAGTTGGAGCCGTGCCTCCTGCGCGGCGCGCCGACGCTCGGCGCCGTCGCCCGTGTCCGGATCCAGGCCGGCGACGATCGGGTCGACCCAGGAGCGGAATTGCGGCTCGTCCTCGCGTGGAACGCCGAGCAGCCGACAGATCACGGTCACCGGGAAGGGGTACGCGAACTGGTCGACCACGTCGATCTGCCTCGCGTCCCCGAATCCGTCGATCAGGCCGGAGACGATGCGGGCCAGTTCGTCGTGCATGGAGTCGATCCGGCGGGGACTGTGCGGCGGACCGAAGGGACGGTTGGCGATGCGTCGCAGCCGGTCGTGCTCGGGAGGGTCGAGCCGGATGAAGCTCGGCGGCAGCCCCGTCTCCTCGGGCCCGCTCAGTTCGTCCCCTCCGGTGGCGGCCAGGTTGAGCGCGTCGGAGCTGATCCGCGGATCGTGCAGCAGGTTGAGGATGTCCCAGTAGGAACTGACGAGGTAGGGACCGTCCTCCTCGTGCAGCACCGGAGTCTTACGGAGCTCCTCGTACAGCGGATAGGGGTTGGCGCGATTGCCGTAATCGGTGATCCGGCGCAGGAGCGAGGCTGGCGTCATGAGGGGTCCTTGGGGCGTGAAAGATCCGTGGGGCGGGTGGCGGGCCGGTGGGCTGTCAGTGGCGGCCGGGGGTGAAGACCAGACGCCGGTCGCTCGGCGAGTAACCGCTGAGGGTCACGGTCGGGCCGTGGCTCGGCAGGGACGGGTCGGGGAAGTCGGCCGGGACCGGCTGCCGGCCCTCGGGACGGCGGTCCACCGTCGCGAACTCCAGCGGGAAGGGCGCGGCCGTCTCGATCAGTTGCTGGTAGAACTGCAGCCACCGCGTGTTGTCGAAGCTGACGGCGGCGATGACGCGGTCCTGGTAGCCGTACGCCCCGACGAACCGGCCCTCGGCGAGCGACCCTTGCGTGATCATGATCTGTTCACCCATGGGCGGGACGCCGACCGATTTGATGTTCACGCCGAACTGAGACGACCAGAAGGCGGGCACCCACATGTGCGGTCGGCGCTCGGCACTGGCGCTGATCATGTTGTGCGCGGCGACTTCGGCCTGGCTGACGGCGTTGCCCCAGTGTTCGAGGGACAGGAACTGATAGCCGAAGAGCGGGTGCGGGGACCGTGCGACATCGCCGGCGACGAAGATGTCGTCGGTCACGATGCCGCGGAAGTCGAAGGCCCGGCAGCCCGCGTCGCAGGCGATGCCCCTGGGGCCCGCGCCCAGCCCAGAGCCGGCCAGCCATTCGGTGTTGCGGGTCGCGCCGAGTGCGACGACCACGAGGTCCGTCTCGACGACGCTGCCGTCGGACAGGTGGGCGGCCCGCACCCGGCCCACGGAGTCCCCCTCCAGGGCGGTGACCATGACGCCGGTGCGCAGATCCACACCGTTCTCGCGGTGCAGCTCCGCGGCGACCGCACCGATGACCCCGCCGAGCGCGCCCACCAGGGGTGCGCCCGCACGTTCCGCCACGGTGACCGCGACGCCCTTCTCCCGGCAGGCGGAGGCGATCTCCGAACCGGTGAAGCCGGCGCCGATGACGAACACCCGGCGGGGCGAGGCCTTGAGCCGCCGGTGCAGACCGACCGCGTCATCGCGGGTCCGCAGCACGAAGACCCCGTCCAGTTGGGCCTCAGCCTCCTTCGGCCAGGGCCGGGCGCGTACGCCGGTCGCGATCAGCAGCCGGTCGTACTCCACCTCGTCCCCGTCGGCCAGGCGCACCCGCTTGGCCGACACGTCGAGGCCGGTCGCGGCGACACCCAGCCGCCACTTCGCGTCGATCTCCCGGCTCCTGGGCAGTTCCGTGTGGTGCGAAGCCGCCTGGCCGAGCAGGACCGCCTTGGACAGGGGAGGCCGGTCGTACGGCTCGTACGGCTCGTCCCCGATCATGGTGAGGGAGCCGGCGAAACCCTCGGCGCGCAGCGTCTCGGCGGCCTTCAGGCCCGCCAGCGACGCGCCCACGATCACGATCCGGCCCTCGCGTCTGAGCCAGTCGAGGAAATCCTCAGCGGCCATCGGACGACTCCCGCCCGGGCTCGGCGGGCGGGGCGCCCACGGCGTCCACTCCTTCGGCGGTGATCGCTTGCACCGGGCAGGCCGCGACGGCGCGCGCCACCTTCGCCCGGTACTGCTCCTCGGCCCGTGGGTTGTAGACGAGCGACTCCTCGCCGTGCATGGCGAAGACGTCCGGCGCGAGAAATGCGCACTGCGCGTATCCCTGGCACTTGTTGAGATCGACGACAAGCCTCATCAAAGCTGCGCCCCTTCGGTGGCCAGGTCCCTGGGGCACCACCCACGCGGCGGGCACCTCCGGACGGCGGTCGTCTCCCCCCACGCCAGCATCGGAGTCCGTGGGGAGCCATGCTCGCCGGGGCGCGCCGAAGGAGTGAGCGGCGCCGTGCCCGCGCTGCGTTAGTCCCGGCTCATGACGCCGTCGCCGTACCGGGCCGGGAGCGGCCGCTCACCAGGAGGATGTAGACGCTGACGATCAGCGACCATGCCGGGAGCACCAGTTCCGACCAGGGGACGTGTGTGGAGACGAAGAGCAGGGTCAGGGCGGTGAGGAACCCCAGCAGGGTGAGCCACCGCGGCAGGACCTGGAGGCGATGGCCGATCACCGACATGGAGCATGCGAAGACCGCCGCCATCCGCATCGCGTAGTCGACCATCAGCGTGTACGCGAAGTGGCGGCCGAAATCCCAGGTGGGCAGCGCGGGTGGGTTGCCGGGCGGGTTCGCGGTGGCCAATACGGCCCCGGCCGCGGCGGCCGCCCCGAACATCGCGGCGACGAAGACCAGCCCGCTGCCGAGGAAGACGGTGGCGAGGAACTTGTCCTCGGCGTCTCCGACATGAGCCCGTACGATGCCGACGAACCAGAGGAAGAAGATACCGGCGAACGGCACGAGCGCGAGCGCCGTCCGCACCGCGCTGCGCCGGGCGGAGTCGGTGAACCCTTCGGCGGTGACCGCGTCGGCGCCCGCATGAATCCCCAGCCGGATCAGGACGATGGCCGCCGCGAACAGCAGTGCGCCCCGGCCAGCCCGGCGGCCCGCAGCGTCTGCAACGCCCGCCGACCCGGCCCCGTTCTCTCCATGCGCGGCTCGTTCCTCTCGGCGGCCCCTGGCACCAGCAAGCTGCCGCCGAGGGAACGGACGCCACCCGGGGGCGGCCGAACGGCAGACCGGATCGCCGCGCGCGATCCGGCGAGTGAGTCGGCTCCGGACGGCCGCCGGGCCGGCCGGGCCGGGCCTCGTGCTTCGGCACGCGATGTCCGCGACAGAAATCGCCATCGGAAGCCGACTAACCGTTGGCCCGCTCACCCAGGTTGTCGAGCCACTTGAGGAGCAACCGCTGCTCCTCGTCACCCAGTGACGGCGCAGGATTCCGCCGCAACCGGGCGGCAAGCTGGATGGCCGTTCGGGCCGTTGAGTCGTTGCGCGGCTTCTCGGGCGGCGTGCTGACGCAGCCGGCGAAGGTGGCGTCGCGCACTCCCGCCGACAGGCCGGGGTCGGTGTAGATGTCGGGGCGCACCAGCAGCGCCAGGGCGACGCCGATGTTGGCCGACAGGATCTGCTGCGCGGCAAGCTCCGTGGGGATGCGCAGGGCCCCCACCCGAGCGCAGCGGTCAAGTGTCCGGGTGAGCAGCCCGAAGACGGTGCGCGGCGCGGCGGGTTGTCGCGCCAGCGTGGGGGAGAACATCAGCCTGTAGATCGCCGGGTTCTCCAACGCGAAGGCGATGTGGTCGTCCCATCCGGCGCGGAGGTCGTCGAGGGGGTTGTCGGTGACCTCGAGTGCCTGCTTGCGCTGGACGTAGCGGTCGAAGCCGTGGTCCACGAGTGCGCTGAGCAACCCGGCCTTGTCGCCGAACAGTCGGTAGAGCACGGGCTGGCCGACTCCGACCGCCTCGCACACGGCCCGGGTGGAGATGTCGTGCTCCGGGGATGCGGCGAGCTGTTTCTCGGCTGCCTGCAGCATGCGCAGGCGCAGTTCGGACTGGTCGTTCATGTGATGAACGCTACGCGAGGCGGCCGGACGCGACGCAGGGGGAGGAGGGGTTCTCCCGGCTGCACGTATCGCTGATTCATCTTGTCTGTTGTCATTGATTCGAGGATTGGTTATCGTTGATCTCGCAAGCGGCGGATCGGTGATTCTCCCCGGCCCGCCACCCATGCGTCCCGCACAGCGATGAGGAGCAGACAGCTCATGAGCGACACCTCTTCCCCCCGAGTCGCCCTGGTCACCGGCGGTTCCGGCGGTATCGGCCGCGCCGTCGTGGAGCGGCTGGTCAGGGACGGCTTCGCCGTCGGTGTGCACTACGCGGGCAACAAGGACAGGGCCGACGGACTCGTCGAGGAGATCACCGTGGGCGGCGGCCAGGCCATCGCCGTCGGCGGAGACGTCGCCGACGAGAACGCGATGGCCGCGGCATTCGACGCCGTCGAGACCGCCTTCGGAGGTATCGACGTACTGGTGAACACCGCCGGCATCATGCAGCTCAATCCGATCGCGACCCTGGACCTGAGCGAGCTGGACGAGATCCAACGCACCAACGTCCGCGGCACGTTCGTCGTCGATCAGCAGGCGGCCCGACGGCTGCGCGGCGGCGGGGCGATCATCAACTTCTCCACGTCGGTGACCCGCACCCGACTGCCGGCCTACGGCGCGTACGTGGCGAGCAAGGCGGCCGTCGAGGCGATCACCCTGATCCTCGCTCGCGAGCTGCGCGGCAAGGACATCACCGTCAACGCGGTGGCCCCCGGCCCCACCGCAACTCCGCTGTTCCTCGAAGGCAAGGACGAGGCGACCATCGACAACTTCGCCAAGGCCGTGCCGCTGGAGCGCCTCGGGCGCCCCGAGGACATCGCCGAGGCCGTGGCCTTCCTCGCCGGACCGGCCCGCTGGGTGAACGGCCAGGTGCTGTACAGCAACGGCGGCCTCGCCTGATTCGAAAATCCCCCGTCCCGTGTCCGTAGTCGCTGGTCAGGCAGCTCCTTCTGCTTGGAGGGTCACTTGGTAACCGAGTTGGTTGAGCTGGCTTACCAGGCGTCGGGTCTGCCTGGCCCGCCCGGTGCGTTCGATGAAGTACTGACCGCCGAGGTCGGCGTACTCGGCGTCGTGGGTGAACATGTGCCAGACAGCGGTCAGGATCGAGTGCTCCAGAGCGACCAGGGCGCGCTTCTTGCCGCGACGGGCGACGATGCGCCGGTAGCGGGCCGCGAGATAGGTGTCCTTGGTCCGCGCCGCGGACACGGCGGCCTGACCGAGGGCGGCCTTCAGCCAGGGATCGCCGTGCCGGGTCTTCCCGCGACGTGGGCTCCGGCGCTCCTCACATCTTGGGGGCGGTCAGGAACGCCGCCCCCAAGATGTGAGGAGCAGTCACAGGGTCGCGTGCGCGGAGGCCTGGGGCACGTTGTAGCCCTCCAGGCGCAGTTCCGGTCGGCCGGAGGCGAGAACTCCGGCGGGCCAGGACAGGGTGAGAGTCCTGGACTCGCCGGGAAGCAGCCACAGGTAGTTGTCGCTGTAGAGCGTCGGCAGTACGCGGTGGCCGGTCTCGGCGTCGAGGAGCGACACGCGCACCATGGCCGCGACCGACGCACCCCGGTTGCGCACGCGCGCCGTGAGCCCGTGCCGGGGGCCCGAGCGATCCGTGCCCGTGATGTCGGCGGACACCCTCGTACGGCCCGCCTGGTTCAGTGCCCGCATGTGGTGGGCGTCGCGGTAGCGCCAGTAGGTGTTCTCGCTGAGCAGCCGGCCGTGTGCGTCCGTGAGGCGCACCCGCAGCAGATGGAAGTCCGGCAGGTCATTCGTCCACCCGGCGGTGAAGGCCTCGGTGGTCGCGGAGGGTGCGATGTCGACGGTGGTGCGCTGCTCGGGGGCGAGTTGGCGCCCCGACAGGTCGAACCGCCGAGCGGAGACCGTGGCGCCGGTGATCGGCCGCGGCGTGTGGTTGACCGCGATCACGCGGCCGTCCACGCCGCCCGCCTGTACGTGGACGGGCTCTGCGGCCTTGCGGGCGCCGTAGTACGTGCCGTTCACGTCGAAGTCGTAGTCGTACGTCTGCCACACCGTGCTGTACCAGGCAGGGTGGGACATCCACAGCATCAGTCCGCTCGCGTCATGCCACAGGTTGGCGTTCCATGCCTCGAACATGGCCCTGGTGTTCTCGTAGTTGACGAACTGCGCCTTGCGGCAGAAGTCCTCCAGGTCCTCGGCGGTGTCGAGACGGGCCTCGATGGCGGCCCGGTAGTTCTGCGGTGCCTGATTTCCGCGCGTGCTCCAGTCGTGGTAGTACCAGGCGCCGCCGATCGGCCACTCGGGTTCGCCGCCCACGAGCCGGCGCATCGTCTCCGCGGTCGACACGGCAGGCATGCCGATCTCGGTGTGGAATCCGAAGCTCCCGCTGCCGTAGGTCGACGCGGAGTAATAGCGATCGGGATCGACCCAGCCGTAGGGTCCACCACCCGAGACGACGCCGCCGGCCGAGTTGTTCTGGTACAGCAGATCGGGAGCCTGAGCCCGGACCGCGGCCCGCATGCCGTCGTCGACCGGGCCGGGAGGATTGCCCTCGTTCGCGCCGCACCACACCACGATGCTGGGGTGGATGCGGTAGCGCCGCACGGTGTCCTGCGCCAGGTCGAGGAAGGCCTTGTGGTCCGGCGGGTCCATGGCCCACGCGTTGGGGAAGTCGTTCCACACCAGCAGACCGTGCTCGTCGCAACTGGCGTAGAACTCCTCGCGGTTGCTGCTGCCCACCCAGTTGCGGATCATCGTGAAGTTCATGTCGCGGTGCATGCGCACGGCCGCGTCCATGCGTGCCGCGGGCATGCGCCGCAGCAGCTCGTCCCATCCCCAGTTGCCGCCGCGGCAGAAGACCCGGACGCCGTTGACGCTGATCTTCAGTGGCACGGGGGAGTTGTCGACGGACTTCACGTCGGTCCACTCGGAGCCGTCGTCGGAGACCTGGATCGTGTACGTCTTCGCGTACGCCTGCTCCCAGAGGATCACGACGCGGTCGAACTTCACCGAGGACCCCAGGTCGACCTGGAGCCACTGGTCGTCCTCGTACGCGGACGACCAGCGGGTTCCGGGATTCCCGTCCACCGCGTTGTCCGGCCCGTTGTTCGCGGAGTCCTCGACCGAGGAGGCGGTGGCCTGCTTGTGCAGAGCCAGATCGGTGTCCGGTGAGGCGCTGTCGAGAACCGAAAGACTCCAGATCGACGAGCCCCAACTGGTCGCGCGGGTCCGGCAGAGCACCCGCAGGTACCGAGCCGTGGTGGCGGCGAACTCCACGCTCTGCAGGCTCGCCGCGCCCGCCGTCCGGAACGGCAGGGGAACCGCCGTGTTGTCGACCGACGCCGCATCCGTCCAGCCGGCGCCGTCGTCGGCGACCTGGACGGTGTACGTCCTGGCGTACGCCTGCTCCCAGGTGATGACGATCCGGTCGAACGACACCGAGGAGCCGAGGTCGACCTGGATCCACTGGTCGTCCTCGAACGCGGAGGACCAGCGGGTGCCCGGATCACCGTCCGTGGCGTTGGCGGGCTGATGCGCGGGGTCGTCGACGGAGGAGGCGGTGGCCTGCTTGTGCAGGGCCAGGTCGGTGTCCGGTGCGGAACTGTCCACGACCGACAGACCCCACATCGACGAGCCCCAGTCGGTGGCTCGGGTCTGGCACCTGATCCGCACGTAACGGGCCTTGCGCCGCGCGAAGTTCACGGTCTGCGCATACGCGTCGCTGCCCGACTGGAATGTCAGCGGTATGTCGTACTCATAGCCGAACTGGCGTATCCCGAAGCGGGTCGTCCGCCGGTCGCTCTCCTCACCCCCGACGGAGGCCGTGAGGGTCAGCTGGTGCAGGTGCGGGTCGCCGTAGCCGTTGGGCCACCACAACTCCGGGTTCCGCAGGCGCAGTGAGGGATGGGTGGCGGGCGTGAAGACGACCTCGCTCGTTGCGCCCGCGGGCACGGTGACCGTCTGCGTCACCCGTACGTCACCGAAGGCGGCGGTGACGGTGACGCGTCTGTCGTCCGGGTCGGCGTTCCGCACCGGGACCACGAGGGACAGCTCGGCCGTGCGGGTGTCCGGCAGGTCCGGCAGCCTGGTGTCCACGCGGGGGTCGCCGATGACCACGGGGCCGGTGGAGCGGAGCCTGACATGGTTCCAGATGCCGGCGGCACGGTCGCGTACCGCCGGCATCCAGTCCCAGCCCGAAGAGGCCAGGTAGGTCGGCGAGTTGCGGTTCATCATGTTCGCGCCCGCGTCCACGAACGCCAGACCGGCCGGACCCTTGTCGCCGGGGCTGCCGGGGAACGGCATGGGGCTGATCTTCACGGCGAGGGCCTGGTCGCCGTCGGTGAGCAGCTTGGTCACGTCGTAGGCGGCGCGGCCGAAGGGGAAGGTGAGGGTGCCGACCTGGCTGCCGTTGAGCCAGACGTCGGCCGCGTGGTTGATGCCGTCGAACTCGAGCCAGATCAGGCGTCCGCCACCCGTCCGAATGCCCTTCGGCAGGCGGAACTGGCGCCGGTACCACCAGGCATGGCGGGAGAGGGCCTCCGGGATGTGCAGGTTGTCGAGGCCCGCGACCGGGTCGGGCAGACGGCCCTGGTCCACCAGCGAGGACAGCACGGTGCCGGGCACCGTCGCAGGCAGCCAGCGGCTGGTGTCCACCGACGGCTTGGACAGCGCGGCACCGTCTCCTCCGGCCCGGTCGTCCAGCGTCAGGTCCCACCCGGATTCCAGCGGCACGGTACCGTCCGCGGCCACCTCGAGGGCCGGGGGCGTCCGGTGCCGGCTGCCCCAGTCGGTCCAGCCGGTGGCTGCAGGGCGTGCGCTCCGGCTGGTGCCGTAGACCTGAAGGCCGTTGAGGCCGAGGGGGTTGGCGTTGGAGCGCTTGTGGACGGTCATGCGCACCCAGCGTGCGGTGACGGGCTCGGGCAGCGCGATCTCCATGACCCCGCCCTGCCCGGAGTCGGTGCGGTACACGGCGGTCCAGACCTTGTGGTCGCGCGAGGTCTCGATGACGAAGTCGACCGCACAACTGGACAGGATCTCCTGGCCGGTGGTGTTGTCGCGCGGATTGCCACCGGGTGCGTCGACATACGCCGGGTCGTCCACGGTCGCCTCGAAGGTGAGGCGAAGCGACTCGACCTCGCACTGTCCCTGGAGGTCGACCGAGATCCACTGCGGATCGCCGGCGGCGGCACGCCATCCCGACCCCCGTACCCCGACGGTGTCCAGCCCGTCCACGGCGAGCTCGCCCGGAGTGGGAGCGTAGTCCGTGGAGGACACCGAGACCGGGCGGTACGTGGCCAGTTCTCCTCGGGGAGCAGCCTGATACGGCTGTCCGGTTTCTGCCGTGGCAACGGCGACGGGCCCGCTCATGCCCAGCCCGAAACCCGCGAGCAGAGTGGAGCCGGTGACCAGAACGGCGCGGCGGGAGGGCAGTGAAGACTGATCCGACATGAACAACGGCTCCGAAGGCATGTTCAGTGAACGGGACGACCTGGCACCAATCAACTGACAACGTTGCCAAGGCTTATGACAACGTTGCCGAACACTGCATCGATGTGAGAGGCCTGTCAAGGTTTCCGGTTCGTTACGCAGCGTGTTTCTATTAAATTAGGAATAAATATTGACAGCGTTTCGGCCTCGGGCCACAGTCTTCGCCGTGACGCCGAAGGCCCCGGTCCACGGACGGCCGGCGTCACGTCCTCCTGCTTCCCAACCAACGGGAGAGGCAAGTGACCTCACGCTCGCCGGAACACGGCTCTCGAGGCCTCCGGTTCACCCGCCCGACTGTCGCGGCCGCGATCACGGTGGTTCTCGCCGTCACCATGGCGCCCGCCGCGACGGCGGACACCGGCGTGGACCAAGGCGCACCCCAGTATTACGACAGCGGTCTCGCACCCACGCCCTACATGGGCTGGAACACCTACTACGGGCTGGGCGCACCCACCGAGAAGGAGGTGCGCGCCGTCGCCGACAAGCTCGTCAGCAGCGGTCTGCGGGACAGCGGTTACGACATCGTGTGGCTCGACGGTGGCTGGCAGGCAGACAACCCCCGCGACGCGCAGGGGCAGTTGGTCGCGAACCCGGACCGCTTCCCCTCCGGCATCCCGGCCCTGGTCTCCTACCTGCACAAGCGAGGTCTGCGGGCCGGTATCTACACCGACGCCGGAACCTACGACGGCGGCAAGAGCTGCGGGCTCGGCAGCCGCGGGCACTACGACGAGGACGCGCGGCAGTTCGCGGGCTGGAAGATCGACGCGATCAAGGTCGACTTCCTGTGCGGGATCGGCGCGAGGCTCGATCCGGGACCCGCGTTCAAGGAGTTCAGCGACGCGGTCGCCAAGTCCGGCCGCAGGATGCTGCTCAATCTGTGCAACCCGCTCACCGACGACTGGGGCCTGCCGCACACGCCCGAGCAGGACGCGCACAACGCCTACGTCTACGCCCCGACGATCGCCGACTCCTGGCGCACCGGCACGGACATCGCGTGGGGCACCCCGAGTCCGGGGCAGTGGCCCAATGTCCTGCGCAACATGGATGCCAACGCATGGCATCCCGAAGCCCAGGGGCCTGGCCACTACAACGACCCCGACTACCTCATCCCCATGCGGCGCATGTCCGACGGCTCGTCGGAGCTGACGCAGGAGGAGTCCACCACTCAGTTCGTGATGTGGGCCGAGATGGCCTCCCCGCTCGTCCTCGGCTCCGACCCCCGCACCCTGTCCGCGTCGATGCTCGAGACGCTGCGCAACCCGGAGATCATCGCCGTCGACCAGGACCCGCTGGGAGTCCAGGGCGTCCGCGTGGCCACCGACTCTGTCGGCGATGTCTACAGCAAGGTCCTCTCCGGTCACGGCCGGCGCGCGGTGGTCCTGCTCAACCGATCCGACCAGCCCGCCGAACGCACCGTGCGCTTCGCCGACGCGGCACTCGGCGGATCGGTGAAGATCCGTGACCTGCGGGCGCGCGCCGACCGGGGCACCCATACCGGTTCGTACACCGTCGAGGTCCCCGCACACGGCACCGCGTTCCTCGAACTCACGGGCGACGACGCCCTGCCCGGTACGAACCTGGGGGAGAAGACCACGGCGAGCCCGGCGGTCGTCCGATCCGGCGGCGACACACTGACCACCTTCCTGCGCGGCCCGAACGGCTCGCTCGTCGAGCACACGGCCGCCGCCGACGGCAGTGGCACCCCCCGCACGAGGGACCTCGGCGGTCCGGCGAAGGGGAGGATCCTCGGCCAGCCGGCCGCCTACGCCTCCGCCGACGGCCGGATAGACGTCTTCGTGCGCGGCGCCGACTCCCGGGCCTACCGTCGGGTCTTCGCCGACGGGCGCTGGGGCGACTGGCAGAGCCTGGGCGGGCAGTTGACCGATGCGCCGTCCGTGGCGTTCACCGATCCCACGCACTGGACGCTGGTGGCGCGCGGCTCCGACGGGCAGATCGTGCAGCGCGGTCCCTCCTCCGGCTGGTCGTCGCTCGGCAGCCCGGGTGGACGACTGGTGTACGGGCGCCCGTCCGCCGCCGTCGACACCGCAGGACGCGTCCATGTCGCCGTACGCACCGCTGCGGACGACGTGTGGACGCGGTCGCGGGACGCGTCGGGGGAGTGGTCGGCGTGGAACTCGCTCGGCGGAACCGTGAGCGGCAGCCCCACGCTCGTCGCCGTCGGAGATGCCGTGGTGCTGTACGCGCGGGCCGCCGACTACACCCTCTGGCAGCAGCGGTACGCGGACGGTGCCTGGCAGGGCTGGACCAAACGGCAGGAGTTCCCCAGCGCCGCCTTCGACGGTGCGCTCGGGGCGGTCGCGGGGCAGGACGGCACGGTCGACGCCGTGTTCCGCGGAGTCGACGGTTCCGTTCACCGGACCCAGTTCAAATAAATTAGTAATTAATCTTGACGTGGCGTGAGCGCCACGCGAACCTGGATCCACCGCGAGCGGGGCACGGCCGTCGGGACGGCCCGCCCTGCCGTGCGGATCCACAGGGAGCCTTCCATGACCCACCACCCCAGCCGACGGCGGTTCCTCACCGGAGTCGGCGCCGCCGGGACCGCGGCGCTGCTCAGCGGCTGCGTCACCTCCACCTCCTCCGCCAAGTCCTCCTCCAAGGGCGCGGTCACCCTCCAGTCCAACCTCTCCGCACCTCAGGCCAAGGCCGCGATGGAAGATCTGGTGGCCGCCTACGCCAAGAAGAAGTCCGGGCAGGTCAGCCTCAACACCATCGCCGCGGAGACCTTCCGCACCCAGTTGCCGACGTACCTGACCTCCGCCAACCCGCCGGACGTGTACACCTGGTACCCCGGCTCGGTGGCGGACGCCTATGCCAAGAAGAACCTGCTGCTCGACCTCGACGACGTCTGGAACTCTCCCGACCTGAAGCGCTACTCCAAGGCGCTGAACACGCTGTGCACCTCCAGCTCCGGCAAGAAGGTGTTCGTGCCCTCCACCTACTACTGGTGGGGCATGTTCTACCGGAAGTCGAACTTCGCCAAGTGGGGCGTCAGCGAACCCACCAGTTGGGACGAATTCCTCGATCTGTGCGACAAGCTCAAGAGCAAGGGTGTCGCCCCCATCGGGCTGGGTGCCGGCGGCAACACGGCCTGGGTGGCCTCCGCCTGGTTCGACTACCTGAACATCCGCATCAACGGCGCCGTCTACCACCGGGAACTCCTCGCGGGCAAGCACCGCTTCGACGACCCCGAGGTGCGCAAGGTCTTCGACCGCTGGCAGGAGGTGCTGCCGTACTTCGACCCGAACGGCACCGCCGTCGCCTTCCAGGACGCCACCACCGCCCTGCTCAACGGTCGCAGCGGCATGATGCTGATCGGCACCTTCTTCGCCGATGCGGCCCCCAAGGACGCCCTGGACGACATCGACTTCTTCCGCTTCCCCGTCATCGACTCCAAGGTCCCGCTCGCCGAGGAAGCCCCCACCGACGGCTACTTCGCAAGCGCCCGTACCGGACGCCGCGACAAGGTGTCCGACCTGATGCGCTATCTCGCCACCGCCGAGGCGCAGGAGATCTACATCAAGGGGTCGTCGGGCACCGTCCTGCCGTGCCACCCCGACGCCAAGGACGCCGGCACCCCGCTGGTGAAGAAGGGCCGCAAGCACATCGAAGAGGCCGCCGAGATCACCCAGTTCTTCAACCGGGACTCCAGCGACGCCCTCCAGCCCACCGCGGACACCGCGCTGACCAAGTTCCTGGCCAAGCCCAAGGAGATCGGCAGCATCCTCACCGCCTGGCAGCGCGACGCAGAGAAGATCTGGGGAGCCTGAGGTGGCCGTTCTGACCGCCGCCGAACGCAAGACCCCGGCCCCGCCCGCCGCCCGGCGGGCGGGCCGGGGCCCGCGCCGCACACCCCCGCTCGTCATGGCGTTCGTCCTCGTCCCGATGCTGGCCGAGGCCGTGTGGGTGTTCTGGCCCGCGCTGCAGGGCTTCTACCTCTCACTCACCAAGTGGGACGGCGTCTCGGCGCCGCAGTTCATCGGCCTGGACAACTTCCGGGAGATGGCGCACGACGACGTCTTCGGCACGGCGGCCCTCGACACCGTGCTGTGGCTGCTGCTGTTCGGCGGACTGTCCGCGCTGCTCGGGCTGGGCGCCGCCCTGCTCCTTCAGCAGGAGCGCCGCGGCATCGGCTTCTACCGCGCCGCCCTGTTCCTGCCCGTCGTCTTCTCCCTCGTCGCCACCGCCCTTGTCTGGCAGGCGATCTACCAGCCCGACGGGGTCCTCAACCAGCTCCTGCAGTCGGTCGGCCTGGGCAGCCTGCGGCACGCCTGGCTCGCCGACCAGGACACGGCCCTCTACGCGGTCATCGTGCCCGCGCTGTGGCGGCAGATCGGCTACGTCATGGTGCTGTACCTCGCCGGCCTCAAGGGCATCGACCCGGCCCTGTACGAGGCGGCCAAGGTGGACGGCGCCGGACCCTGGCAGCGCTTTCGGCACGTGACGCTGCCCCAGCTGCGCAGCGTCAACGCCGTCGTCCTGTCCGTCATCGTCATCGACTCGCTGCGCTCCTTCGACGTGGTGTGGTCACTCACCCGCGGCGGCCCCTACCACTCGTCCGAACTGCTGAGCACCTACATGTACTCCACAGCTTTCCAGTCCTTGCGCCTGGGATACGGCTCCGCCCTGGCGGTCGTCATCTTCGTGCTGGCCTTCGGGGTCATCGCCTCCTACCTGGTGCGCGCCTTCCGGGAGGCCGACTGATGGCGACCCTCCGCAGCTCCGCCGCGCTGCGTCGGCGGCGTACGGCGACCGCCGGCTTCCACCTCGGCGCCGGGGCACTGGCCGCGCTGTGGCTGCTGCCCATCGCCCTGGTGCTGGTGACCAGCCTGCGCTCCTTCGACGACATCGCCGCCCATGGACTGGGCAGCTGGCCCCGCTCCTTCACCCTCGGCAACTTCCGGCAGGCATGGGTCGACGGCGGCCAGCAGCGCGCCCTGATCAACAGCCTGATCGTCACCGTCCCGTGTGTGATGGTGACGCTCGCCCTGGCCGCGATGGCCGCGTTCGCCCTCAGCCGGTACGAGGTGCCCCTCCGCCGCTTCCTGCTGCTGCTCATGCTCGGCGGCAACCTGCTGCCCCCGCAGATCCTGCTCGTCCCGGTCTCCAAGATGAGCGAACTCATGGGTATCCACGACACCCTGCCCGCGCTCATCGGCGTGCAGATCGGTTTCGGCGTCGGCTTCTACGTCTTCGTCCTGCACGGCTTCATGCGCGCCATCCCCGCCGAGATCCAGCAGGCCGCCGTCGTCGACGGCGCAGGGCCCTGGCAGATCTTCTGGCGCATCATCCTTCCGCTGACCCGGCCCGCGCTCGCCGCGCTCAGCGCGCTGTCGTTCACCTGGATCTTCAACGACCTGCTGTGGGCGATCACCGTGCTGCGCAGCGACAGCAAGATGCCGATCACCGCCGCCCTCATCGGACTGCAGGGGCAGTACGTGTCGATGTGGAACGTGATCGCCGCCGGGTCCGTCATCGCAGCCGCCCCCACCGTGGCCGTCTTCCTCCGGTTCCAGCGCCACTTCGTGGCCGGCCTCAACCTCGGAGCAGTGAAGTGACGTCGTACCAGCGCTGGACCCTGCGCACCGACCACACCAGCTACACCGTCCGGCTCTCTCCGGACGGCCCCTGGGCCGAACTGGACGCCTGGGGCCCGCACGGGGTCGAGACGGGGCCGTCGGCGCTCGACTGGTCGCGGCGCACGCATTTCCTCACGCCCGCCGATGCCGCTCCGGCGGAGTACCTGCCCCACGGACTGCGGCCGTTCACCGGCGCGGACCTCGTGACGGGCCGCGTCGGCCAGGAACGCGGAGTGTGGTGGACCTTCACCGACGCCCGGCAGGGCGAGGGAAGCCTGCGGCTGACCTTCACCGACGAGGTCCTGGGGCTGCGTACGACCCTCTGCTACGCCGTCGTACCCGGCACCGACGTCATCCATCGCTGGACCGAACTCACCTGTACCGGCCAGGAGGAACTGCGCCTGGAGGTGCTCGACTCCGCCGCCGTGAACATCCCCGTCGCCGCCGGGGCCCGGCTGACGTACCTCGCCGGTCAGTGGTCGCAGGAGTTCCAGCGCCATCAACTCGAACTGCCCCGGGGCACGTTCACCATGGGAAGCCGGCAGGGAGTGCCCGGCCACGCGTACGCGCCCTGGCTCGCCGTGCAGGACGGCACGTCGGAGGACGCCCCCGCCTACGGCGTGGCACTGGAGTGGCCGGGCAACTGGCACATCACCGCCGAGGCGGAACCCGGCGGGTCGGTCCGCGTCCGCGCCGGCCGCGTGCCGCACGAGTCAGCCGTGGTCCTGAACCCCGGTGACACCCTCACCACCCCCCGCCTCGCCTGCGCGTTCAGTCCGGACGGGCTCGACGGCCTGTCCCGCGTCTGGCACCGCTACGAGCGTCGGCTCGCCGGGGACCGTCTGCACCGCACCCGCAGGGTCCTGTACAACTCGTGGGAGGCCACCGGCTTCGACGTCGACGCGGCAGGGCAGTTGGAGCTTGCCAAGCTGGCGGCGGACACCGGCGTCGAACTGTTCGTCGTGGACGACGGCTGGTTCACCGGGCGCGCCGACGACACCGGCGGACTCGGCGACTGGTACCCCGACCCGGCGGCCTTCCCCGACGGGTTCGACCGGTTCGTGGAGGACGTCCGGGCGCTGGGACTGGACTTCGGCCTGTGGATCGAGCCCGAAGCCGTCAGCCCCGGAAGCCGCCTGCACGCCGAACACCCCGACTGGGTCTACCGGATCGACGGCCGTCCGGCCCGCCTGGTCCGCAACCAGTTGCTGCTCGACCTGGGCCGCACCGACGTTCAGGACTTCGTGATCGCCACCCTCGACCGGCTGCTGACCGACCACGACATCGGCTACCTGAAATGGGACATGAACCGGCCGCCCACCGAACGCGGCCGACCGGGCACCGGACCTGCCGACCGCCTCGACCTGGACGCCCAGCACGTGCACGGGTACCTGCGCGTCCTGGACCACCTGCGCACCGCCCACCCCGACGTCACGATCGAGGGCTGCGCGGGCGGCGGCGGGCGGATCGACCACACGACCCTCGCCCGTACCGACGTCGTCTGGCCCAGTGACAACACCGCACCCCTGGACCGGCTGGGCATCCAGTACGGCTTCCTGCACGCCCATGCCCCGCATGTGATGAGCTCCTGGGTCACCGACGCGCCCGGCGTGTTCGACCCGCGCCCGCGCAGCCTCGCCTTCCGATTCGTCACCGCGATGTGCGGGGTTCTCGGCCTCGGCGCCGATCTGCGTGCCTGGAATCACGAGCAGCGTGCCGAGGCCGCGCGGTGGATCGCCCGGTACAAACAGGTGCGTGAGGTCATCCATCACGGTGAGGCCCGGCTCCTCGGCACCCCGACGGACCCCTCCTGCGGCCTCCAGTTCGACGCCGCCGACGGGTGCCGTACCGTCGTCGCGGCATTCAGCACCGGGCGTCTGGACGGGGCCCCGCTCGTGCCCGGCCGTCACGCCCGGCTGCGGTTGCGCGGCCTGGACCCGGCCGGCTCCTACCTGGACGCGGAGTCGGCGACCACGTACAGCGGCGCCCATCTGCTCCACCACGGGCTGCCCTTCGCGTGGAGCGCCGACCACGACGCCGAGCTGGTGGTACTGACCCGGCAGTAGACCCGCGACCGGCATAGGGTCACCAGACGCCCGCCCGGCCCGAACCGAAAAGGAGCCCAACCCCACGATGGATCAGCCCGCACGACGGTACGGTGACCGCTTCACCGGCCGCACGGCCGTGGTGACCGGAGCCGCCTCCGGCATCGGGGCCGCCACCGCCCGACGCCTCGCCCAGGAGGGCGCGGACGTGGTGCTCGCCGACATCGCCGAGGAATCCGGCGAGGCCGTGGCCGAGGGGATCGCCAAGGACGGCGGACGAGCCCGCTTCGTCCGCGCAGACGTCTCGGCGGAGCACGACTGGCAGCGGATCGCGGCCGCCGCCCACGACTTCGGACCCGTCGACGTGCTGGTGAGCAACGCCTTCACCGTCGACGTCTCGCCGGCGCACGAGCTGTCGCTGGAGTCCTGGCAGCGGCAGCTCGCCGTCAACCTCACCGGCGGCTTCCTCGGCTTCAAGGCGCTGCTGCCCGATCTGCGTGCCCGTGGCGGGGCGGTGGTGCTCACCTCCTCCGTCCACGCACACAAGGGCATCCCCGGGCATCCCGCCTACGCAGCTTCCAAGGGCGCCCTGCTGTCCCTGTGCGGGCAGCTCGCGGTCGAGTACGGGCCCGAGGTGCGCGTCAACGCCGTCCTGCCGGGACCGATCCTCACCGCGGCCTGGGACCGGGTGCCGCCCGCGGAACGGGAACGCAGCATCGCCGAGACGGCGGCCCGCCGCTTCGGGACACCCGAGGAGGTGGCCGCGGCCATCGCGTTCCTCAGCGCGGACGAAGCTTCCTACATCACGGGGTCGCATCTCCTCGTGGACGGCGGCTGGAGCGTCACCAAGGCCTCCGCATGACCGCCGCCGCGCCCACCCCTGAGCAGAAAGGCTGTACGACATGACGCCCTACGCCCGCCGCGGCGTGCACGGCCAGACCGTGGAGGCCCTCGCCCGCCGCATCCTGGGCGGTGAGATTCCGGAGGGGACCACGCTCGACCTGGTGGCGTTGCAGAGCGAACTGGACGTCAGCCTCACGGCCCTGCGCGAGTCCCTCAAGGTGCTCGCCGCCAAGGGGATGGTCGACGCCCGGCAGAAGCGGGGCACCTTCGTCCGTGCCCGCTCCGACTGGAACCTGCTCGACGCCGATGTGCTGCGCTGGCAGTTCGAGGGCGACCTGACCACCGACGCCGACCGCGCCCTGCTGCGCAATCTCGCCGAAGTGCGCGCCATCGTCGAACCGGCCGCCGTCCGGCTGGCCGCCGAGCGGCGCACCGACGAGGATCTGGCCGCCCTGGACGGCGCCCTGGCGGCGATGGGGCAGCAGGACACGGACGCTGCCCACGCCGTCGACGCCGACCTCGCCTTCCACCGCGCCCTGCTCGCCGCCACCCACAACGAACTGCTCGAACGCATGGAGATGGTGATCGAGTCCGGTCTCGCCCACCGCGACCGCCTCGTCCACAGCGCCCCGCACAGTGAGGACCCCGTACCGGCCCACCGTGCCGTCCTGGACGCCGTACGCGACCAGGACCCGCGGCGGGCCGAGGCGGCCATGCGGGCCCTGCTCGCACAGGCGGGGCGTGACCTGGACCGGCTCGGTGACCCCGACGACACGAAAGGCACCGGGGGCAAGTGAAGATCGCTCGTATCGAAACCTTCCTCGTTCCGCCGCGCTGGCTGTTCTGCCGGATCGAGACCGACGACGGTGTGATCGGCTGGGGCGAGCCCGTCGTCGAAGGACGCGCCGAGGTGGTCCGCGCCGCCGTCGACGTCCTCGCCGAACACCTCATCGGCCAGGACCCGCTGCGCATCCAGGACCACTGGCAGGTGCTCACCAAGGGCGGCTTCTACCGCGGCGGGCCCGTCCTGTCGAGCGCCGTCGCCGGCCTGGACCAGGCCCTGTGGGACATCGCGGGCCACACCTACGGCGCCCCAGTGCACGCCCTGCTGGGCGGCCCCGTGCGCGACCGGGTCCGGGTCTACGCATGGGTCGGCGGCGACGAACCCGCCGAACTCTCCGAACAGATAACCGCTCAGGTGGAAGCCGGTTTCACGGCGGTGAAGATGAACGCCGCCGGCGTCACCTCACCGGTCGCCTCCGCCGCCGAGACGGCGGCGGTCGTCGGCCGCGTGGCCGCAGCCCGCGAGATCCTCGGTCCGGACCGTGATGTCGCCGTCGACTTCCACGGCCGCTTCACGGCCGCCGGCGCACGCCGCGTCCTCACCGAACTCGCGCCCCTGCACCCGCTGTTCGTGGAGGAGCCCGTCGTCCCCGAGCAGAACCACCTGCTGCCCGGCCTGGTCGCGGCGAGCCCCGTGCCTCTCGCGACCGGCGAACGCCTGTACTCGCGCGCTGAATTCCTGCCCGTCCTCACCGCCGGTGTCGCCGTGGCCCAGCCCGACCTGTCCCACGCGGGCGGCATCTCCGAGGTACACCGCATCGCCTCGCTCGCCGAGACCTACGGCGCCCAACTCGCCCCGCACTGCCCGCTCGGCCCGATCGCCCTGGCGGCCAGCCTGCAGATTGCTTTCGCGACACCGAACTTCCTGATCCAGGAACAGAGCCGGGGCATCCACTACAACAAGGACGCCGACCTGCTGTCGTACGTCGTCGATCCGGAGCCGTTCCGGTTCGTGGACGGACACGCGCACCGCGGTGACGCCCCGGGCCTGGGCATCACCGTCGACGAGACCGCCGTCCGCGCCGCGGACCGGGCCGGGCACGCCTGGCGCAACCCCGTGTGGCGCCACGCGGACGGCTCCTTCGCGGAGTGGTGACGGTGGCGCTGGACATCACGACCGACCCCGCCCACGGCGGGCGCTGGACCTCGCTGCAAGCTCACGGCCGCGAATGGCTGTGGCATCGCCCGGTGCCCGAACGGGACGAGGTCGAACCGGGCGACGCGTTCGTGGACGCGGGCGGCCTCGAGGAGTGCGTCCCCACCGTCCGCGGCACCCCCGACCACGGAGACGCCTGGTCACGGCCCTGGATCCGGGACGGTGACACCGAGCGCGTCCAGTGCGACCGCTTCGTCCTCGCCCGCACCGTCCGGAGGACGGCGGACGGCGCCGAGGTCGCCTACACCCTGAACGCCGAGCCGGGCTACCGCTTCATCTGGGCAGCGCATGCCCTGCTCGACCTCTCTCAGCACGCGACCCTCCACCTGAGTCCCGGCGCGGCCACCCGCCTCTTCCCGGAGGCCGCCCCGCTGCTGGGGCAGGACTGGCCCGCCGGAGCACCGTGGATCGCAGGACTCTGGCCCGCGCCCGGCGGACTGCCGTTGGACCGGCTCGGCCCGGACGACGGCACCGCGGTCGGAGCCGTCGTGGACGCGGCGCACTGCTGCGTCCACGACGGACGTGACCGGCTGGCGCTGGACCTGCGGTCCGACGGGCAGCCGACGTCGATCGCCCTGTGGCGCAACCTCGGTGGCTTCCCGAAGCCGCATCCCTACCGCAGCACGGGGGTCGAGCCGATGCTCGGCCGCGTCTTCGACCTCGCCGACGCGGGCCCGGATGACGCCGCCCGTGTCCCGTCCTCGGGTGAGGTCCACTGGCACCTCACGCTCACCGCAGCCTGCCGCTGCCCCTGAACCACGCGTTGGACAAAGGAGCTTCGTCCGTGGATCTGCAAGCCGCCCTGGCCGCTCACCGCCTGCTCGCCATCGTGCGCGGGAGTGACCCCGACGCCGCGCTGCGCACCGTACTGACCCTGGCCGAAGAAGGGATCGAACTGATCGAGGTGTCGCTGAGCGGCACGGACGCCCTCGCCGTGGTGGAGAAAGCCCGGCATGCCCTCGGACCCGGTCGGCCCTTGGGGGCCGGCACCGTCGTGACCGCCGACGACGCCCGAGCCGCCCACCGCGCGGGCGCCGGCTTCCTGGTCACCCCCGGCCTGGGCGACGGTGTCGGCACAGCACGTGAGCTCGGGATACCGGTGCTGGCGGGCGTGATGACCCCGACCGAGATCATCGAGGCACGAGCTCTCGGCGCGGCGGCACTGAAGATCTTCCCGGCTGCCGAGGCCGGGGGAGCGTCCTATCTGAAGGCCTTGCGCGGCCCGTTTCCCGACGCACCGTTCGTACCGGTGGGCGGAGTCGACGAAGCCGCCGCCCGCGCCCATCTCGCGGCCGGAGCGATCGCGGTCGGCGTCGGCTCACCCCTCGTCGGCGACGCCGCCGACGGCGGCAGCCTCACCGCCCTCCGTGAGCGCGCCCGCGCCTTCCGGGCCGTCGTGCGAGAGGCGGCACAGTGGCCGCTGAGCTGAGCACCACCCGCCCCGACCGTCTGGAACTGGGGGAGGGCATCCGATGGACGGGCGCAACGGTGGTCCTCGTCGACCTCCTGGCCGGTCGGCTTCTCACGGCACCGGACGATCCCGACGCACCCCTGGAGACACTGGCCCGGCTGCCCGTCCCCCTGGGCGCGGTGGCACCCGTGGCCGACCACCCCGGCACCTGGATCGCTGCCGCGGGCACGGGGATCTGCCTGCTGCGTTCCGACGGCACCGTGGACTGGCTGGCCCGACCCGAGGAGCACTCCACACCGCGCATGCGCATGAACGACGCGGTGGCCGATCCGTCGGGCCGCTTCTGGGCCGGCAGTATGGCGTACGACGCCGACGAGGGAGCCGGTTCCCTCTACCGCGTCGACCACGACGGTACGGTCGTCCGGGTCCTGGACGGCATCACCGTGCCCAATGGGCCCGCGTTCACGGCCGACGGCCGGCTCATGTACCTGGCCGACAGCGCGCGGGGGATCGTCCGGCGCTATCCGGTTGACCCGGTGACGGCCGAACTGGGCACGCCGGAGACGTTCGTGAGCATGGCCGAAGGCAGCCCCGACGGAATGGCGGTCGACATCGACGGCGCCCTGTGGGTCGCCGTATGGGGCACCGCGACCGTACGCCGCTATCTGCCGGACGGCGGACTCGACCGCACACTGCGGCTGCCCGCGAGCCTTCCGGCCGGTGTGTGCCTTCAGGAGGACGTTCTCCACATCACCACCGCCACCGTGGGACTGGCCTCACCCGGCCCCCACGACGGCGCCCTGTTCACCGCCCGGGTCGATGTGCCGGGCACACCTACGCCCTCCTACCGGCTCGACAGCGCGGGTCAGGCGCCGACGGCGGCCGTAAGGGAATCCGCATGACGACCGCTTGGCGTCCCGCAGCGGGACCGGTCGTCTGCGTCGGCGAGACCATGGCGGCACTGGCCCCCGATCCACCCCGGCCGTTGGAAGACGCCGAGCACCTGCGTCTGTCGGTGGCCGGAGCCGAGTCCAATGTCGCGATGTACCTGGCGGATCACGGCCTCCCGGTCGCGTGGGTGTCGGCTCTCGGCGACGACCCACTGGGACGCCATGTCAGCTCCACCGTGGCCGCTGCCGGAGTCGACGTCTCGCACGTACGCACCGACCCCCACCGCCCGACGGGCCTCCTGGTGAAGAACCCCGGCCCGAGCGGTACCCGCGTCCACTATTACCGAAGCGGCTCGGCGGCCTCCGCCCTCGGGCCCGATCTGCTGGACGAGCGCCCCGTGCGCGCGGCCTCGCTGCTGCACTTCACAGGTATCACGCCGGCCCTGTCCCGGTCCTGCCGGGACCTCGTGACGCAGGCACTGGCCGTTCCGCACGGTGAGCGGCCGTACGCCGTGAGTTTCGATGTCAACCACCGCGCCGCCCTCTGGCCGGACGAAACGGCGCGGTCCGTGCTGCGCGACCTGGCCAACCGGGCGGACATCGTCTTCGTCGGCCTCGACGAGGCACAGCACCTGTGGGGGGCCGGCATGACGACCACGGAGGTACGGGAGTGGCTCCCTCAGCCACGGATCCTCGTCGTCAAGGACGGAGCGACTGCCGCGACCGCCTTCGCCGGAGAGGGCATGTGCACGGTGCCGGCGTTGCGGACGGCGGTGGTGGAACCCGTCGGCGCCGGCGACGCCTTCGCGGCCGGTTTCCTTGCGGGTCTCCTACGGGGCGAAACCATCATGCGTGCGCTCCGGCTCGGTCACATCACCGCAGTCTCGGCCCTCAAGGTGACGGGGGATCACGGCCCGTTGCCCGGCGTGAGTGAGACGGCACGGCTCCTCGCCCTCCCGGCCCGGAGGTGGACGGAACGGGAGCAGTGACCGTGCCGTCGACATCGCTGCCCACCCGCCTGAGGATGGCGGGCAGCAGGTGCGCCCGTAGGACGGGTCCGTGCGGATGCGGCGACGTAAGCTGGAGCAAGTCGATGAACGCGATGTCCAAGCAGCCGTTCGCGCCGGCACCGGTTCCGGAGTTTCGGCCGCGGGCGGGCAGGACGATGACACACGACGCAGGTCCCACACCCACTCGGCGCTCGACGTCGGCCCGGCTGGCCCTGCTCGAGGCCCAGAGCGACGACCTGTCGGTGCACGAGGCGATGACGCTCGCGCTCCAGCAGGCGACGGCCGGGGTGGGTGCGCTGGGAGGCCTCATCCACCTGCCGGCCGAGACGTACCACGGTCTGTACCTCGTCGCGGCCGGCGGACTCCCGAACAAGGTCACGGACGAGTGGGCATACCTCCCCCTGGACCTGGACACGGTGACCGTGCGGACCATGCGCGACGGCGTCTTCGGCTGGAGTGCCGAGGACAACGTATGGATCGAGAGCCACGGGACGGTGGCCGTCCCCTTGCCCGGTGCCCACGGACCCCTCGGAGTCCTCACGCTGCTCCTGTGGGACGACCGGAGACCGGACGCTCCACAGCGCTCCTTCCTGGTGGCGGTGGCGCACTGGGCGGCTCAGTGGCTGGGGCAGCGCTCGGCGGAGGCTCCTCCTGACCGGGGGGCCACCGACCGGATCCGCGGTCCGGACCCGAGCCGCACCGACCCGGCCGCTGCCGCGCGGACCCCTCGGTCCACGCGGTCCCAGCGGAGCACCGCCCGGCGAACCGCCCGGATGACCGAGCTGACGTCTGCCCTCACCGAGGCCGTCACCGCGCAGGACGTCGTCGACGTCGTCGCGGAGCACGTGCTGCCGCCGTTCGGCGCCGACGGGGTCGTCATCGAGGCGATCGAGAACGAGCGCCTGCACGTCGTCGGGTCCGTCGGATACGCCCAGGACTTCCTGGACCACCGCCTCGAAGGTATCCCGATGGCGTCGAACGTCCTGATGACCGACGTTCTGCGCCGACGCAGCCCGGTGTTCGTCGAAAGCTCCGCCGATTTCATACGCCGCTATCCGGAACTGCGGAGGCTGGTGCACCCGGACAAGAACTCATGGGCGTTCCTGCCGCTCATCGCGTCGGGACGCGACATCGGCTGTTGCGTCATCTCCTTCGCCGTGCCGCGCACCTTCAGTGATGAGGAACGCACACTCCTGACGGCATTCAGTGGGCTGGTGGGCCAAGCCCTGGAGCGGGCGCGCCTGTACGACGCCGAACACAGCAGTGCGCAGTCGCTGCAACGCGGACTGCTTCCCAGGATGCTGCCCTTGTTGCCGGCTGCGACCGCCGCCGCCTGCTATCTCCCCGCGAGCGAGGGCGCAGCAGTGGGCGGTGACTGGTACGACCTGATACCCCTGTCCGCCGACCGGGTCGGCATGGTCGTCGGCGACGTGATGGGCCACGGCATCGCCGAAGCCGCCACCATGGGCCGACTGCGTACGACGGTCCGCACTCTCGCCGGCCTGGAGCTGCCCCCGGACGAGATATTCGGCCACCTCAACGAGCTCGTCAAAGAGCTCGACAACGACCACTACGCCACCTGTCTGTACGCAGTATTCGACCCTGTCAGCCGGATGTGCACTTTCTGCCTGGCCGGCCATCCTCCGCCTGTCATCGTCCATCCCGACGGCACGCTCCGCTGCCCCGAACTGGTCGCCAACCCGCCCCTGGGAGCCGCCGAGCCGCCCTTCGACACCCAGAAACTCCGCCTGCCGGAGGAGTGTGTTCTCGTCTACTACACGGACGGGCTTCTGCGGTCCCCCGGCCGGGACGTGGACGAAGGCGTCGCGCTGCTCATACAGGCGGTGGCCGACGCAGTGAACGAGACCTCCTACTTCGCGGAAGGACGCGACGGCGACGGCAGCAGGCACCTCGACCTCCTGTGCGAGATCATCACATCCGCGCTGACCCGGGACCGTCCGCGGGCCGTCGACGACGCGGCCTTGTTCCTCACCCACACACGCATGACCGCCGCCGACAACATCGCGTCATGGCCACTGAGCGAGGGTCCCACAGCCGCGGCCGAGGCACGTGAGCATGTCCGGCAGCAACTCGCCGTCTGGCGACTGAACGACCTGGAGCCCACGACGGAGGTGGTCGTGAGCGAACTGGTCGGCAACGCGGTACGGCACGCGAAGGGCCCGCTACGCCTGCGTCTGGTGCGCAGCCGGTCACTTGTCTGCGAGGTGTACGACGGCAGTCTCACCACCCCGCGCATCCGGCGCGCCGGACAGATGGACGAGGGCGGACGGGGCCTGTACCTGGTGTCCGCGCTCTCCCAGCGCTGGGGCGCCCGCTACATGGACGACGGCAAGTGCATCTGGGCGGAGCAGGATCTGACACCGGAGGATGCCCGCCGGCTCTGACCTGGGCCTTACTCGGCCTGGTCCGGCTGAGTCCCGTCCTCGGGCGTCGCCGTCGACTTCGCCGTCTCGGGAGCGGTGTAGAAGACGGAGGTACCCTGCTTGGTCCGTTGAGCCTGGTTCCTGGCCACCAACCCCTCCAGCGTGGTGCGCACGACGGTGGTCTTGACGCCACGCTCGGGGTGGGCCTGGCCGAGTGCGGTGGCCACTTCCGCGGCGGAGCGCGGTTCGCTCTGTTCACCGAGGTGGTTGCGAACGAGTTCGACCAGCGTGGGCTGGGTCGCCTTCGCGGCCGCGGCCTTGCCGGCGGGCTTCTTGGCCGCCGACTGCTTGGCCGCAGACTTCCCGGCCGTCGTGCGGCCCTCTGCGGCGTCGGCCTTCTTCGCTCGTGTGCGCTTGCTCGTACCGGTCTCGGCAGAGCTCTTCTTGCGCGGAGCCGGCACTGTGGCGCTGTCCGGGGCGGTCGCGGGCTGAACCGGTGCGGGTGACGATGCGATGCCGAGCGCCTGCTGCATGTTCACCAGTACGGAGTAGTCGTGCTGGAGCGTGGCCAGCTGCTCCTGCAGTGCGGTGATCTCCGTGCTGATGCGTTCCTGCTCCTTGATATTGCGTTCCAGGTCGCTGGTCACCTGCGCGGTGTAGTGCGATGTCAGTTCAGTGGTGGCGGTCGTGGTCTCCGACATGGCCTTATCTCTCCTTGTTTTCCGGGCCGTTGTGCCCTGGTGTACAGAGATAGTACGGACGACTGGACCTGGTTGTTCCTCCTGAGCGATGTCTTCTCCTCGAACTGAGCACGAGAACAACCTTGACACCACTGCTTCCCGAGCGGATTCCATGAGTGTTGTCCCGTTGCCCCCGGCCCGGAAAAGGGCATGCCCGGCGTCAGACATGTCGCTACCCTCGACGCCATGATCACGCCTTCGACTCAGCGCCGGATGATGCCCCGCCAACGGGGCTGCTGAGCACGGACGCGTACCGAATCCGAGGCCCCGGGACGGGGCCTCGACGCGTTTGCGGACGTGGCCTCGCCACCCGGCAGGAGGACCGATGACCGCACGACGGCACTACATCACCACCACCATCCCGTACGTCAACGCGCGCCCGCACCTGGGCTTCGCGCTGGAACTCGTTCAGGCGGACACCCTCGCCCGCCACCACCGCCATCGAGGCGACCACGTCCGGCTGCTCAGCGGCACCGACGACAACTCCCTGAAGAACGTCCTGGCCGCCGAGGCCGAAGGCGTCGACGTGCAGTCACTGGTCGACCGCAACGCCGACGCGTTCGCGGCCCTGCGCGGCCCGTTGGCCCTGTCACTCGACGACTTCATCCGCACCAGCAGCGACCCCCGCCACCGTGCTGGAGTGGAACGTCTGTGGCGCAGGTGCGCCGCGGCGGGCGACCTGTACCGCAAGAAGTACGCGGGCCTGTACTGCGTAGGCTGCGAGCAGTTCTACACCCCCGACGAACTCGTCGACGGGCGTTGCCCCGAGCACGGAACAGAGCCTCAACACGTCGCGGAGGAGAACTGGTTCTTCCGGCTGTCCCGTTACGCCGACCGACTCCACGCGTTGATCTCGAGCGGCAGCCTCCGCGTCGAACCCGCCGTCCGTCGCAATGAGGTCCTCGCCCTGATCGCCGCCGGCCTGCACGACTTCTCCGTCTCCCGCTCCCACAACCGCGCCCGCGGCTGGGGCATCCCCGTGCCCGACGATCCCGGCCAGGTCGTCTACGTGTGGTGGGACGCGCTGGGCAACTACGTCACCAGCCTCGGCTATGGCACCGGTGACACCGCTTACGAGCGGTGGTGGGTGACCAGCGAGCGCCGTGTCCACCTCGTCGGCAAGGGAGTCGTGCGCTTCCACGCCGTGTACTGGCCGGCCATGCTGCTGTCGGCCGGACTGCCGCTGCCCACCGAGATCCTGGTCCATGACTACCTCACCGTCGGCGGGCGCAAGATCAGCAAGTCCGCTGGGACACCTGTGGACCCGGTCGCGCTGACCGAGGCGTACGGCACCGACGCGGTGCGCTGGTGGCTGCTGCGCGACGTTCCCCGAGTCGGTGACGCGGACTTCACCCCCGGCAGGCTGACCGCCCGTGCCGATGCGGACTTCGCCGGGGGACTGGGCAACCTCGTCCACCGCGTGGTGACCATGGTCCACCGCTACCGCGCCGGGGCGGTTCCTTCAGAACGTGGCGATCAGACCGAGGTGTCGGCGCTCGTGGACGTGTGCCATAAGGCTCCCGGCCGCGTCGATGCGGCGTTGGCCGAGTTCGACTTCCGCCACGCCATCAATGCCGTATGGGCCATCGTGGAGGAGGCGAACCGCTGTGTCGACGCCGTCCGGCCCTGGGAGTTGGCCCGAGCGGAGCGGCAGGGCGACGGCGCGGCTGCCGAGCGCCTCGACACGGTCCTTGCCGCTCTGGTCACCGGGTGCCGTGTACTGGCCGACGAACTCGGGCCCTTCATCCCCGGCGCCGCCAGGCGGATCCACGAGCAGCTGACAACGGACGAAGGAGGGCTGCTGCCGGCCGCATCTCCTCTCTTCGCCCGCCTCCGTGAGCAGACCGGGAGCTGACGCGCGCACGCCGCGTCGAGCCCGCTCGGGCGGAGGATGAGTCTCCTCGAGGAACGGCCGAAGGCGTTCGACCGCTGTCTGCGACAGCTGCTGTTGCGGGTCGCTCCGGCGGCGGTGGATCGTGGAAGGGGTGCCCACCGTGCCGCGCCCACCGGGACGCACTGGTCAGTGTTCCGCGTCGCACGGCGGAGCGCCCGCCCGACGAAAGGCCACGGTCGTGACAGAGATCCGCTGGAATCATCTGACCGCTCCCGAGCTGCGCGACCTGGCGGAGCGTGACGCCATCGTATTGCTGCCGGTGGGCTCCACCGAGCAGCACGGTGAACACCTGCCGACCGGTGTGGACGACTTCCTCGCCGCCGAGGTGTGCCGACGGGCCGCCACCGCGGCCTCGTCCACCGTGCCCGTGGTCGTCGCCCCGTCGGTGTGGTGCGGTCTGGCGGAACACCACATGGCCTTCGGCGGCACCCTGACCCTCACACTGTCCACCGTTGCTTTGATCCTCAACAGATTTCAGCAATCCGGGCATTTCGGCCCGGAAGGTCCGTCTCATCACCAAAGCGTGAGGGCTTCAGCATGAGT
>NZ_JBVHHL010000013.1:0-167638 GCF_055561075.1 Streptomyces sp. NPDC022910
GCGCCGATGGTACTGCAGGGGGGACCCTGTGGGAGAGTAGGACACCGCCGAACAAATCTTGAGGAACCCCGCACCGTATGGTGCGGGGTTTTCTGCGTTTTCGGGCATTTCCGGCTCGTTAAGGAGTCCCACCCCCTCGAACCCACATGTGCACCCCTTGAACCCACATGTGCCCGTCAAATGCCCGTCGGATTCACAGTCGGCCCGCCGCCTTGAGCGCCAGATACGCATCGGCCAGCGCCGGCGCCAGATCTTCCGGCGTCGCGTCCATGACGGTGACCCCACGGCGGCGCAGCTGTTCGGCCGTGCGTGTGCGCTCCGTCCGAGCCTGGGCCGCTGCCGCTGCCACGTACACCGCCTCCGTGGTTCCCCGGGCCGTCGCCATACCAGCGATGTAGGGGTCGGCCACCGATGCGAGCAGAACGGTATGACGCTGGGTGAGGCGGGCCAGTACCGGCAGGAGTCCCTCCTCGACGGGGGCCGCGTCGAGGGTGGTCAGCAGGACGATCAAGGAACGGCGCGGTGCCGTGCGGAGTGCGGTGGCCGTGAGGCCGCGGGCATCCGTCTCGACGAGTTCCGGCTCCAGCGTCGCCATGGCGTTGACCAGCGACGGCAGGACTTCGCGAGCTGCACGGCCCTGGACCAGTGCGCGTACCCGGCGGTCGTAGGCGAGAAGATCCACCCGGTCGCCGGCCCGGGAGGCCAGCGCGGCCAGCAGGAGAGCCGCGTCCATGGAGGCATCCAGGCGCGGTGCGTCGCCGACCCGTCCGGCCGAGGTGCGGCCTGTGTCCAGGACCAGCAGGATGTGGCGGTCGCGTTCGGGGCGCCAGGTGCGCACCGCGACCGTCGTCTGGCGCGCCGTCGCACGCCAGTCGATGGAGCGGGTGTCGTCCCCGGGGACGTAGTCGCGCAAGCTGTCGAACTCGGTGCCCTCGCCGCGGGTCAACACGCTGGTGCGGCCGTCGAGTTCACGGAGGCGGGCCAGTTTGGAGGGAAGGTGCTTGCGGCTCGTGAAAGGCGGCAGGACCCTTACGGTCCACGGGACCTGGTGCGAGCCCTGGCGGGAGAAGAGACCGAGCGGACCATAGGAGCGGACGGTGACACGGTCCGCGTTCCGGTCGCCCCGTCGGGTGGGGCGCAGACGGGTTGTCAGACGGCGGCGTTCACCCGGAGGGACCGTCAGACGGTGGCGGGACGCGGCCGATTCGGTTCCGGGCTGCCAACTGCTGGGCGGCCAGGCGTCCCGCAGACGGGCGCGCAGCGTGCGGCCCGAGGGGTTGGTGACGGTGAGCGTCACGTCGGCCGCTTCGCCCAGGCGTACCGATGTGTCGCCGGATCGGCTCAGACGCAGCCGGCGTACGGGTGCGGCCAGCGCGAAGTCGCAGGCACACGCCAGGGCGAGTGGGCCGTTGACGGCGAGGATGCCCGTCCAGCCGGGTTCCCAGATGCCGACCGGGAGGGTGCCGAGTGCCGCCAGGAGGGCGGCGCGTCCGGTGAGTGGCATCAGCGGGGCACGGGGACGTGGGCGAGGATCGCGTTGATGACCGAGTCGGCGGTCACGCCTTCCATCTCGGCTTCCGGGCGGAGTTGGACCCGGTGACGGAGCGTCGGAAGCGCAAGCGCCTTCACGTCGTCGGGGATGACGTAGTCGCGGCCCGTCAGCCAGGCCCAGGCGCGGGACGTCGCGAGCAGGGCCGTAGCGCCACGCGGTGACACGCCGAGGGTGAGGGACGGGGATTCGCGGGTGGCGCGGCAGATGTCCACGACGTAGGCGGTGATTTCCGGGGAGACCGTCGTCTTGGCGACGGCGGCGCGTGCGGCCTCGAGGTCGGACGCGTTCGCTACGGGGCGCACGCCGGCGGCGCGCAGATCACGCGGGTTGAAGCCCGCGGCGTGGCGGGTGAGGACGTCGATCTCGTCCTGGCGGGAGGGGAGAGGGATCGTCAGTTTGACGAGGAACCGGTCCAGTTGGGCTTCTGGAAGGGGGTACGTGCCCTCGTACTCGACGGGGTTCTGCGTCGCGGCGACCAGGAACGGTTCGGGGAGCGGGCGCGGGGTGCCGTCGACCGTGACCTGGCGCTCCTCCATGGCTTCGAGGAGGGAGGACTGTGTCTTGGGCGGGGTGCGGTTGATCTCGTCCGCGAGGAGCAGGTTGGTGAACACAGGGCCGGGCTGGAACGAGAACTCGGCGGTCCGGGCGTCGTAGACGAGGGAGCCCGTGACGTCACTCGGCATCAGGTCCGGTGTGAACTGGACGCGCTTGGTGTCGAGTTCGAGCGTGGAGGCGAGTGCGCGTACGAGCAGTGTCTTGGCGACCCCGGGGACGCCTTCAAGGAGTACGTGTCCGCGGCAGAGGAGGGCGACGACGAGGCCGGTCACGGCGGGGTCCTGGCCGACCACGGCTTTGGCGATCTCGGCGCGCAGGGCCTCCAGGGAGGCGCGGGCGGTGCCCGCGTCCCTGGTGTACCCGGCGTTGTCAGTGGTCGGGTCCATCATGGACGGCGTACCTCTCTTTCGAGGGCGTCGAGTTGGTCGGCGAGGGCGATCAGGGCCGCGTCGTCGCCGGGCGGCGGGCCGAAGAGGAGGGAGTGCAGGGACTGTCCGTCGCCGTGGAGGTGCGCGGACAGCGCGGGAAGCAGGGCTTCGGGTGTGTGCGCCTGAGCCAGGGGGATGCCTACGAGGGGAGCGAGGCGGGTGCGGGTGGTGGAGCGCAGAGCGGCGGCCGCGCGGTCGCGAGCGTCCGCCTTGCGGTAGAGGCGGGCGCGGCCTTCGACGGTTTCGGAGGCGCGGATCGCGACGGGGAGTTTTTCGGGGACCAGCGGGCCGAGTCGGCGTGCCCGCCAGAGGGCGGCCAGGGCTGCGGCGATGAAGAGCTGCAAAGTGCCCCAGAGCCAGCCCGAGGGGAGCAGGTCGAGGAAGCTCTTGCGGCCCGAATCGGTGGCCGAGGCGTCGGAGAGCGAGGGGAGGTACCAGACCAAGTGGGAGCGGGAACCGAGCAGTTGGAGGGCGAGCGAGGCGTTGCCCTCCTTGTCGAGACGTTTGTTGTAGAGGATGTCGGGCGCGCCGAGGACGACGGTGTCACCGGCGCCGGAGGTGGCCGGAAGGCGCACCAGGGTGGGCAGGCCGTCGCTGGGGTAGCAGGTGTCGGCGCGGTCGGCGCTCGTGACGTAGCGGACCCCGCCCGTGTCGGCGGTACCCGCTCGCCTGGCGGCGGGCAGCTCGCAGCCGGGGTCCAGGGTGGAGTCGAAGCTGATGGCGGGATTGACCGAGACCCCGGGGGCGAGGGTGCCGACCGATGCCTCGGGGGCGATCAGGATCGTCCGGCCGCCGGAGTCCTTCATCGCCTGGTAGGTCAGTTGTTGTTGACGGTGCGTCAATTGGTCGGGCACGGCGATCAGAAGCGTGGTGTCGGGGGCCGCAGCGCTGCGCGCCTCGTCGAGGGTGGTGACGACGCGCGTGGAGACTCCCCGGTCGGCAAGGAGTGCGGCGACGGCGCGGCTGCCGTAGGGGTCGGCGGAGCGCGGGTCGAGGCTGCCGTGATGGGTGTCGGAGCGGATGACGGCGATCGTGAGCGCGCCGATCAGGAGGAGGGCGACGGCGAGCAGGACACCGCGTGCCCGGGTCCAGACCTGGCGCGCGGTGGGCGAGGCAGAGGTGGACGGAAGTGTGGCCTCGGTGGTCATTCGGCGGCTCCCTGGCGGGCGTTGGGGGCCGTAGCGTGGGAGCTGCTGGTCAGCTGGGGCTTGGTGCGCTCCAGGTCGTCGTCGAGGGCGGCGAGCCGGCGGTACGTTCCTTCGCCCGCGGCCCGGCCGCCGTATGTGACGTCGTCGAAGTCGCGTGCGGCGGTGCGCAGTCTGTCCGCGTGCTCGGGCAGGGTGCGGCCGGCTTCGGAGGCGGCCTCGTCGGCGGTGCGGCCGGGGCGTACGTCGAGGAGGGCGCGTTCCTCCAGGGAGCGGACGATCGCACGCATGCGTTCCTGGACGGCCTGGTTCCAGTGGCCCTGGGCGGCGTGCGCCTCGGCGGCCGCGCGGTGTTCGGCGGCGCTTCGTGGGCGGTCGTCGAAGAGCGTGGCGGACGTGGTGGGCGTGCGCCGCGGGGTGCCGAGGCGCCACCACAGGGCCCCGACGAGCGCCAGGACCGCGAGGACGATGGCGAGGAGGCCCACCCAGCCGCCGGGTGTCGCGGTCGAGGCGGCCCCGAAGAGCCGGGCGAGCCAGTCCCAGAAGGCGTTGAGGGCGCGCTGCAGCAGTCCGGGATCGTTCTCGTGGTACATCCGCTTGGACAGCTCACGCCGGGCCGCCTCCCGCGCCGGGTCGCGTGAGATCGTCACCGGTGGTTCGTCGCCCGAGCGCCACAGCACCGGTACGACTCTCAGTACTCCCCCCGTCAGGCTCACCGCATCAGCTCCCGGGTGTGGTGCGGGGGGCGCCGGAGCCGTAGTCCTGGATTCCGGCGGCGCGGGCCAGGTCCAGGTCGAGGGCCTCGCGGCGGATGCGCTGGTCGATGTAGAGGAGCACGGTCACGCCGGCGGTGAGCGGGAAGGTCAGCATGCGCGCGATCACCGAGCCGATCCCGCTCACGATGAGGAACGTCCAGCCGACGCTGTCGGTGGTGCCGTTGACGAGGCTGCTGATGCCGTCGCCGCTGAGCGTCCCGGCGAGGATGACGAACGGGATCACGATGAGCGATGCCACGATGGCCGAGATGATCTGGGCGAGCAGCTGAATGCCGAAGACGCGCCACCAGGCGCCGCGCACCAGCTTCGCGGAGCGGCTCATCGACTTGCGGATGCTCTGTTTCTCCAGTGTCAGCGCGGGCGGGGCGAGGGAGTAGCGGGTCGTGATCCACAGGGCGAGCACCCCGGCGCCGAGACCTCCGAGAACGGCCAAGGAGGCGCCGGCGGCGGTCGAGGCGGTAGCGGCGATGAGGATGCCGGGCAGCGTGCCCACGGCGATGATCACGAGGGCGATGAGCGGCAGCAGCAGCGTGAGGCCGATCAGCCTGGCCAGCTGCGGGCGGGAATGGCGCCGGGCTTGCGCGCTCACCGATTTGCCGAGCACCGCCTGGCTGGTGACGGGCGCGAGCAGCCCTGTCGCGACGATGGTGGCGAGCAGGACGATCAGCAGGACGACGCCGGAGCTCACCATCGCGTTGCCCATGGCCCGGCTCAGCTCGCGCACGGAGGCGTTGGGGTCGTTGAGGGTGTTCGTGGTGGTGCTGTCGTCCAGGACGAGTTTCTGGACCAGGAGGACGACGATCTGCATGACGACGGACACGGCGAGGGAGATGCCGAGGACCGTGCGCCAGTAGGTACGCATGGTGGAGACCGCGCCGTCGAGGATCTCGCCGACGCCGAGCGGTCGCAGCGGGATGACGCCGGGCTTGGCCGCGGGTGGCGGGCCCCAGGTGCCGCCCCATGCCCCGTGGTCGCCGACAGGGCCGCCCCAGCCGCCGTATCCGGTGCCCGGGCCTGCAGGGCCGCCGGGACCGGCGGGAGGGTGGGCGCCCCAGCCGGCGCCCCACCCCGGGCCGGGCGGAGGCGGTGGCGGGGTCTGGCCGGGCCCGTGAGGATGGGGAGCGGTCCACTGTCCGGGCGGGGGCTGGTCCTTGGACCAATTCGTCGGCGGCTGCGCCTGATCGGCACCGCCCTGGTCCGAGGGCTGCTCCGGGGGCTGCGCGCCGGAGGCGCCCTGCTGTCCGTCGGAGGGGGCAGATCCGGGCGAGGCCCAGCCCGGAGTGTCTTTCATCGTCGCTCCTTCACGGTGCCCGTCCGCGGTCGCGGCGGCGAGTTGGCAGCCATCGTGCCACGCTGCGTCCGTCAAGGGACCGGGGGGAGAGCCTGCTGGACGCCTTCAATTGTCGGCCCAGTACGGGGCAGACTGACCGCATGGCTGATCAGTACGCGCAATCCGGCGAGGACAAGAAGCCGGCGGAGATACCTGCAATCCGCTGGGACGAGCCACCCGAAGGGCCCGTACTGGTGCTTCTCGACCAAAGAAGGCTGCCTGCCGAGGAAGTCGAGCTCGTGTGCACGGACGCGCCCGCGCTGGTGGACGCGATCCGCACCCTCGCGGTGCGCGGAGCGCCGCTGCTCGGGATCGCCGGGGCGTACGGTGTCGCACTCGCCGCCGCCCGCGGTTTCGACGTGGACGAGGCCGCCGCCGCGCTGGCGGGCGCCCGGCCCACCGCGGTGAACCTGGCCGTCGGCGTGCGCAGGGCCCAGGCCGCGTACCGGGTGGCGCTCGCCGGCGGCGGTCAGGAGCAGGCCGCCGAGGCGGCGCTCGCCGCTGCGCGCGCGCTGCACCGGGAGGACGCCGAGGCCAGCGCACGGATGGCGCAGCACGGTCTGGCGCTGTTGGACGAGCTGCTGCCGGGCGGCGGGCACCGGGTGCTCACGCACTGCAACACCGGAGCGCTGGTTTCCGGCGGGGAGGGCACGGCGTTCGCGGTGGCGCTCGCGGTGCACCGGGCGGGGCGGCTGCGCAGGTTGTGGGTGGACGAGACGCGGCCGTTGCTGCAAGGTGCTCGTTTGACGGGGTACGAGGCGGCCCGCAACGGGATGGCGTACACCTTGCTCACGGACAATGCGGCGGGCTCGCTCTTCGCGTCCGGAGAGGTGGATGCCGTACTGATCGGGGCGGACCGGATCGCGGCCGACGGTTCGGTGGCGAACAAGGTGGGGAGCTATCCGCTCGCCGTGCTGGCCAGGTACCACCACGTGCCGTTCATCGTGGTGGCGCCGGTGACGACGGTGGATCTGGACACGCCGGACGGAGCGTCCATCGAGGTCGAGCAGCGGGCCGGTCACGAGGTGACGGAGGTCACGGCTCCTCGAGTGCCGGTGGCGGGAGCGGAAGCGGGAGGCGGGATACCGGTGGCACCCCTGGGGACCCAGGCGTACAACCCGGCGTTCGATGTGACGCCGCCGGAACTGGTGACGGCCATCGTCACCGAAGAGGGGATCGTGTCGCCCGTGACTGCCGAGGCCCTCGCGGCGCTGTGTGACAGGTCACGCCAGGTAACGATTTAGTTAATGGGATGATGTGGTCCATGAAGGGACGAGTCCTTGTCGTCGACGACGACACCGCACTGGCCGAGATGCTCGGCATCGTGCTGCGTGGTGAAGGTTTTGAGCCGTCTTTCGTAGCCGACGGTGACAAGGCGCTGGCCGCCTTCCGTGAGACCAAGCCCGACCTGGTGCTGCTCGACCTGATGCTGCCCGGGCGGGACGGCATCGAGGTGTGCCGTCTGATCAGGGCGGAGTCAGGCGTGCCGATCGTGATGCTCACGGCCAAGAGCGACACCGTGGATGTGGTGGTCGGCCTGGAGTCGGGCGCGGACGACTACATCGTGAAGCCGTTCAAGCCGAAGGAGCTGGTGGCCCGCATCCGGGCGCGGCTGCGGAGGTCGGAGGAGCCGGCGCCCGAGCAGCTCGCCATCGGCGACCTGGTCATCGATGTGGCCGGTCACTCCGTGAAGCGGGACGGGCAGTCGATCGCGCTGACGCCGCTGGAGTTCGACCTGCTGGTGGCCCTGGCGCGCAAGCCGTGGCAGGTGTTCACCCGGGAGGTCCTGCTCGAGCAGGTCTGGGGCTACCGCCACGCGGCGGACACCCGTCTTGTCAATGTTCACGTCCAGCGGCTGCGCTCCAAGGTCGAGAAGGACCCGGAGCGGCCGGAGATCGTCGTGACCGTTCGTGGTGTCGGTTACAAGGCCGGACCCAGCTGACATGTCGCGGGACAGTGCCGCTTCGGCGCCCGGTCGGCCGGGAGACCGTCCGGGGCGGCCTGTCGGGCGGCGGGGCTCCGGCTGGGAACGGTTCTTCGAGGGCGGGCTGCTTCAGGGCGGTGTCCAGGGCAGCCCGGTCCTCCGGCTCGTCATGCGCTGGGTGCGTCGTCCGCTGCTGGCCGTGATGCGGCTGTGGCGGCGCAACATCCAGCTCAAGATCGTCGTCACGACGCTGCTGATGTCGCTCGGTGTGGTGCTGCTGCTGGGTTTCGTCGTCATCGGACAGGTGCGCAACGGTCTGCTGGACGCCAAGGTGAAGGCGTCGCAGAGCCAGGCCGTGGGCGGCTTCACGGTAGCTGGGCAGAAGGCGGACAGCGCGGCCAGTGCGAGCGGCGGTGACGAGAACCCGGGCAGCGGCAGCAACGCCGTGCAGAACGTCAGCGGGTGGATGGGTGACCTCGTCGAGTCGCTCTCCAGCGGTGGCCAGGGCGCCTTCGACGTGGTCACGCTGAGCACGACGGCCGCGGACAACGACAACCGCGGACTCGGGCCGCGCGCGTCGGGCGGGGTGGACCCGAGCCAGAGCGTTCCGGAGGACCTGCGCAAGCGTCTCGACGCCGGCATGGGCGTCGCCCAGAGCTATACCCGCATCGTCTACACCGACAGCGGCCGCGCACCGCAGCCGGCGCTCATCATCGGCAAGCAGATCAACGACCCGAACGGACATCCGTACCAGCTGTACTACCTTTTCCCGCTCGCGCAGGAGGAGAAGTCGCTCAGCCTGGTCAAGGGGACGCTCGCGACCGCCGGGCTCTTCGTGGTGGTGCTCCTCGGGGCCATCGCCTGGCTTGTGGTGCGCCAGGTCGTCACCCCCGTCCGGATGGCCGCGGGCATCGCCGAACGGCTGTCCGCCGGGCGTCTGCAGGAACGTATGAAGGTCACCGGTGAGGACGACATCGCGCGTCTGGGCGAGGCCTTCAACAAGATGGCGCAGAACCTGCAGCTGAAGATCCAGCAGCTGGAGGATCTGTCGCGGATGCAGCGGCGGTTCGTCTCTGACGTCTCGCACGAACTGCGTACGCCGCTGACGACCGTGCGGATGGCGGCCGACGTCATCCATGAGGCGCGCGTCGACTTCGACCCGGTGACCGCACGGTCGGCGGAGCTGCTTGCAGACCAGCTGGACCGGTTCGAGTCGCTGCTCGCCGACCTGCTGGAGATCAGCCGCTTCGACGCGGGCGCGGCGGCGCTGGAGGCCGAGCCGATCGATCTGCGCGAGGTCGTGCGTCGGGTGGTGAGCGGCGCCGAGCCGCTCGCGGAGCGCAAGGGCACGCAGATACGCGTCGTCGGCGACCAGCAGCCCGTGGTGGCCGAGGCGGACGCCCGGCGCGTCGAGCGCGTACTGCGCAACCTCGTGGTCAACGCGGTCGAGCACGGCGAGGGCAAGGATGTCACCGTCAAGCTCGCCTCGGCGGGCGGCGCGGTCGCGGTCGCGGTGCGTGACTACGGAGTGGGGCTCAAGCCCGGCGAGGCGACCCGGGTGTTCAGCCGCTTCTGGCGGGCGGACCCGGCACGCGCGCGTACGACCGGGGGTACGGGCCTGGGGCTGTCCATCGCCCTGGAGGACGCGCGCCTGCACGGCGGCTGGTTGCAGGCGTGGGGGGAGCCGGGCGGGGGTTCGCAGTTCCGGCTCACACTGCCCCGGACCGCTGACGAGCCGCTGCGAGGGTCTCCGATACCACTGGAGCCCATGGACTCACGGCGCAATCGCGGGCTCAACGACGCCGGTCTGCCGCAGGGCGGCTCCGGCAGGCTCGCCACGGTGCCCAGGCAGGCCACGAGCGAGAAGGTGCCGGCACGTGACCCGATCGCACACCGGATGGCCGCGGTGACGCCGACGGCCGATCCGACCGCGCTGCCCGGAAACGGCGCGCGTGTGGTGCCGCGGCCCACCGGGGCCGTACGGCGCCCGGACGACAGCACACAGGAACCGTCGCAGGGCGTCGGCGGAACCGGCGAGCGTGAGCAAGGGGAGGCATGGGGTGGGCGCTGAGGGGGGCGGCCGGCGACGTGCGCTGCACATCGGGGTCTACGTCGGCTGTTGCGCCGTACTGCTGACCGGGTGTGCCTCGATGCCGGACAGCGGAGGTCTGAGCGGGGTCGAGTCCACGCCGCGGCAGGACACCCAGGTTCGCGTCTTCGCCATGCCACCGCGCGAGGACGCCGGGCCCTCGGAGATCGTGCAGGGCTTCCTGGAGGCGCTGACCAGTGACGACCCGCAGTACGAGACGGCGCGCAAGTATCTGACCGAGGGCGCCCGGCGCCGGTGGAACCCGGACGAGTCCACGACGGTGCTGTCCGACGGGCCGAACACCGTGCCCAACCACAGCGGGAGCCGGGAGGCGGACGACGACTACGCGTACACGCTGACCGGCAGCAAGCTCGCCCTGGTCGACGAGCAGCACGCGTACTCTCCGGACTCGGGGACGTACAGCAGGACTGTGCACCTCACGCTTGAGAAGAAGACCAACCAGTGGCGCATCGACTCGCTGCCGCAGGGTGTGGTGATGGGCAAGTCCGACTTCCAGCGCAATTACCTGTCGGTCAACAAGTACTACTACGCCGCGAACGTGCCCGCCGCGGCGAACGGACAGCTGAGCACCGTCGCGGACCCGGTGTACGTGCGCAGCAGGGTGGACCCTGTGACGTCGACGGTCCGCTCGCTGCTGAGCGGACCCACGCGCTGGCTGGACCCCGTGGCGACGTCGAGCTTCCCCTCCGGTACGGCCCTCGGGAAGGGCGTCACCTCGTTGTCGCCCGACGACCAGAACAAGCTGACGGTGCCGCTCAACGACAAGGCGGACCGGGTCGGGCAGACGCAGTGCGCCAGGATGGCGGCGCAGCTGCTGTTCACGCTCCAGGACCTGACACCCACGGGTGTGAGCCAGGTGGAGCTGCAGCGGTCGAACGGCAGGAAGCTGTGCCGGGTGAACGAGGACCGGGCCGAGATCATCGCCTCGCACGGCACGGTCAGGCGGCCCGACTACGAGTACTTCATCGACGGCAAGCAGCGGCTCGTCCGTCTGCCCGGTGGCAGCGCCTCCAAGGAACCCGAGCCGGTGCCGGGCGCGCTGGGTGAGGGCGGCAAGAAGCTGCGCGCGGCCGCGGTCTCGCGTGACGAGGACTCCGCCGCCGGGGTCTCGGCCGACGGCCGGTATCTGTACGTGGGCTCGCTGGTCTCGGGCGCCTCGCTCGGGGACGCCGTGCTGACCAGCCAGGGTGCGTCGGCGGACGACCGGCTGACGACGCCGAGCTGGGACGGCGGTGGCGACCTGTGGGTGGCCGACCGCGACCCGAAGCACGCGCGGCTGGTGATACTGCAGAAGGGCGCGGGCGAGCCGGTGGAGGCGAGCACGCCCGGCCTGGACGGACGCATCGACGCGGTGCGGGTGGCCGCCGACGGCGTCCGGATCGCGCTGATCGTGGAGAAGGACGGTAAGACGTCCCTGCAGATCGGGCGCGTCGAGCGGCACACCGGGACCGGCGGGCGGCTTTCGGTGTCGGTCCTCGAACTGCACTCGGTGACTCCCCAGCTGGAAGAGGTCACCGCCATGTCGTGGGCCGGTGACAGCCGGCTCGTGGTGGTCGGGCGTGAGTCCGGCGGAGTGCAGCAGCTGCGGTACGTGCAGGTCGACGGCTCCACTCCGACGGGCACTACGCCGGCCTCGCTCACGGGCGTCAAGCAGATAGCGGCGTCCGAGGACGAGCGGCTGCCGCTGGTGGCGTACTCGGAGGACGGGATCGTGCGGCTGTCGGCCGGGGCACAGTGGCAGAAGGTGGTCAAGGAGGGGACGGCCCCCGTCTATCCGGGATGAGTCGTGCCCGACCGCCGGTCAGTCGTCCCCGGCCGTCCGATGAGCCATGCGCGGGCCGTCGGGACGAGCCGTGGCGGGCCGGCGAGGTGACCCGTCCCTGGCTGACGGGGCGAGTCGCTGCCGGCGCCACGGCACTTGCCTCACGTCCGCCGGGCGAGCCTTCTCTGCTCGGCCCGGTGTGAGCCCTGAGGCCCGCGCGCCGCGCCTCGGGCGCGACCGGTGCGCGCACGCCGGTTGTCCACAGGAAGTTTTCCACAGGACTGGCAGGCTTCTGCGGGCGTTGGCACAGTGGTGGCCATGAGGGGGTGGTGGCAGGACCTCACCGACCTGGTGCTACCGGCCGAGTGCGGCGGCTGTGGCAGGCCGCGCGCGGTGCTGTGCCCTGAGTGCCGCGCGGCACTCCACGGGAGTGCACCGCGCCGGGTGCGGCCGGTGCCGGAGCCGACGGGACTGCCGATGGTGCACGCGGCGGCGGCGTACGAGGGCGCCGTGCGCGCCACGCTCCTGGCCCACAAGGAGCGAGGAGTCCTGGCACTCGCGGGACCGCTCGGGACGGCTCTGGCCGGGGCCGTACGGGCGGGGATGGCCGAGTGCGGGGCCGAGACCGGTCGGGCGGCGGCCGATGGAGGCCACTGCCCAACGGGTGCCGGGCCCCGGCGGGCCGGCAGCGGCCCGTCAGGGACCGGTGGCAGCCGGGTCCCCGTGCTGCTTGTGCCCGTGCCCTCCTCACGGCGGGCCGTGCGGGCGAGGGGGCACGATCCCGCGCGGCGGATCGCGCTCGCGGCGGCGGGAGAACTGCGCAGGGCCGGGACGGCGGCCCGGGTTGCGGCGGTGCTGCGGCAGCGACGGGCCGTGGCCGACCAGGCGGGGCTCAACTCCCGGCAGCGGCTGGCCAATCTCGCGGGCGCGCTGGAGGTCGCAGGCAGAGGCGGCCGGCTGCTGGCCGGCGGGCGGATCGTCCTCGTCGACGACCTGATGACCACCGGCGCCTCGCTGACGGAGGCGGCGCGTGCGGTCCTGGCGGCGCTCGCCGAGCCACGGACGGCGGACGCGGAGGTGTATGCGCGCGCGGCAGGGGAAGCAACGGGGGAACGAAGAGCAGTGCAGACGACGACACCGACGCGTCGGATGCGGGCGCCGCAAGGAATGGCCGCTGGGAGCGGCCTCGGAGACCGGATTCGCGCGGCGGTGGTCGCCGCCTCACCGGAATCTTTCGTAATGAACCGGAACTGACTCATAACTTGCGTCGTTGCAGGTAATGAGCAGGTCAATTCACCTGAACGGAGGTACGCCGCAGTAGAGGGTGACGACATCCGTCCGGGCGAGATATGTTCGGTTGTGAGGGAAAGGCGCAGGCCATCCCCCGCTTATCCGAATGCCGTGTTGCGGGCTTTCTGCGATCACCCGTAGCGATGGGGTGGAGATCTTGCCCATGGGGGAGGAGGAGGTGGAAGTCACCGAGTCCGAGGTTCCGGTGCTCATCGGAGCCTGGTGCACAAGGGAGACGCTCCGCCACGGATGCGGAGCGATCCGGGAACGGAGTTCTGCGTGGACATCGTCGTCAAGGGCCGCAAGACCGAGGTGCCCGAGCGGTTCCGGAAGCACGTGGCCGAGAAGCTGAAGCTGGACAAGATCCAGAAGCTCGATGGCAAGGTGATCAGCCTGGACGTCGAGGTGTCCAAGGAGCCCAACCCCCGACAGGCCGACCGTTCCGACCGAGTGGAGATCACCCTCTACTCCCGCGGTCCGGTGATCCGGGCGGAGGCGGCGGCCCGCGATCCGTACGCGGCGCTCGACCTGGCGGCGGAGAAGCTCGAGGCCCGGCTGCGCAAGCAGCACGACAAGCGCCACACCCGTCGCGGGGTGCGCAGGCTCACGGCAGCCGAGGTGCCCGACCACGTCCCGGGCGCCGCGACGCTCAACGGCAACGGCGGCGTCGTACCGGAGGAGGAGTCGGGCGGCGTGCCGGCCAAGAAGATCGGATCGCTCGAGGTGCAGGGCGAAGGCCCCCTCGTCGTCCGCGAGAAGACCCACGTCGCGTCCCCGATGTCGCTCGACCAGGCGCTCTACGAAATGGAGCTGGTCGGACACGACTTCTATCTGTTCGTCGACTCCGAGACCAAGCAGCCCAGCGTCGTCTACCGACGGCACGCATACGACTACGGCGTCATTCACCTCAGCACGGACCAGATGGTGGCTCAGGCGAAGACGGCCGACGCGGGCGGCGCTCTCGGCGGCTGAACCCGCTGGGTGAGTGCTGCAACCGGTGCCCCTGGTGAGCCTGTGCGCCCCCAGGGGCACCGGTGTGCGACCACTTCACGCGGCGCTCTGTCACCTGACTGTCGCTTGGGCATGAAATCATGGCCGCAACGGCTCAACCGGTGGGCCGTTGCCTTGGGTTGGCGATGGCTCAGGACCCACAGCCACAGCCTTCAGGGGGAGGAACGATGGCGGACAGCTTCGGACCGATGCGTGACGAGGATGCCGACGACGGCGTCGTCGGCATGGGCCCGGAGGCGGGCTCCCCACGCAAGGAGCCCATCCGTGTCCTCGTCGTGGACGACCACGCTCTCTTCCGCCGCGGTCTGGAGATCGTGCTGGCGGCCGAAGAGGACATCCAGGTCGTCGGCGAGGCGGGGGACGGCGCGGAGGCGGTCGACAAGGCGGCCGATCTGCTGCCCGACATCGTGCTGATGGACGTGCGGATGCCCAAGCGGGGCGGGATCGAGGCGTGCACCTCCATCAAGGAGGTGGCGCCCAGCGCGAAGATCATCATGCTGACGATCAGCGATGAAGAGGCCGATCTCTACGACGCGATCAAGGCCGGTGCGACCGGCTATCTCCTCAAGGAGATTTCCACGGACGAGGTGGCCACGGCCATTCGCGCGGTCGCCGACGGTCAGTCGCAGATCAGCCCCTCCATGGCGTCGAAACTCCTCACCGAGTTCAAGTCCATGATCCAGCGGACCGACGAGCGCCGACTGGTTCCGGCGCCCCGGCTCACCGACCGGGAGCTTGAGGTCCTCAAACTCGTCGCCACCGGAATGAACAACCGGGACATCGCCAAGGAGTTGTTCATCTCCGAGAACACTGTGAAGAACCATGTGCGCAACATCCTGGAGAAGCTGCAGTTGCACTCCAGGATGGAGGCCGTGGTCTATGCGATGCGGGAGAAGATCCTCGAAATTCGTTAGCGGGACGCGTCCCCGGCGACAGCTGGGTGCGAGGGATCAGTCCAGGGCATGGGCCAGCTCCCGGACGAGGGGCTCGCGCAGCGCCGGGGCGTCCACCCGCTCCACGCGTACGTTCGTGCAGTCCACCCAGGTCGCAGCCTTCAGCAGGGCCTGGGCCACCGCTGGGACGGCCCTGGGATCGTCCAGTGTGACCTGCTTGGCGACCAGCGTGCGGCCTTCGCGGGCGGGGTCCACGCGGCCGACCAGCCGGCCGCCGGAGAGCACCGGCATCGCGAAGTAGCCGTACACCCGCTTCGGCTTGGGGACATAGGCCTCCAAGCGGTGCGTGAAGCCGAAGATCCGCTCCGTGCGCGCCCGCTCCCAGATCAGGGAGTCGAAGGGCGAAAGGAGGGTCGTACGGTGCCGGCCGCGCGGAGAGGTCTTCAGGGCCGGCGGGTCCGCCCAGGCCGGCTTGCCCCATCCCTCGACCGTCACCGGGACCAGACCGGAGTCCGCGATCACCGCGTCGACCTGTTCGCCCTTGAGACGGTGGTAGTCCGCGATGTCCGCGCGGGTGCCGACGCCGAGGGACTGGCCCGCGAGGCGGACCAGGCGGCGCAGGCACTCGGTGTCGTCCAGCTCGTCATGGAGGAGCGCGTCGGGGACGGCGCGCTCGGCGAGGTCGTACACCCGCTTCCAGCCGCGGCGCTCGACGCACACCACCTCGCCGTACATCAGCGCGCGCTCCACCGCGACCTTCGTGCCGGACCAGTCCCACCACTCGCTGGTCCTCTTCGCTCCGCCCAAGTCCGTGGCCGTGAGAGGGCCTTCGCTGCGCAGCTGCTTGATGACCTGGTCGTAGACACCGTCCGGGAGCGTGTGGTTCCAGTGCGGGCGGGAGCGGTAGGCGCGGCGGCGGAAGGCGAAGTGGGGCCACTCCTCGATGGGGAGGATGCAGGCGGCGTGGGACCAGTACTCGAACGCGTGAGGCCGGGCGGCGGTCGTGCCCTCGGGCGACGGGGTCCAGTACGCAGAGTCGACCGTCGTGCGGCCTATCGCGCCCAGGCGGGCGTACGGGATGAGTTCGTGGGAGCGGGCGAGGACAGAGATGGTGTCGAGCTGGACCGCGCCGAGGTGGCGCAGGACGCCGCGGACACCCGCCTTGCGGTCGGGAGCACCGAGGAAGCCTTGGGCGCGGAGGGCGATGCGGCGGGCTTCGTCGGCGGTCAGTTCGATGGCGGGGCGTGGAAGACTCGGCATGGTCACACGGTAGGGCGTGGCACTGACAACTCGCGATGAGCTGGGGTTTCAGGCCCTGACCGCACCCGGCGGCACGACTGCCCGCGGTCAGGACGGCTGCGCGGGCGCCGGCAGATACGGTGCCGTCGACGGCAGCCCCAGGTCCGACGGCAGCAGTGAACCCACCCAGCAGTCCCGGCGCACGCCCTTGTTGGTGATTGCGGAGCGCAGGACGCCCTCGATGGTGAAGCCCGCGCGTTCCGCGACCGCCCGGGAGCCCGCGTTGCCCACCTCCGCGCGCCACTCCACGCGGTCGACCGACAGATGGGTGAAGGCCCAGCGCGACGCGCCGAGCGTCGCCTCCGTGATGTAGCCGTTGCCCCGGTGTTCCTTCGCTGCCCAGAAGCCGACCTCGGCGACGCCCAGCGAGCGCATCGTCAGGCCGAGCATGCCCACCAGCGGCCCGGAGGGGAGGAAGACGCCGAAGGTGAACATCGAGCCGTCCGCCCAGCCGTCGGGCACCATCTGTCCGACGAACCCTTCCGCGTGCTCGGGAAGATACGGCGACGGGATCGTCGTCCACCGCTGGATGTCGGCATCCTGGGCGGCTTCGTACACCGCGTCGGTGTCCTGCGGGCCCACGGTGCGCAGCAGGAGACGTTCGGTGGTCACGGTGACGGGGTCCATCGCCCGATTCTGCTCGGGCTCCCGCCACGGCGCCACGACTTTTCACACCTGGCCGCCGTCCGCCCTCCGCCGCCTGCTGCCGGACCCCCATTGCCTGCGACCGCCCCGTCGCCCTGCTCCGCGACCCGCCACGCCGTCGTCGCGACGGGTTCGTCACCGCGTGAATGGCCCGTTACTTTTCGTGGCAGGGACGCGGCACCTTCGGCCGCGCCCGTCCGTTGTCCTAGTGGCTGTCACCGGCAGACCTCCCGGCGCGGTGGGGTCCTCGCTTACGATGGCCGTTGCTCAAGCTGTCATATGTAACCGACCGTCCCAGGCCCGACCGGCAAGGAGACAAACCCCCGTGTCCGTCCTCTCGAAGATCATGCGTGCAGGCGAAGGCAAGATCCTGCGCAAGCTGCACCGCATCGCGGACCAGGTCAACTCCCTCGAAGAGGACTTCGTCGACCTCTCCGACGCCGAGCTGCGGGCCCTCACCGATGAGTACAAGCAGCGGTACGCCGACGGCGAAAGCCTCGACGACCTGCTGCCCGAGGCGTTCGCGACCGTCCGCGAGGCGGCCAAGCGCGTCCTGGGCCAGCGCCACTACGACGTGCAGATGATGGGCGGCGCCGCGCTCCACCTCGGCTATGTCGCCGAGATGAAGACCGGTGAGGGCAAGACGCTCGTCGGCACCCTGCCCGCGTATCTGAACGCCCTGTCCGGAGAAGGCGTCCACATCGTCACGGTCAACGACTACCTGGCCGAGCGCGACTCCGAGATGATGGGCCGCGTCCACAGGTTCCTCGGTCTGAGCGTGGGCTGCATCCTCGCCAACATGTCCCCGGCCCAGCGCCGCGAGCAGTACGCGTGCGACATCACGTACGGCACGAACAACGAGTTCGGATTCGACTATCTGCGCGACAACATGGCGTGGTCGAAGGACGAGCTCGTCCAGCGCGGCCACAACTTCGCGATCGTCGACGAGGTCGACTCCATCCTGGTCGACGAGGCCCGTACGCCGCTGATCATCTCCGGCCCGGCCGACCAGGCCACCAAGTGGTACGGCGACTTCGCCAAGCTGGTCATGCGCCTGAAAAAGGGCGAGGCGGGCAACCCGATGAAGGGCGTCGAGGAGACCGGCGACTACGACGTCGACGAGAAGAAGCGCACGGTCGCCATCCACGAGTCCGGCGTCAGCAAGGTCGAGGACTGGCTGGGCATCGACAACCTCTACGAGTCGGTGAATACCCCGCTGGTGGGCTACCTGAACAACGCGATCAAGGCCAAGGAGCTCTTCAAGCGCGACAAGGACTACGTCGTCATCGACGGCGAGGTCATGATCGTCGACGAGCACACGGGCCGTATCCTCGCGGGCCGCCGCTACAACGAGGGCATGCACCAGGCGATCGAGGCGAAGGAAGGGGTGGACATCAAGGACGAGAACCAGACGCTCGCCACGATCACCCTCCAGAACTTCTTCCGCCTCTACAAGAAGCTCTCCGGCATGACCGGTACGGCGATGACCGAGGCCGCCGAGTTCCACCAGATCTACAAGCTCGGCGTGGTCCCGATCCCGACCAACAAGCCGATGATCCGCAAGGACCAGTCGGACCTGATCTACCGCACCGAGGTCGCCAAGTTCGAGGCGGTCGTCGACGACATCGCGGAGAAGCACGAGAAGGGCCAGCCGATCCTGGTCGGCACGACCTCGGTCGAGAAGTCCGAATACCTCTCGCAGCAGCTCGCCAAGCGGGGCATCCAGCACGAGGTGCTCAACGCGAAGCAGCACGACCGCGAAGCGGTGATCGTCGCCCAGGCCGGCCGCAAGGGCGCCGTGACCGTGGCCACCAACATGGCCGGCCGAGGTACGGACATCAAGCTCGGCGGCAACCCCGAGGACCTCGCCGAGGCCGAGCTGCGCCAGCGCGGGCTCGACCCCGAGGAGCACATCGAGGAGTGGGCGGGGGCGCTGCCCGCCGCCCTGGAGCGGGCCGAGCAGGCGGTCAAGGCCGAGAAGGACGAGGTCGAGGAGCTCGGCGGTCTGTACGTGCTGGGCACCGAGCGCCACGAGTCGCGCCGCATCGACAACCAGCTGCGCGGTCGTTCCGGCCGTCAGGGCGACCCCGGTGAGTCCCGCTTCTACCTCTCCCTGGGCGACGACCTGATGCGCCTGTTCAAGGCCCAGATGGTCGAGCGCGTCATGTCGATGGCGAACGTGCCGGACGACGTGCCGATCGAGAACAAGATGGTCACGCGCGCGATCGCGTCGGCCCAGTCGCAGGTCGAGACGCAGAACTTCGAGACCCGGAAGAACGTCCTCAAGTACGACGAGGTCCTCAACCGGCAGCGTGAGGTCATCTACGGCGAGCGGCGCCGCGTCCTGGAGGGTGAGGACCTGCAGGAGCAGATCCACCACTTCATGGACGACACGATCGACGAGTACGTCGCCGCTGCGAGCGCCGAGGGCTTCGCCGAGGAGTGGGATCTGGACCGGCTGTGGGGCGCCTTCAAGCAGCTCTACCCGGTGAAGGTCACCATCGACGAGCTGGAGGAGGCGGCCGGCGACCGGGCCGGGCTGACCGCCGAGTTCATCGCCGAGTCCATCAAGGACGACATCCACGAGCAGTACGAGGAGCGTGAGGCGCAGCTCGGCTCCGAGATCATGCGTGAGCTGGAGCGCCGGGTCGTGCTGTCGGTCCTTGACCGCAAGTGGCGTGAGCACCTCTACGAGATGGACTACCTCCAGGAGGGCATCGGCCTGCGCGCGATGGCGCAGAAGGACCCGCTGGTGGAGTACCAGCGCGAGGGCTTCGACATGTTCACCGCGATGATGGAAGGCATCAAGGAGGAGTCCGTCGGCTACCTGTTCAACCTGGAGGTCCAGGTCGAGCAGCAGGTCGAGGAGGTCCCCGTCGAGGACGCGAAGCCGTCCCTGGAGAAGGAAGAGGCGGTGGCGGCGCAGGCCGCCCGCCCGGAGATCCGTGCCAAGGGGCTCGACGCTCCGCAGCGACGTGAGCGGCTGCACTTCTCCGCGCCGACCGTGGACGGTGAGGGCGGCATCGTCGAGGGCGACTTCGCCAGCGACGACGAGCCGGTGCGCTCGGAGGCGGACGGCCTCACGCGCGCGGAGCGCCGCAAGCAGGCGAAGGGCGGACGGCGCCGCAAGAAGTGACGGTGCCGCGGGTGACACAGCCGTGGTGAGGGGCCGGGCATCCGAGGGTGCCCGGCCGCTCGTGCTCGTGTGCGTCAGTCGTCCTCCACCTGTGGCTTCCGGGGCCCGCCCAGCTCCACCGCCGTGCAGCGCCAGCGGTGGTCCGGGCCGCACTCCAGGCGGAACGCCATCGCGCGGAGCTGGTCGCCCGCGCCGATGCGGGCGAAGGCCTCGATGGCTCCGGGGCGCGGGACGTAGTAGCCGATGTCGCGGACGACGGGGCGGGTGCCACGAGTGCGCAGCGCACCGCGTTCGGCGAGCCAGGCCAGCTCGTCGTAGGCCCGTCCGACGGTGTGGCGGAGCATGCTGTGCACCGGCCGCTGACCGCTCAGCACGGACACGAGACGGTCGGCGAAGACATCGGTGGGTCGGACCTGGGGGACCGGCTCCGCCTGGCTCCGGGCGCCGGGAGCGGTCGTACGGGACGTGCCCCGGCCCGGTGCCGTATGGCGGGGGGTGCCACCCGGGCGGCGGGTGTCGTGGCGGACCGGCGGGCGGCCGCCCGGGCGGCGCTCGACCCTGGTCATCGCCTTGTTCCTGGTCATCACCTTGTTCATGCGGGATCCCCGTTTCGCGGGACCGGCGGATACCGGTCGGTAACTTCTCGGTGGGGATCTTGTACGGGGTGGGGGACCGGGCTCGCAACGAAGCCGGGGGCGCGGCGCAACGGCCGAAGGGTTCACCTATCAGGGTGAGGAGCGAGGCAGGAATCCGTGGAGCGGCCGGGGTGTACCGGGTGATCTGCAGGCATCCCGGTTGACGGTGGCGGAGGGTGCGACGGGGCCCGAAGGGGGACGCCCCCACGTATCCTGGGGTGACTCGCCGGAGGCGCGGGACCGATCTCCGCCAGGCCCTGCCACGGGCCGTCCGGCCGCCCTTACCGACTACGAAAGCGGCTCGCCATGCGCGTCTACGTCCCCCTGACCCTCTCCGGTCTCGCCGAGGCGTACAAGACGGGCGAGCTGGGCGCAGGACCGCTCGTGGCGTACGCCGTGACGCCCGCGCTGCGCGAGTGGTACCTCTCCGACGACATCGAGGAACTGGAGTACGCGGCACTGAGCCGGTCCGCGCTGGCCTCGCTGCGGCTGCTGGCGGCGGACCCCGGGGCGCCGCGGCGACGGGTGGTCGTGGCGGTCGACGTACCGGACGGCGCAGCGGCTGCCGATCCCGACCGGGCCCTCGACCCGGAGGCGCTCGGCGAGGTGCGGATCGCCGGGGCCGTGCCGCTGTCCGAGGCGGCCGCGGTGCACGCCGACGCGGCCGACGGGGAGGCGGACGTGACCGCGGCGGCCCAGGCGCTGGAGGCGGCGGACCGCGGCGACGACGACGCGCAGTTCGTCGTGGACGGCGCCGAGGACCACGAGCTGCTCTGGTATGCGACGCAGGAGATTCCTGATCTGCTGGGGCTGGGCGACTGACCTGGCGTTCTCCCCTTCCCGGTGCCGCTGCTCCGATGGTTGTCAGTGGGGCCGGGTACGTTTTCCGCATGGGGATGTACGAAAACGCGCACATCGTCTGGGACTGGAACGGGACGCTGTTCCACGACAATGACGCGATCATCGGGGCGACGAACGCGGCCTTCGCGGAGCTCGGTCTGGAGCCGATCACGCTCGAGCGCTACCGGGCGCTGTACTGCGTGCCGGTGCCCAAGTTCTACGAGCGGCTGATGGGACGGCTGCCGACGGACACCGAGTGGGAGGTCATGGACGAGGTCTTCCACCGGTACTACGCGCGGCACCGGATCCGCTGCGGGCTCACAGAAGGCGCGGCGGACCTGCTCGCGGGGTGGCGGTCGGCGGGCCGCAGCCAGTCGATCCTCAGCATGTACGTCCACGACGAACTCGTCCCGCTGGTCCGGGGGTTCGGGATCGAGGCCCACTTCGTACGCGTGGAGGGACGGACCGGGCCCTCCGGCGGCAGCAAGGCCGAGCACATGGTCCGGCACATACGAGCGCTCGACGGCGTGGAGCCGGCGCGCACGGTGGTGATCGGGGACGCCGCGGACGACGCGGTCGCCGCCCTCCACGTCGGCGCTCGGGCCGTTCTGTACACCGGCGGCTCCCACAGCCGCGCCAGCCTCGAGGAGGCCGGTGTACCGGTGGTCGACACGCTGGAGGAGGCGGTCGCGGAGGCCGAGAGGCTGGCGGCGTGAGCGGTGCGGCGCCCCTCGCGGCGCCGCACCGAACTGTCGTCAGGTCACCGGCGCCTTCGCGCGCAGCACCGTCAGGAACTCACGCATCCAGCCGGGGTGGTCCGGCCATGCGCGGGACGAGACGAGGGTGCCGTCGACGACCGCTTCGGCGTCCTGGAAGGTGGCACCGGCCGCCTGCATGTCCAGCTCCAGCGCTGGGTAGGCCGTGACGCGCCGCCCGCGCAGGGCGTCGACCGCGGCTGTGAGCAGGGGACCGTGACAGATCTGGGCGACCGGCTTGTCGGTGTCGAAGAACGACTTGAGGATCTTGCGGAGCTCGGGATCGTTGCGAAGGTACTCCGGGGCGCGCCCGCCGGGGATGACGATGGCGACGTAGTCACCTGGGTCGACCTCGGAGAAGGCGAGGTCTGCCGGCCAGGTGTAGCCGGGCTTCTCGGTGTAGGTGTCGAAGCCGGGTTCGAAGTCGTGGACGACGAAGCGGAGCGTCTTGCGGGTGGGGGCCGCGATATGGACCTCGTAGCCCTCCTCGCGCAGGCGCTGGTAGGGGTAGAGGACCTCCAGTGATTCGGCCGCGTCGCCGGTGACGATCAGGATCTTCTGCGTCATGTTCGCCGTGCTCCCCTCGGTCGTGCGGACGGCTCCGTCGGGTGCTTCTGGCAACGTGCCCGAGGTCGAAGGCCTTGCCAAGGGGCCCCGTACCGTTCGTACAGCCGTGCTCGCTGCTCGTACAGCCATGCTCGCACCGACGGGCCTGCACGGCATCGCCCCTTTTGCCCCTGTGCAGAACGTCAAAGTTCCGCCCCCTGTTTTGTACACATACGGCTCATGACGTGCCCCCCGTCCTGGGCGATAGCCTGGTGGCGTGATCAGCGCGATACCTCGCGGGGGCGTCCTCGTCCCTGCTCTGCGCCCGGTGAGCACGGACGACATCCGTGACCGGGCGGCGGTCGCTGATCCTCGCAGGCGGGGCCGGTCGGAAAGGGCGCCGCAGGCGTCCGGCACGGCGGCCGGGGTGCCGGGGACGCGGGAGGCGCACGGCGCGCCGAGAGAAGCGTCACAGACACCGCGGACGTCGGAATTGGCCGATAACCCCCCGCCTTTCTCTCCATGCGGCATAGCGTCGATCCAGACCGGACACCCCGCGTCACGGCGTTACGTCGGAGAAGAGACCGTACTTCCTTCTACGTCACGCAACGGCGCGCGACAGGAGCCAGAGGACAATGCAGACCAAGCTGGACGAAGCCAAGGCCGAGCTGCTCGAGAGGGCCGCCCGGGTAGCTGAGAACAGCCCGGTCGGGGGGCACCTACCGACTGGGACGACGGGCGAGGGCACCCCCGACCGGGACACCGTGCTCGCGTTCCTCCAGCGTTATTACCTGCACACAGCCCCGGAGGACCTGGCGGACCGCGACCCGGTTGATGTCTTCGGAGCCGCGTTCTCGCACTACAGACTGGCCGAGACGCGCCCCCAGGGCACGGCCAACGTGCGGGTCCACACCCCGACCGTCGAGGAGAACGGCTGGACCTGCAGCCACTCCGTCGTCGAGGTCGTCACCGACGACATGCCCTTCCTGGTCGACTCCGTCACCAACGAGCTGTCGCGGCAGGGGCGCGGCATCCACGTCGTCATCCACCCCCAGTTCGTCGTCCGCCGGGACCTGACGGGCAAGCTCCTGGAGGTGCTGCCCGACGTGCCCGGCGGCGAGCTGCCGCACGACGCGCACGTCGAGTCGTGGATCCACGTCGAGATGGACCGGGAGACCGACCGCGGCGATCTGAAGCAGATCACCGCCGATCTGCTCCGCGTCCTGTCCGACGTCCGCGAGGCCGTCGAGGACTGGGAGAAGATGCGCGAGTGCGCGCTGCGGGTCGCCGAGGGGCTCCAGAAGGAGCCGGTGCCCGAGGACCTCCCCCAGGCGGAGCTGGAGGAGGCCGGCGAGCTGCTGCGCTGGCTGTCCGCCGACCACTTCACCTTCCTCGGCTACCGCGAGTACGAGCTGCGTGACGACGACGTGCTGGCCGCCGTGCCCGGCACCGGGCTCGGCATACTGCGATCCGACCCGCACCACGCGGGTGACGACCAGCACCCGGTGAGCCCCTCCTTCGAGCGGCTGCCCGCGGACGCCCGCGCCAAGGCCCGCGAGCACAAGCTGCTGGTCCTCACCAAGGCCAACAGCCGCGCCACCGTGCACCGGCCGTCGTACCTCGACTACGTCGGCGTGAAGAAGTTCGACGAGGACGGCAACGTCGTCGGCGAACGCCGCTTCCTGGGCCTGTTCTCGTCCGCCGCCTACACCGAGTCGGTGCGCCGCGTGCCCGTCATCCGGCGCAAGGTCGACGAGGTCCTCAAGGGCGCCGGGTTCTCGCCCAACAGCCACGACGGCCGCGACCTGGTCCAGATCCTGGAGACGTACCCGCGCGACGAGCTGTTCCAGACGCCGACCGACGAGCTGCGCTCCATCGTCACCTCCGTCCTCTACCTCCAGGAGCGCCGCCGCCTGCGGCTCTACCTGCGCCAGGACGAATACGGGCGCTACTACTCGGCCCTCGTCTACCTGCCGCGCGACCGCTACACCACGGGCGTGAGGCTGCGGATCATCGACATCCTGAAGGAGGAGCTCGGCGGCACCAGCGTCGACTTCACGGCCTGGAACACGGAGTCGATCCTCTCCCGGCTGCACTTCGTGGTCCGCGTCCCGCAGGGCACGGAGCTGCCGCAGCTGTCCGACGCCGACAAGGAGCGCATCGAGGCCCGGCTCGTCGAGGCCGCCCGCTCCTGGGTCGACTCCTTCGCGGAGGCGCTGAACGCCGAGCTCGGCGAGGAACACGCCGCCGAGCTGCAGCGCCGCTACGCCAATGCCTTCCCCGAGGGCTACAAGGCCGACCACACCCCGCGGGCCGCGGTCGCCGACCTCGTCCACCTGGAGCAGCTGACGACCGAGGAGGGCGGCAGGAACTTCGCCCTCAGCCTGTACGAGCCCGTGGGCGTGGGCCCCGGAGAGCGCCGCTTCAAGATCTACCGCAGGGGCGAGGCGGTCTCCCTCTCCGCCGTACTGCCCGTGCTCAACCGGCTCGGCGTCGAGGTCATCGACGAGCGCCCGTACGAGTTGCGCTGCGCGGACCGCACGACCGCGTGGATCTACGACTTCGGTCTGCGTCTGCCCAAGTCGTTGACCGGCAACGGCGACTACCTCGGCGACGACGCCCGTGAGCGGTTCCAGGACGCCTTCGCCGCCACCTGGACCGGGCAGGCCGAGAACGACGGCTTCAACGCCCTGGTCCTGAGTGCCGGCCTCACCTGGCGGCAGGCGATGGTGCTGCGCGCATACGCGAAGTACCTGCGCCAGGCCGGTTCGACCTTCAGCCAGGACTACATGGAGGACACCCTCCGCAACAACGTCCACACCACCCGGCTGCTGGTCTCCCTCTTCGAGGCGCGGATGTCTCCGGACCGGCAGCGAGCCGGTCTGGAGCTGACCGACGCCTTGCTGGAGGAGCTGGACGCGGCTCTCGACCAGGTCGCCTCGCTCGACGAGGACCGTATCCTGCGCTCGTTCCTCACCCTGATCAAGGCGACCCTGCGCACCAACTTCTTCCAGGAGGCGCGGGGCGGCAAGCCGCACGACTATATCTCCATGAAGTTCGACCCGCAGGCCATCCCGGATCTGCCGGCGCCGCGTCCGGCGTACGAGATCTGGGTGTACTCGCCGCGGGTCGAGGGTGTGCACCTGCGCTTCGGCAAGGTCGCGCGAGGAGGTCTGCGCTGGTCCGACCGGCGTGAGGACTTCCGCACGGAGATCCTCGGCCTGGTCAAGGCGCAGATGGTGAAGAACACCGTCATCGTCCCGGTGGGCGCCAAGGGCGGGTTCGTGGCCAAGCAGCTGCCGGACCCGGCCGCGGACCGTGACGCATGGCTCGCGGAGGGCATCCGCAGCTACCGGACGTTCATCTCCGCCCTGCTCGACATCACCGACAACATGGTCGCCGGCGAGGTCGTGCCGCCCGCGGACGTGGTCCGGCACGACTCGGACGACACCTACCTCGTGGTCGCCGCGGACAAGGGCACGGCGACGTTCTCGGACATCGCCAACGAGGTGGCCGAGAGCTACAGCTTCTGGCTCGGCGACGCCTTCGCCTCCGGCGGCTCGGCGGGCTACGACCACAAGAAGATGGGCATCACCGCCCGCGGCGCCTGGGAGTCCGTGAAGCGGCACTTCCGGGAGCTGGACGTGGACACCCAGGCCGAGGACTTCACCGTCGTCGGCATCGGCGACATGTCCGGCGACGTGTTCGGCAACGGCATGCTGCTGTCGGAGCACATCCGCCTGGTCGCGGCCTTCGACCACCGGCACATCTTCATCGACCCGAACCCGGACGCGGCGACCTCGTACGCCGAGCGCCGTCGTCTGTTCGAGCTGCCGCGCTCCTCGTGGGCCGACTACAACACCCAGTTGCTGTCGGCCGGCGGCGGGGTGTTCCCCCGGTCTGCCAAGTCGATCCCGGTCAACGCGCACATCCGCGAGGCCCTCGGCATCGAGGGCGCCGTCACCAAGATGACCCCGGCCGACCTGATGCGGACGATCCTCAAGGCGCCGGTCGACCTGCTGTGGAACGGCGGCATCGGTACGTACGTCAAATCCTCGGCGGAGTCGAACGCGGACGTCGGCGACAAGGCCAACGACGCCATCCGCGTGGACGGCCGGGACCTGCGCGTCAAGGTCGTCGGCGAGGGCGGCAACCTGGGTCTGACCCAGCTCGGCCGGATCGAGTTCGCCCAGCACGGCGGCAAGATCAACACCGACGCCATCGACAACAGTGCGGGCGTGGACACCTCCGACCACGAGGTGAACATCAAGATCCTGCTCAACGCGGTCGTGGCCAACGGCGACCTGACGGTCAAGCAGCGCAACCAGCTGCTCGCCGAGATGACCGACGAGGTCGGCGCCCTGGTGCTGCGCAACAACTACGCGCAGAACGTGGCGATCTCCAACGCCCTGTTCCAGTCGAAGGACATGCTGCACGCGCAGCAGCGGTTCCTGCGTTACCTGGTGCGTGAGGGCCACCTCGACCGGGCGCTGGAGTTCATGCCCACCGACCGGCAGATCCGCGAGCGGCTCAACTCCGGGCAGGGCCTGACCGGTCCGGAGACGGCCGTCCTGCTGGCGTACACGAAGATCACGGTCGCCAAGGAGCTGCTGGAGACGCCGCTGCCCGACGACCAGTATCTGCGCAGCCTGCTGCACGCGTACTTCCCGACGGCGCTGCGCGAGAGGTTCCCCGAGCAGATCGACGGCCACGCCCTGAGCCGCGAGATCGTGACGACCCTCCTGGTCAACGACACGGTCAATACGGGCGGTACGAGCTTCCTGCACCGCCTCCGTGAGGAGACGGGCGCCTCGCTGGAGGAGATCGTCAGGGCGCAGACCGCATCCCGTGCGATCTTCAACGCGGGCGTGGTGTGGGACGCGGTCGAGGACCTCGACAACAAGGTGGAGGCCGACGTCCAGACCCGTATTCGCCTGCACTCCCGCCGGCTGGTCGAGCGCGGCACGCGCTGGCTGCTCAACAACCGGCCGCAGCCGCTGGAACTCACCAACACGATCGCGTTCTTCAAGGACCGCGTCGAGCAGGTCTGGAGCGAGCTGCCCAAGCTGCTGCGCGGCGCGGACCTGGAGTGGTGGGAGAAGATCCACGACGAGCTGACGGGCGCCGGCGTCCCGGACGAACTCGCCACGCGGGTGGCCGGGTTCTCCTCCGCCTTCCCCTTGCTCGACATCGTCTCGGTGGCCGACCGTACGGGCAAGGACCCGATGGCCGTCGCCGAGGTCTACTACGACCTCGCCGACCGGCTGCGGATCACCCAGCTCATGGACCGCATCATCGAGCTGCCGCGCGCGGACCGGTGGCAGTCCATGGCCCGCGCGGCGATCCGCGAGGACCTGTACGCGGCCCACGCGGGCCTGACGGCCGAGGTCCTGGCGGTGGGCAACGGCACCTCCACACCGGAGCAGCGGTTCAAGGCCTGGGAGGAGAGGAACACGGCGATCCTGACGAGGGCGCGCGCCACCCTCGACGAGATCGCGAACTCGGACTCCTTCGACCTCGCGAACCTGTCGGTCGCGATGCGCACGATGCGCACGCTGCTGCGGACGCACGGCTAGGTCCGTACTGCTGGTGCTTCCGGTACGAAGGCGGGGGCGCCCCAACACTGTTGGGGCGCCCCCGTTCGTGTGTCCGGCATCATCCCCTTCCTCGTCGGCCAGTTCGCGCTTTCTTGCCAATACCTTGGGAAATTCCGGCGTTGAATTTACCCTTTCCTGCTAAACGGGACATTTGGGCTAGGGTTTGGCCTGATCGTCGGACGAGTGTGGAGGACCCGTACCCGTGACTGTGAACCTCTCCGAGCAGCGACCCCAGGTCGCTCGCCCGGTTGCCGAGCCCGCCCCCGCCCACGCCCCCGCACCCGCCCCGGCGCCCGCCCGGGCCCGGCGGCTCGCGGTCGAGGTCGCCAAGTTCGGGGTCGTCGGCGGCAGCGGTGTCGCGGTCAACTTCCTCGTCTTCAACTTCCTGCTGCACGGTCTCGTGTGGGCGCCGATGACGGCGACCGTCCTCGCCAGCATCGTCGCCATGGGCACCAACTACCTCGGCTTCCGCTTCTTCGCCTACCGTGACCGGGCCTCGCGCACCCGGCAGCAGATCGTCCTGTTCTTCGTCTTCAGCGGGATCGGCGTGGTGATGGAGAGCGTGCTGTTCTACGTCGGCTACCACGGGCTCAATATGAACGGGTCGCTCGGTTCGAACGTGGCCAAGGCGCTGTCGATCGTGCTGGCGTCGGCGTTCCGCTTCCTGGTGTACCGGACATGGGTGTTCCAGCACGAGGCGAAGCAGGGCGCCGACACGCGATGAGTGTCGCCTCGGAGGGGACGGGCGGGGCCAGAGGGGTCACCGGGACCACGGGGACGACAAGGGTGGCCGCTGGAAGCGACAGCCGGAAGCGGCCCTGGAGCGCCCTCGCGACCGTCGGGTCGCCGCGTGGAATGGCCGGAGCCGCACTGTGGGCGGCCGTGGGGCTGCTCGTCGTACTGATGCTGCTCGTGATCGTGCGGCTGCCCTGGGACGGCGACCTCGGCATGCACGCGGCGACCGTGGAACGCCTGCGGCACCGACTGCTCGATCCCGGCAATCCGCTGGTGGACGAGAACACGCCCAGCCCGTACTACTCGCCGTGGACCGTCTTCCTCGGCGTCGTCGCCCGCCTCACCGGGCTGTCCGTCTGGATCGTGCTGCGTATCGCCGCGCTGATCAGTCTCACCCTGCTGGTCACGGGCGTGTGGCGATACGTTCGCACGCTGACTGCCCAGCGTCTTGCGCCGCCGCTCGCCCTGCTGTGTGTGGTGTTCCTGTGGGGCACACAGGTGTTCAACTGGAGCGGCTTCCTCGGACTCAACTCGCTGGCGCTGACGGTGGCTTATCCGAGCGTGTTCGCGCTCGGGCTGGCCTTCCACTTCTGGGCGCTGCTGGCGCGGGCAGTGAAGGGCGAGCCCGCGGGGTGGGTCGTCTTCCTCGGGCTCGGTGCGATGTGGGCGGTGATCCTGCTCAGCCACCAGTTCACCGGGGTGGTGGCGACGCTGGGAGCGCTGGCGACCGTGCTGGGGACAGGGGCCGGGCGGAGGGCCTGGCCGCGGCTCGGGGCCGGAGTCGCGCTCGGAACGGTGGTCATCGCGCTGTGGCCGTACTACGACTTTTTCGCGCTGCTGCGCGCGGGCGGTCTGGAGGCGGTCCACCGGCCGCTGTACCAGCATCTGTTCGTGCGGTTCTGCCTCGTGCTGCTCGGGGTGGCGGCGCTGGCGGTCCGGGCGCGGAGGGACCGACGGGATCCGCTGGTGGTGTTCTTCCTGCTCGGGGTGCTGATGTTCGCGGCGGGCGGGCTGACCGGGCACTACTCGTGGGGACGGGCGCTGCCTGCGGTGCTGATCCCGGCGCAGGTGGCGGCCGCCGTGGAGGTGGCCGGGGCGGCGCGAGGGGCGTTGCGGAACGTGGCGGCCGGAGTGCTGGCGGCCGCGCTGGCCCTCGGGGCGTGGACCCAGGTGCAGACCGTGGGATACGTGATGGGCCGCAGCGCCCTGCCCGGGGCGGTCGCGGCGAAGTACCGGGTGCCGTGGGCGGGGTACCACTGGATCACCCCGTGGGTGCGGTACGGGGACGTGGTGATGGCGCAGACGTATCCCGCGCGGCAGATTCCGGCGTACGGGGCGTACACCGTGGCGCCGGGATACCCGGACTTCTTCCTGCCGGACGAGGGCCGGCGGGAGACGGCCGTGCGGACCTACTTCGGGGCGGGGGTGTCGCGGAACGCGCGTCTTGGCGTGCTGCGGACGTACGACGTGCGGTGGGTGGTGCAGCGGCCGTCGGACGGGGGGTTGCCGGCCGGCGACCGGGCGCTGCGCAGGGTGGCTACGGGGCCGGGAGGCCAGGTGCTGTACCAGGTGCTGCGCTGAGGGGTGCCCCAGGGACGGGCAAGGGTGGCGGGGGGGTGAACACCCCCCGCCACCCGGCGTCACCGCAGTGCGCTCCGCACCAGCCGTGCCGCCTGTCGTACCTTCGGTCCGGCGACCCTGCGGACCACCGGACCCACCCGTGCCGTGACGCCCACCGGACGCCAGCGGACCTGGAGGCGGCCCGCTCCGCGCCCCTCCGGTTCCACCGTCACCTCGTGCGGCAACGTGCCCACTTGGTTCGCCCTGAGGGACGGGAAGGCCGGCGGAGCCAGCAGCACGCCGGAGTTGGCCAGGCCCTGGTGCTCAAGCCGCAGCACCGGGTGGCGGATGGCCTCGAAACCCTGCACGGGCAGCTGCGCCGCCGCCAGGTCCAGCCGGACCCGCCCCTCGAAGACGCCCGGCCGGACCGGGTCAAGACGGAAGGCCGTCACCAGGCGGCGCCTGCCGGCGGACACCACGACGCTCGCCCGCTGTGGGCCGACGGGGAGGCGCAGGCCCGGGTCGTACGTGCGGATCGAGAGGTCGATCGAGGCTCCCGGGCCCGCTGCCAGGGACGTGATCTCGTGCCGGAACAGGGCGCTCGGGAAGGGCCGGTACTCCAACTCCAGGTCGGACACGTCCAGTTCACGTCGGGCCCAGGAGGAGGACGGAATCCGCGTGCCCCAGTAGGCCGTGCCCGATGCGTCCGTCACCACCTCACGAGGGGCCACCCCGTGCCCGAGCCCCCGCGCCGCCAGCTGCGCCTCGTCCAGGCGCCGGTCGCGTACCAGCTGGATCACCACCCGTTCCATACGCGAAAGTCGGGCGTAGGCGCCGGGCGCCAGCGTCTCCAGATACGGCGTCACCACGTCCGCGAAACCTGCCAGCCACTCCTCCTCGCGGTACGGCAGATCACCCGCGTACATACGGAAGTCGTGCTTGAGGAACTTGTAGTCCTTGTCCTCCCGCAGCCCTCCGTGCCCGCTCTCGGTCAGGAAGTCGTCTGTCAATCGCTGCACATGGATGCGGTCACGCACGTTCGTGAGCTTGTGCCGCTGGTTGGAGATCGACGCCGACTCCGCCGTCACGTACGGCGCTATGTACCAGCGGTACACCGGCTCCGGGATGATCGTGAAGGAGCGCGCCAGGCAGTACGCCTGGGCCGAGAACAGCTGGTCCTCGTAGTGGATGCCCTCGGGGAAACGCAGGCCGTGGCGGTCCAGGAACTCCCGCCGGTACATCTTGCTCGTGGACAGGTGCTCGAACAGCAGCTCGGGTTCGGACTCGATGCCCTCGACCGTGCGCCGCTCGGCGACCAGGTGCGGCATCCAGGTCGAGCGGCGGCCCGTGTCGACGCGGACCCGCTCCACCGCGCCCATCGTGAAGTCCACTTCGCGTGCGCGGTGTGCGGCCAGCAGCAACTCCACCGCGTTCGCGGGCAGTTCGTCGTCGCTGTCGAGGAACATCAGATACGGCGCCCGGGCGATCTCCAGTGCCCGGTTGCGTGGTGCGCTGCAGCCGCCGCTGTTCTCGGGCAGACGCAGATAGCGCACCCGCTCGTCCTGCGCGGCCAGTCGCCGTGCCACCGACGGGGTGTCGTCCGTCGAGTGGTCGTCGCTGATGATCACCTCGATGTCCGGGTGTGTCTGCCGGAGCAGCGAGACCACCGCGCGCGGCAGACGTTCCGCGTCGTTGTAGACGATGACTGTGATCGTCACGTCGGGGATCCGGGTGGGCGTCATCGCGCCGTGGCCTCCTCGGGAGTCGGGGCGGGGGTCCGTTCGTCCACCGGAACGACCGGGGGCAGCGACTCCTCGCTCTCGCCGAGGAACACCCGGCGCACCACCCGCTCGGCCGCCCGCCCGTCGTCGAACTCGCAGAAACGACGTCGGAAGTCGGTCAGCGACTTCTGCGCGGCCTCGTCCCGCCACGCCTCCGACGCGAAGACGGCCTCGAGGTCCTCCTGGGTGCGAGCCACCTGGCCCGGTGCCTGGGTCATCAGGTCGAAGTAGACCCCGCGTGTCTTCGCGTACGTCTCCCAGTCGTCGGCGTAGATCACGATCGGGCGGTTCAGGTTGGCGTAGTCGAACATGATCGACGAGTAGTCCGTGACCAGGGCGTCCGCCGCCAGCGAGAGATCCTCGACCGGATCGTACGACGACACGTCGATCACCCGGCCGGAGCGGCGCAGACCGGTCAGCGGGGAGGCCGCGCGGCCGTAGAAGTAGTGGCCGCGAACCAGCAGGACCGTGTCCTCGCCGAGCCGGTCGGCCAGGGAGGCGAGGTCCAGGCGCGGGGTCCAGCCCGCCTCGTAGTCGCGGTGCGTGGGGGCGTACAGGATGGCCCGGCGGCCCGGGGCTATGCCCAGGCGGTCGCGGATCGCGCGGACGTCCTCGGCCGTCGCGGAATAGAAGACGTCGTTGCGCGGATAGCCGTGGTCCAGCGGCGTGTAGCGCGACGGGTAGGCGCGTTCCCACATGCGCGTGGAGTGGCTGTTCGCCGAGACGCTGTAGTCCCACTTGTCGATGCGGGCCAGCAGGGCGTCGAAGTCCAGGCCCTTGGAGGCGGCGGGGAAGTCGAGCTGATCCAGGCCCATGCGCTTGAGCGGGGTGCCGTGGTGGGTCTGGAGGTGGACCGCGTCCGTGCGCTTGACCACGACGTCGGGGAAGTTGACGTTGTTGACGAGGTACTTGGCCCTCGCCATCACGTCCCAGTAGCGGCGCGTGCCGGGGACGATGTGGTCGGTGCCCGGCGGCAGCAGGGCGGCCTTGTGCCGGGAGACCACCCACACCGGGTGGATGTGCGGGGCGAGTTCGGCGAGTTTCGCGGCGATCGCGGCAGGGTTGCAGGCCACGCCCCGGTCCCAGTACGCCGAGAAGACCGCCAGATGCGGATCGACGGGCTCGCTCAGCGCCCGCCGGTAGCGCTGGTCGCGCAGCTTCGCGCTCACCTGGCGCTTGCCCGCCACGACCGCCGACTTCACCTCGCGCCGCGTCTGGTTGGCGGTCTGGAAGGCGCGGTACTTGGTGTACGCGTTCTCCTCGAGGAGCGCGTGGCGTATGCCCTCGAAGCCGGTGGGGCGCCGGTGGTGCTCCGGCCGTCGGCGCGCGGCGGCCCGGGAGGCGCGGCCGAAGAACTCGCGCGCCTCCGGCTCCGGCATCCCGCTGCGGGCGAAGGTGCGCAGCAGATCGCGGACCATCACGTCGTACAGCACCGCCCGGGGCCCCTCGGGCGCGCCCCGCTCGTCCAGAACGTCGTGCAGCCGCTCGTACCGCTCCACGACCGCGTACCGCTGCGCGGCGGTCACAGGTGGCAGGCTCTGCTCGCGCAGCTCCCGTATCTCGTACGCCACCTGGTCGAGGGAGGCGATCTCGCGGGCGTGGAGGAGCACGGCGAGGGCGGCGTACGCCTCGTCGTCGTGGAAGTCCCCGCCCGCGATGTCCGAGGAGACGTCGAAGGAGTGCCAGAAGTCCGCGCGTATCACGCGGTTGCCCAGCACCGGGGTCAGCCGCAGCAACTCGGGGAAGCCGGTGAGCGGGACGGCGCGGCGGCCGGCCCGGGCCAGCAACCGGCCGTCCTCGCTGGGTGCGCCCGAGGTCTGCCAGGTGGAACGGACGTGGTTCACGACCAGGACGTCCGCGGAGTCCGCGAGTTCCGCCGTGCGGTCGGCGACGGTGCGCAGGGCGCCGGCGGGAAGTCCGTCCTTGGCGTGCACGAAGTGCAGCCAGCGGCCGGTGGCCCTGGCGGCGCCCGCCGCGCGGGCCGCGCCGTCGCTCGTGCCCTCCGGCAGCGGCAGCACCACCATCCGGGAGTCCTCGGCGGCGCGCCGCTCCGCCTGCCGCCGGGCCCAGTCGCCGACGGCCGCGACGACCACCTCGGCCTCGGCCGACGGCTGGGCAGAGAGGGCATCCAGGAGTTCGCCCAGGTGACCTTGGGGATCGGGGCCGTGGACGATGACGCTCAGCCCTGGTTGCACGTGGCCTCCCTGCTCTTCAGACGCCCACGTCTGTGCTGCTGATGGAACAACATGAAGAAGGCGTATACGAGGCAGGTAAGAGACATGTACGAAAGGTGTATGAACGCGGTCTCTTTATGCCTCAGGAAGGAAGAGGCTGTTTCGCGTTCGCGGGTTCCTTCTTCTGCGGACTGGGCTTGGGGCTCGGGCGCTTGGCCTTGTCGCTGCCGCCGGTGAACGCCTCGTAGGCCTCCAGGACTTCCTCGGTGGGACCGTCCATGCGCAGCTCTCCGCGCTCCAGCCACAGCACCCGGTCGCAGGTGTCGCGGATCGACTTGTTGTTGTGGCTGACCAGGAAGACCGTGCCCGCGTGCCGGCGCAGCTCGCGGATGCGCTCCTCGGACCGCTTCTGGAAGGAGCGGTCACCGGTGGCCAGCGCCTCGTCGATCAGCAGGACGTCGTGGTCCTTGGCGGCAGCGATGGAGAAGCGCAGCCGCGCCGCCATGCCGGAGGAGTAGGTACGCATCGGCAGCGAGATGAAGTCGCCCTTCTCGTTGATGCCGGAGAAGTCGACGATGTCGTCGTAGCGCTCCTTGATCTGCTCGCGGGACATGCCCATGGCCAGACCGCCGAGGTAGACGTTGCGCTCGCCCGTCAGGTCGTTCATCAGGGCCGCGTTCACGCCGAGGAGGGAGGGCTGGCCGTGGGTGTAGATCCTGCCGTTCTCGACGGGCAGCAGCCCGGCGACGGCCTTGAGCAGCGTCGACTTGCCGGAACCGTTCGTACCGATCAGGCCGATGGCCTCGCCCTTGTACGCGGTGAAGGAGACGTTCTTGACGGCGTGCACCCGGCGAACGCCCGCCGCTTTCTCCGCACGCTCGCGGCGCAGGATGCGGTTGAGCGCGGCGGTGGCGGAGCCTCGGCCGCCTCCGGTGCCGTTGACGCGGTAGACGATGTCGACGCCGTCACAGATGACGGTCGGGATCTGCTCGTCGCTGGTCGGGTTAGCCACGGCCGTACCTCTCCTCAGCCTTCCAGAAGTAGATGAAACCGCCGACACCGGCGAGCAGCGCCCAGCCCGTAGCCGCCGCCCACACGTGCGGGGGCAGCTGGCTCGCGTGGAAGCTGTCGATCAGCGCGAAGCGCATGAGGTCGATGTAGACGGCGGCCGGGTTGGTCTCCAGCGCGATCGTCACCACGTGCGGCAGCTGGTCGTGCTTGGTCAGCTTGTCGATGCTCCACATGACGCCCGAGACATACATCCAGGTACGCAGGACGAACGGCATCAGCTGGGCGATGTCCGGCGTCTTCGCGCCCATCCGGGCCATGATCATCGAGACGCCGGCGTTGAACACGAACTGCAGCGCCAGTGCCGGGATCGCCAGCACCCAGGAGGCGGCGACCGGCACGCCGACGCAGAGCAGGATCCCGATCAGGGCGGCCATCGAGAACAGCAGCTGCTGCAGCTGCTGCAGGCAGAAGGAGATGGGCAGCGCGGCGCGCGGGAAGTGCAGGGCGCGCACCAGCCCCAGGTTGCCGGAGATCGCGCGGGTGCCCGTCATGATGGAGCTCTGCGTGAACGTCCAGATGAACACGCCCGTGACCAGGAACGGGATGTAGTCCGGCACGCCGTGCTTGGTGCCGAGCAGCACACCGAAGATGAAGTAGTAGACCGCCGCGTTCAGCAGGGGCGTCATGACCTGCCAGACCTGGCCGAGCTTCGCCTGGCTGTACTGGGCGGTGAGCTTGGCGGTGGCGAAGGCCGTGATGAAGTGGCGGCGCTCCCACAGCTGGCGGACGTACTCGGGCAAGGAGGGGCGGGCGCCGCTGACCGAAAGGCCGTACCGGTCGGCGCGCTGCGCCGGGGTCTCGGCCGGATCGGTCGTCGTGGGGGGCGGTGTGTGGAGGACCTGGCTCACATCCGCTGCTTTCGCTCGGGGGTCGGGTGCGCGAACCGGTCCGCAGTCTCCCGCCGCAATGCCCCTTCTGGTACCGCCTCCCGGCATTTCTCACGTTTCTTGCCGGTGTCTTGCTCTGCTCTTGGGGTCTTGTACAGCTCTTGGGGGTTTGGACTACTGCTCTTTGCGTCGGGACGGGACCGTATCGTCGCAACGCGAGCGTAAGCCGTTCCGACGTCGGAACGCAACCGTTTCGTCGTCACGCCCTATGCTGGTCCGTATGACCACGAACGCCGACACTCCCCAGGTGAAACGGCGCCGCCGTGCGCCCGCGGGTGCGGCCGTCCTCCGCGAGGACGTGACGGAGGCCATTCGGGCGGCCGTCTTCGAGGAACTCGCGGCCGTCGGCTACGCCCGCATGTCCATCGAGGGCATCGCCCGCCGGGCGGGCGTCGGCAAGACGGCGGTCTACCGCCGGTGGCGCTCCAAGCTGCACCTGGTCCTCGACCTGGTCTCGGCGGTCGCCGTCCAGGGCCTGCCGGCGCCCGACACGGGCTCCCTGGAGGGGGACCTGAGGCTCCTCTACGAGGTGACGTCGCGCGCTCTGCGCCACCCGGTGGCCGGCCAGATCATCCCGGACCTCCAGGCGGAGGCGGCTCGCAACCCGGACATCGCGGAGGCCATGCAGAAGGCGTTGCGCGAGGGTCAGCAGAGCGTGGCCAGCGGCATCGTGGCCACGGCCGCCGCCCGCGGCGACATCCATGAGTCCGTCGACATGGACCTGGCCCTCGACCTGATCTCGGGCCCGCTGTACTGGCGGGCGGTGGTGGTACGGGGGCCGAAACTGCCGAAGGGGTACCTGGCGGGATTGGCCCGGGCTACGGCGGGGGCACTCAAGGCATTGTGAGGACCGCGGAGGTGCCGGCACCGCGCCCGCCCGGTCCGGGAAGCGCCGACTGGCAGATTCCGGCCGACTGCGACGGCTTCGACCAGGCCTTGCCGGGTCGTCCGTGGCCCGGATCTGCTCCACGTGTGGCGACGGATGGGCTGCCGATGCCGTAGGCGAGGCAGGCTACGGCCAGCGGGCCGAGTGCCACCGCCGCACGAGGCGCGTGGGGTCGGCCGCCGCCCAGCGCCGGAACCGGGCGAAGATGTCCGGGAGCCGGAGGCCGCCGTACTCCAGCAGGGACTCCCCGACCAGGACCGCCATCTGCGTGTCGTCGGTCGCCTCGCCCGGGTCCCGGCCGCCGCCCCGCACATCTCGCCGCCACGGCCCGGCTCGGGGAAGTGTGTCGAGAACGCGCCCTCGGGCCCGAACTCGAAGGGCGCGGCGAGCGCGTCGCCGACGGCGGAGCCGAGGACGGTGGCGACGGCGCGTCGGGTGCGGGTGGGGTGGGCAGGACTGTGGGAGTCGGTCACCGGGGCAGCGTGCGGGTGGCTCAGCCCGTCTTCTCCGGCGCGCACCCCCGCAGCATGTACGCCACCAGTTCGTCCAGGCCCTGTTCGCGTACCTCCGGCGGCAGGGAGCCGCCCGCTGCGAGGGTCGCGTAGCCGTGCAGCGTGGAGAAGACCCCGATGCCCACGCGCTCCAAGAGGCCCTCGCGCACCTCGCCCCGGCGTTGGCCCTCGGCGATCAGGCTCACCGTCCGGTCGGTCCACCGCTGGGACGCGGCGACCAGGTTCTCGGACGCCTCCGGGGTGTGCTTGATCGAGTACATGAGGTCGAGCAGTTCGGCGTTGGCGGTGGCGAAGTCCACGTAGGCGCGTGCCGCCGCGGCGAGCCGTTCGGCGAAGGATTCGCCCGCCCCCGCCAGGGACGCCGCGAATGCCTCGTCCAGCCGGTCGAATCCGGTCAGCGCCAGGGCGTCGAGGAGCGCCTGCTTGTCCTTGAAGTGGCGGCTCGGCGCGGCATGACTGACGCCCAGGTCGCGTGCGAGCTCCCGGAGGGACAGCGCTGCCGGTCCCTTCTCCCGGAGTGTCTCCTCCGCGCGGCTGAGCAGCGCGGCGCGGAGGTCTCCGTGGTGGTAACGACGACGGGTCTGCATGAGGGTCAGTGTACCGAGCATGTGATCGACGCCTACATTGTTGGCGTCGTCACCATTGTTGTCATTGACAGCATTGTTGGCGACGTCTACATTGACCGCATGCCCAAGACACAGCACAAGTGGAACGCCACCGACATCACCGACCAGACCGGCCGCACCGCCGTCGTCACCGGGGCCAACAGCGGGATAGGTCTCGCCACCGCCGACGCACTGGCCCGCGCGGGCGCCCATGTGGTGCTCGCCGTACGCGACGTGCAGCGCGGCGAAGCGGCCGCCGCGACCGTCCGCGGCGCGAGGGGGAGCGTCGAGGTACGCCGCCTCGACCTGGCCGACCTCGCCTCCGTACGGGAGTTCGCCGCGGGCTGGCAGGGGGACCTGGATCTGCTGATCAACAACGCCGGCGTCATGAACATCCCCGAGGCCACGACCAAGGACGGCTTCGAGATGCAGTTCGGCACCAACCACCTGGGGCACTTCGCCCTGACGAACCTGCTGCTGCCGCACGTCACGGACCGCGTGGTCACCGTCTCCTCCGGAGCGCACCGCTTCCCGGCCGGCATCCATATCCACTTCGACAACCTGAACCTGGCCGGTGAGTACGCGCCGATGGTGGCGTACGGCCAGTCCAAGCTCGCCAACCTGCTGTTCACGCTGGAGCTCCAGCGCCGTCTGACCGAGGCGGACTCACGGGTACGGGCGCTCGCCGCGCACCCGGGCTGGGCCGCGACCAACCTCCAGGGCCATGACGCCAGCGTCGTGCGCCGGGTCGCCATGCGAATCGGCAACCGCGTCCTCGCGCAGGACAACAAGGCGGGCGCGCTGCCGACCCTGTACGCCGCGACCCGGGACCTGCCCGGCGCGAGCTATGTCGGTCCCGACGGCCTTGGAGAGATGCGCGGCGCACCGACCCTGGTCGGCCGCTCGCACGCTGCCGGCGACCCGGAGTCGGCCCGCCGCCTGTGGACGGCCTCCGAGGAACTGACGGGTGTCACGTTCCCGGAACTCCCCGAACTCCCGGCGGTGTCAAAAACGGTGCGGGCCTGACGGCCCGTATCGCGCCGGGCGCCGACCGGGGCCGACCACGGGATGGGCTCGGCTTCGCGCCACGCGCCTGCTTCGGGACAGTTTCGGCATCGCGCCGAGCGTCTGCTTCCGGGACGGGTCCGGGTTCGCGCCGACGCCGACCCGGGGACAGGCTCAGTTCCCCGCCGAGCCCCTGCTCCCGGGACCGGCAGGTCCACCGACTCGCCGACCTGTTTCTTGGCCGCGAGGTGCACCACGCCCGTAACCGAGTGCTCCGCCGGCGTCCGGCGCCGCGGTTCGCCGTCCAGCGTGGAGCCCACCACCAGGGGCACCTCGGCGGGCACGCGCCGGGCGATGCCCGTGGACAGGTCGTCGCACACCACGGCCCGCCGGCCCGCCTCGGTCATCGCGCGGACGGCGTGCGCCCCGATGTAACCGCCGCCGCCGGTGATCAGCCATGTCATGTGCGGCCGTCCCCTCGCCAGTTGACCCAGGGTGTCGTGCGGTCACTTCCGGTGAACCAGGCGTCGGAACCTGCGGCCCAGAACGGACCTCGCTCCTCGCACCCCCGGCGCCACCCGCAGGGCGAGGGCCCCCGAGTGCGTCGCGTACGGCTGCACCAGCAGTACGCCGTGCCTCAGGCTCGGCACCACGCGGCGGCTCAGCAGACCCGGACCGGTGAGGGCGTGGGCCGTGGTGTCGCGGCTGGTGCCGTCGTCGAAGCGGAGCGTCAGCTTGAGGTCCCAGGTGCCGGCGCCGAGTGCCGCGAGGTCCACCCATGTCTCGGCGGTCCAGTCGTCCGAGTCGGTCTCCCGCCGGAGCGCGGCCGTGTACGAGAGGCCGGCCCGGTCGTCGCGCTCCCGGAGCGTGAACTCCACGTCGACCCTGGCCGGACGCGCGTTCTCCACCCGCCCGTACAGCTCGTGCAGGCGCAGCCGCAGCCGGCTGGCACGGGCGCTCGGGCGCAGTTCCGCGTCGACGGCGACCGGCAGGTGCCGCATGGGGCGGTGCAACAGGTGCTCCAGTTGCACCTGCGGCAGATCGGCCGACCAGACCGGGGTGCCGTCGGCCGTGCTCGCGTAGGGCGGGGTCAGCCGCGCCGGACGGGCCGCCAGTTCCTTGAGCCGGTGCAGGTCGCGCGGCTGTTCGGCGGCGAGGACCACCTGCGCGACGACCCTCCCCGGCACGGACGCCTGGGCGAAGTCGGCCGAGTCGAAGTCCGAGAGATACGCCCGCGTGAGCTTCCACCACTCGCTGTGGTACGCGGCCTCCCGCAGCGGGAGTTCCCGTGCGTACATCCGCAGGCCGCGGTCCAGGAAGGCGGTGCGTGCCGCACGCGCGAGCCGCTTCTCGCCGGAGCCCAGCAGGATCTCGTACGCCCGCCGGTTCGCCTCCATTCGCGCCTTCCAGTTGTCGATGTCGGCGCGGTCGAGGGAGATGGACAGACGCCGGGCGGAGCGGCGGACGTGCCAGATGTAGACCGTCTCGGGGACCAGGGCGATGCTCGGTCCGGCGGCCAGTACGCGCGCGCCGAACACGAAGTCCTCATAGGGGAACCGGCCGTCGGGGAAGCGGATGCCGTGCTCGCGCAGGAAGTCGGTGCGGTACAGCTTGTTGACGCAGAGCGTGTCGTACGCGAGGCGGGGGCGCCGGCAGGGGCGGGAGACCACCGCGGGCCGCTCGTACAGCTCCGGCTGCCAGGGGGTCTCCCGGCCCGAGGGCAGCTCGCGGCGCACGCACAGGCCCGCGGCGAGTGGGGTCCCGTGCGCGACGGCCGCCATGAGCAGGGCGTCCACCGCGCCGGGCGGCAGCACGTCGTCGCTGTCCAGGAACATCACGTACGGGGCGGTCGCCGCGTCGATCCCGTCGTTGCGCGGAGTGCCGCAGCCGCCGCTGTTGGCGGTTCTGCGCACCACCTTGACGCGAGGGTCCTCGGCCGCGAGGGCCTCGAGCAACTCGGGGCTGCCGTCGCTCGATGCGTCGTCGACCGCGATCACCTCGCGGACGACACCGCCCTGGGCGAGGGCCGAACGCACCGCGTCCGTCACATGAGTCGCGTCGTCGTATCCGATGACGACGACGCTGACCTGTGCATCGTGAGGGTGCATCGATTCCACGAGTCGGAACATTAGGGATACCTGGTAATCATTTGTTAAGAAGCGATTAACCGCCGGTGTGGAAGAAGGCGGGAATCCGGTCCGGGTTGCGCGGAGGGATGTCTGATTTCGGCCGTTCCGGCAGGGCGCGTCCGGTGCGCCACAGGCGGACGAGGGACACGACCGCGGCGGAAGCGAGCAGTCCGTTGCGTACGAACATGAGCACACAGCCCACCCAGGTGCTGTTGATGACATCCCCGTAGTAGGCGGGGTACTCCACGACGCTCACCGCGGTCGCCGCCAGGACGAGCACGGCCACCGGGCGCTGTGTGGTGTGCCGCGACGTCAGGCAGACGGCGGCCAGTCCGATCAGCCACACCATGTACTGGGGGCTGATCACCCGGCTCGTCGCCGTGAACAGCAGAACGGCCGCGAGCGCCGCGTCGTACGGGGTCGCGGGCGTCCAGTGGCGGTTCCGCAACCGCCACAGCAGCAGGAGGCTGAAGGCAACCGCGGTCAGCGCGAGCGAGCAGACGGCGACCGTGTGCACGTGCGGGCCCACGAACTCCACGGCCCCGTACTGGTAGCGGGTGCGCCCCGGCCAGCCGGCCCGGCGCGCGAACATGAGCACGGTGCCGCCCAGCGACTCGATCTGCACGCCCCGGCCGCCCTGTTGGCGCAGGAAGTCGAACGGGTGGCGGAACAGGGCGGCGAGCAGGGCGAGCAGCGTGACGGTGGTGACCGCGGCCGCCGTCCACGCCTCACGGGTCGTACGGCCGCGCGGGGTGCCGATGAGCGCCAGCGCGGGCCACACCTTCACCAGGGCGCCGAGCGCCGCGAACGCGCCGCACGCGCGCGTGGAACGCGGCAGTGTCAACAAGGAGATGACCGCGAAGGCGGTGACCTGTACGTCGTACCGGGCCAGCGGGATGTGCAGCAGCAGCGGCAGGCCCGCCGTCCACAGTGCCGCGCCGCCCAGCGAGCGGTCCGGGCGTGTGCCCGCGCGTGCGAGCACGACTGCGATCACGGCATCCGTGAGCAGCGTGAGGACCACGAACGCCTGAAAGTACGTCAAGCCCGGTAGCAGGGCGGGAGAGAGCAGCACCGCTCCCGCTCCCGGCGGGTACTGCCACAGATGGTCGCCCGACGGGAACGCGCCGTGCCGGAGGATGCCGTACCAGTGGAAGTACAGCTTCCATACCTCTCGGGCGACCCCGCCCCGGCCGAGCAGGGGGTACCGGTCGTGGGCGAGCAGCCACAGCATCAGGGCGCGGCTGGCGAGCCAGCCGACGGCGAGGAGAAGCAACCGTTGTCTCTTGCGGACCCTCTTCAGAAGGGACGGGAAAGCGGGCGCGGACGCGGTCGCCCGGGACTTCGTGACACTCTTCGAGACGCTCATCAAGTCCGGATGGTAGGCCGCTTGAATGTCGCATGTAGGCAGATACGCCGTCAACGCCCAGCAAAGGTTAGTTAATAGTACAAAATCTGGGCATGTTGAATGCGGGCATGAGTCGGTTACCGGAGAGGCGTACGGAGTACGCGGCGGTCCTCGTGCCCGTGGTCGTCATGTTCGCGATCGGGTTGTGGGGACTGGACCGCGACGGCATGTGGCGGGACGAGGCGGTGACCTTCCAGGTCGCGCGCCGCTCGGCGCCCCAGATCTGGCATCTGCTGCACAGCGTGGACGCGGTGCACGGCCTGTACTACCTGCTGATGCACGTGGTCCTGGCGGTCCACCCCGGCGAGGTGCTGCTGCGGCTGCCTTCGGTCTGCGGGGCGGCCGCGACGGCGGGCCTGGTCGCCGCGCTGGGCGCCCGGCTGTGTCGGCCGCGGGTGGGACTGTGGGCGGGGCTGCTGTACGCGGTCACGCCGATGGTCGGGCACTACGCGCAGGAAGGGCGCTCGTACGCGCTGGTGTCGGCGGGGGTGGCGGGCGCGACGTTGCTGCTCGTGCGGGCGGCGCGGGGCGGGAGGTGGTGGCCGTACGGGGTGGTCGTCGCCGTCACCTGTGTGCTGCACGAGTTCGCGGTGCTGGTGCTGCTGGCGCACGCCTGCACGCTGGTGCTCGCGCGGGTACCGGGGAAGGCGTGGCGGGGGTGGATGGGCGCCGCCGGTGCCGCCGTCCTCGTGCTGCTGCCCTTGGCGCTGGTCTCACGGGAACAGGCGGCTCAAGTGGCATGGCTGACGGCGCCCGACGGGCGGAGCGTGGAGCGGCTCGTACGGCAGTTCCTGGGGCCTTCACGGGCGGTTGTGGTGCCGTGTCTCGTGTTGATGGCCTTGGCTGTGCGGATGCCGGGGCCGAAGCGGGGGATTTCCTTGGCCGGGGTGGCTGTGCCGTTGCTGGTGATTCCGCCGGCGGTGTTGATGGGGGTTTCGCAGGTCTCGCCTCTGTATGACGAACGGTACGTGCTGTATTCGCTGGCCGGGGCGCCTTTGTTGGCTGCGGCGGGTGCCGAGCGGGTGGCCGGGGTGGTTCGTCGGCTGCGGGCGGACGGCCCTGGGAGGCCCGCCTTCCCCGTCGCCTCGTGGAACGACCCGCACGACGACGGCGTGGTGGCCCGCGGCTCTCTGCTGCCCGCGCCCGGCCGGCCCGGGGGCAGCGGCGCAGGCGTTGCCCTTCGGGACCTGCCGCGGGTCGCTGAGCCCCGCCTGCGGGAGGTCGTCCAGCCGTCCGCCTGGGTTCGGTGCCGGGGTGGCGTTCTGCTCGGTGTCCTCGCCGTCTGCGGTGTGCTGCTTCTGCAGTTCCCCCTGCTCCGGGCAGACCGCCGTGCCGCCCATCGGCCCGACGACCTCGCGGCCGTCTCCGCCGTCGTGGGGCGGCACGTGCGGCCCGGGGACCCCGTGCTGTTCCTGCCCTCGCTGGAGCGGCGCTCGGCGCTGAGCTATCCGGCAGGGTTCCGGGGCGTCCGGGACGTGGCGCTGGACGTGCCCGCCGCCGAGGACGGAACGCTGTACGGGCGGGAGGCCGGGCCCGAGGAGCTGCGGCGACGGCTTCGCGGGCTGGCGTACCTGTGGGTGGTCAGCGAGCCCTACGCGCTTCGGCCCTCCTGGACTCCCTGGAGCCCCACCGAGCGCGCCAAACTCGCGGTCCTGAACGAGGAGTTCGTCACCCGTAAGGAGTACGTGCGCCCGGGCATCACTCTTCGACTCTACGTACGCCGGGAGGAGCCCCGGTCCGGCGCCTAGACGCAGCCCGGAGTCTCCTCCAGCGCCGCCGCGTCCAGGGCCCGGGTCAGCCGGTCGAGGCGGGCGTGCAGGTCCATGATCTCCTCCAGGGTGAAGCCCGTCGCCGCGGCGATCCGGGGCGGCACGAGCAGGGCGCGCTGCTTCAGTGCCGTTCCCTCGTCCGTCAGGTGGACGTGCACGGACCGTTCGTCCTGGATGCTGCGCTCCCGCCGTACCAGGCCCGCCGCCTCCAGCCGCTTCAGGAGCGGCGACAGGGTGCCGGAGTCCAGCCGCAGATGCTCGCCGAGCGCCTTCACCGGCAGCTCTCCCTGCTCCCACAGCACCAGCATCACCAGGTACTGCGGATAGGTGAGCCCGAGGTCCTTGAGGACGACGCGGTAGACGCTGTTGAAGGCGCGGGACGCGGCGTTGAGCGAGAAGCAGATCTGGTGGTCCAGTCGCAGGAACTGCTCGCCCGCCGGGGCCTTGGTGCTGGGGGTCGGCGTGGTCGTCATGCCCCCAGGGTAGCTCGTGCGGCGCCATTCAGTTGTACGCAACTGAATTGTGTGCTCTACTTGTGTCCGTGAGGCGGCCCGGACGGACGGAAGGGCCGGCCGCCGGACACGACATTCGAGAGGGATGGTTTTCCATGGACGCGCTCTACACCGCAGTCGCCACCGCCACGCACGGCCGCGACGGGCGGGCGGTCACCTCTGACGGCAAGCTCGACCTCCAGCTGGCCATCCCGGTGGAGATGGGCGGCAGCGGCCAGGGCACGAACCCCGAGCAGTTGTTCGCCGCCGGGTACGCGGCCTGCTTCGCCAGCGCCCTCGGCCTGGTCGGCCGACAGGCCAAGGTCGACGTCAGCGACGCCGCGGTGACCGGCGAGGTCACCATCGGCAAGCAGGGCGAGGGCTTCGGCCTCGCGGTCACCCTGCGCATCGAGCTGCCGGAGTCCGTGGACGAGACGACCGGCCGCAAGCTGGTCGAGCAGGCCCACCAGGTCTGCCCCTACTCGAACGCGACCCGCGGCAACATCCCGGTCGAGCTCGTCATCGAGTAACCACCACCGTGCGCGGCCTCGCACGCCTCCGAAGGCGTACGGGGCCGCACGCATGCCGACGCCCGGTGCCGGACCTCCTCCCGGCCCCGGGCGGGCTCTCACGTGGTGGTCAGGACGTCGTAGTCGCCCGTCGCGGGGGCCGGGATCAAGGCCGGGACGTCCGGCTCGCCCAGCATCAACGTCCGCACCGCCCGCTGGGCCGCCCGCCCGTCGTCGAACTCGCAGAACCGGGCCCGGAACCCGGCCCGCAGCGCCGCTGATTCCGCGTCCTGCCAGCATCCGGAGGCGAAGAGCCACGCCAGCTCCCGGTACGAGCCCGAGACATGTCCCGGGGCGTGGGCCCTGACGTCGAAGTACGTGCCCCTGCTCGCCGTGTACACAGCCCAGTCGTCCGCGTGCACGACGATCGGCCGGTCCAGGTTGGCGTAGTCGAACATGAGGGCCGAGTAGTCCGTGACCAGGGCGTCCGAGGCGAGCATCACCTCCTCGACGTGCGGCTCGTCGGTGGCGTCGACCAGCACGCCCCGCCGGTGCAGCTCCGCCAGCCCCATTCCACGGGCCGGACCGTCCGCGAGCGACGGGTGCAGCCGTACCACGAGGGTGTGGCCCTCGCCCAGGTCCTCGGCGAACCGAGCCAGGTCGAAGCGGTCCACGTGACCGCCCCGCACATGGTCGCGACGGGTCGGCGCATACAGCACGACCGTGTGGTCCTCCGGGATGCCGTGCCGGAACCGGAAGGCGGCTCCGTCGCCGGGCTTCGCGTCCACGAGGACGTCGTTGCGGGGGCTGCCGCTGCGGACCGAGGTGAAGCAACAGGGGTAGGCGCGGTCCCAGACCAGCTCGGAGTGGCGGTTGGCGACCAGGCTGTAGTCCCAGCGGTCGGCGCGGCGCAGCATCTGCGGCACGTCGAGCCCGTGCCGGGCGCCCGGCTTGCCCAGCAGGTCGGTCCCCATGTATTTCAGCGGCGTGCCCTGGTGGGTGTGGATGTGGACGCTGCCGGGGCGCTTGACCAGGGTGCCGGGCCAGTTGACGTTGTTGACGAAGTACTTGGCCCGCGCGGTGATCCGGCGGTAGGCCAGGGAGTTCGGCAGGACGTACTCGATGCCCGGCGGCAGCCGCTCGACCTGGTCCTCGCGCACGACCCACACGCTCCGGATGTGGGGTGCCAGGTCGCGTGCCGCGCGGTGGATCGCGGCCGGGTCACCGAGGACGCCGCGGTGCGAGAACGCCGAGTAGACCGCCAGGTTCGGGTCCAGGGGGCGCTGTTCGTGCGCCCAGGCCCAGCCGCGCTTGATCCGCCCGGCCGCCATCCCGCGGGCCTGCCGGCCACGCAGGCCGAGCACCTCGCCGACGGCGGCGGCGCGCTGCCGGGTCCGGTAGCGGACGTGACTCCCCTCCAGGACGCGCAGTTCGGCCGGGACCGGCTCCGGTGTGCGGTGCGTACGGAAGAGCTCGGCGGTGCGCCGGAAGAACTCGGCCTTGGCGGACGCGGGCAGCCGGTCCGGCTTGGCGAGGATGTCCAGACAGTGCTCGCCCATCTTGCGGTGCAGATAAGGCCGCCAGTGGTCCAGCTCCGGATGGGCGCCGATGTACGCGAAGACCCGTTCGTACTGGTCGTGGACGTCGAAGTGTTTGCGGCTCGTGGTGGACAGGATGTTGCCCTGGCGGCGCTGCCGGTAGCTGAGACAGATCCGGTCGAGGGCGGCGATCCGCCGGGCGCTGAGCAGGGCGGGGAAGGTCCAGGGCGTGTCCTCGTAGTAGCCCGGCGGGAAGCTGAAGCCGCGCTCGGTGACGTAGTCCCGGCGGTAGGCCTTGTTCCACACCACCATCAGCAGTTCGAGGATCTCGGGGCGTTCGGCCGCGGTGAACGTGCCGTCGCCTGCCTCGGCGAGCACCCGGGCCAGCGCGTTGCGCCGGGTGCCGCCCCACCAGTAGGTGCGGGCGTAGTCGAAGACCAGGACGTCGGGATCCCGGGTCTCCTCGAGCCGGTCGGCGATCGCGCGCAGTGCACCCGGGGTGAGCGTGTCGTCGCTGTCGAGGAAGAGGAGGTAGTCCCCGGTGGCGTAGGGCATTCCGGCGTTGCGGGCCCGGCCCAGGCCGACGTTCTCCGGCAGGTGCAGCACGTGCAGGCGCGGGTCGCGCTCGGCGTACTGGTCGAGGATCGCCCCGCAGCCGTCGGGCGAGCAGTCGTCGACGGCGATCACCTCGAAGTCGGCGTACGACTGTCCGAGCACCGAGTCGAGGCACTCGCGCAGGAAGCCCTGCACCTTGAAGACGGGGACGATGACGCTGAAGCGGGGCACGGGGATCAGCTCCTCACGAGGGCGTGGGCCGGGGCCGGGATGCGCTCGGCGAGTGGAATCACGGGTGGGATCGACTCGGGCGGCTCGCCCAGCAGCACCCGGCGCACCACGCGTTCGGCGGCGCGTCCGTCGTCGAACTGACAGAAGCGCTCCCGGAACGCCGCGCGCAGTGTGGCGGCGGACTCGTCCGCGTACGAGCCGTCACGGAAGACGGCCGCCAGTTCCTCGGGCGTATGTGCGACCCGGCCCGGCGGTGCCTCCATCAGGTCGAAGTAGACGCCCCGGGTCTCGCGGTAGACCTCCCAGTCGTCCGCGTACACGACGATCGGGCGGTTGAGGTTGGCGTAGTCGAACATGATCGACGAGTAGTCGGTGATCAGCGCGTCGGCGGCCAGACAGACGTCCTCGGCGGAGCGGTGCCCGGTGACGTCGATGATCCGGCCGCTGTTCCCCGCCGCGTCCCCTTCGTAGAAGTAGTGGGCGCGCAGCAGGACGACGTAGTCGTCGCCGATCGCCTCGCAGAACGCCTCCAGGTCGAGACGCGAGTCGAAGCCGCTGCTGTAGTCGCGGTGCGTGGGCGCGTACAGCAGGGCCTTTCTGTCCTGGGGGACACCCAGCTCGCGGCGGATGCGGGCCACGTCGTCGGCGGTCGCGGTGTAGTAGACGTCGTTGCGCGGATAGCCGTACTCGAGGTTCTCGTACGAGCCCGGGAAGGCCCGCTCCCACATCTCGCTGGAGTGCCGGTTGGAGGAGAGGTTGTAGTCCCACCGGTCCACCCGGGTCAGCAACTTGGTGAAGCTGCCGGTCGCGGCCGCGACCACGGGGTACGTCGACTGGTCGACGCCCATCTTCTTCAGCGGGGTGCCGTGCTGCGTCTGCAGATGCACGCTGCCGGAGCGCTTGACCACGCCGTCCGCGAAGTTGGCGTTGTTGATCAGGTACGTGGCGCGGGCGAGCACGTCCCAGTACGCACGGCTGCCGATCACCGCGTACTCCACGTCCTTGGGCACGCTGCCCACGGCGTCCGGCTCGACCAGGAACACCGAGCGGATGTGCGGGGCGAGTTCGCGGGCCTTGGCGTGGATCGCGGCCGGATTGCAGGCGTAGCCGCGGCCCCAGTACGCGCAGTACACGGCGAGGTTCGCGTCGAGCGGACGGCGCAGCCCCAGCGCGTACCGGAGGTGGGTGCGCCGCATGCGCGGCACCGGCGCCTTCCTCATCGCCTTCGCCGCGCCCTGGGTGCCCTGGTTGACCCCGCGCAGCGCGTGGAACGCGCTGTACGCCCCGGACGCGAGCAGCCGGTGCTGTACCCCGACGCTGCCCGCGGGCGCCCGGAACCCGGCCGGGCGGTGGCGGCGGTAGAGGCGGCCGGCCCTTCGGAAGAAGGGCCGGCGCAGACGTGCGGGCAGCCGCTCCGGATGCGCGGCGGTCCGCAGGACGACGGAGAACAACTGCTCGAACAGCGGCCGCAACCGGTCGGCGGGCAGGGCGGCTTCGGCGGCCCGGCGCAGCACCAGGTCGACCTGGTCGAGGAGGTCGAACTGGTGCTCGCCGGGGCTGTGGAGCCGGCTGCCCTGGCGGCGCACCAGATGCCGTACGCAGACCGAGCGCAACACCGCCATGCGCTCGGCGGCGAGCGTGACCAGACCGCCCCAGCCGATATCGGTGAAGTGGCCGGCCGGAAAGGCGAGCCGGTGCTCGGCGACGAACGCGCGCCGATAGGCGGCGCTCCACGCGGGCACGGACACACCGGTCAGCTCCGGGGCCCGGTCAGGAGCGAAGGCGCCCTCGGGGGCGCTGCCGAGTGCGGGAGTGGACGTCTCGCCGTCCCACCAGTGGACCCGCTCGTGGTCGAAGTAGAGGACGTCCACCTCACCGGTGGCCGTCAGGCGCGCGTCGATCGCCGCGAGCGCGCCGGGCATGAGTCCGTCGTCCCCGTCCAGGAACAGCAGATACGTCCCGTTCGCCGCATCGGTCCCGGTGGTGCGCGCCACGCCCAGCCCGCCTGAGGGCGGCGAGGTGAGCGGGACGACCCGGTTGTCCCGCTCGGCGTACACGGTGGCGACCGTGCCCGCCGGGGAGTCGGGCGCGTCGCAGACCGGGATCAGCTCGAAGTCGCCGAAGGACTGGGCCAGGACGGAGTCCAGTGCCTGCGACAGGCGGCCGGCGACGCCGAAGGCGGGGACGATGATGCTGAAGCGGGGCATTCTGCTCTTTCTCTCGGGCCCCGGTTCCTGTCCCGGAGCCGGTGCGTCGTGGGCATGGTGGACGTCAGCGCCCCGGCCGTGCGGCGGGGCGCCAGGTAGCGGGCCGGGTGGGGGTGGGCCTGCGCGGCATGGCGGAACTCCGGGGTGAGGTGGGTCGAGGGGCTCAGAGACGCTCGGTGACCGGCATGCGGCGGCCCGGCGCCGGGACGGTGGTGAGCGGGGCGGGGGGCACACCGGCCGCGGCGGACGGGACCGGGTGCCGGCCCGCCAGCGGAACGACCGACGGCAGCCAGGCGCTCTCCCCGAGCACGACCCGGCGCACGATCCGCTCGGCGGCGCGCCCGTCGTCGTACGGGCAGAAGCGCTCGCGGAACGCCCTGCGCAGCTGCGCCGAGCGCGAGCCGCACCAGTGGCCGGTCGTGAAGATGTCGATCAGCTCGTCCTCGTCGCGCGCGACCGCGCCCGGGGGGAATGCGCGCACGTCGAAGCAGGTGCCACGGACCGCCTCGTAGGCCTCCCAGTCGTCCGCGTACACGACGATCGGCCGGTCGAGGTTGGCGTAGTCGAACATCAGCGACGAGAAGTCGGTGACCAGCACGTCCGAGGCCAGGCACACCGATTCGACGCTGGGGTGGCCGGTGACGTCGATGACCCGGCCGCCGGCGGCCCGAGTCAGCGGCTCGCCGTACGAGGGGTGCGCGCGAGTCAGCAGCACGAAGCGCGGGCCGAGCCGGCGCAGGAAGGTCTCCGGATCGAGGGCGAGGCGTCCCTCGCGGCGATAGTCGCGGCACGTCGGCGCGTACAGGACCGCCACCGAGCCCTCGGGGATGCCGAACGTCTGGCGCAGCCGGGCCACGTCCGCCGAGGTCGCGCGGGCGAAGATGTCGTTGCGGGGAAGGCCGTACTCCAGCGTGGTGAACCCCGAGGGGAACACGCGCTCCCAGACGAGGGTGGAGTGGCGGTTGCCGGACACGACGTAGTCCCAGGTGTCGGCGGTGCGCAGCATCCGGCCGAAGTCGGTGCCGCGGGCGGCGGCCGGACGGTCCTGGAGGTCCAGACCCATGCGCTTGAGCGGGGTGCCCTGCCGGGTCTGGATCAGGACCTGGCCGGGACGCTTGACCACGCCGGGGTCGAAGTCGGCGTTGTGGACGAGGTACTTGGAGCGGGCCAGCGCCGTCCAGTAGGCGGCCGAGCCGGGCCGCAGCCGGCGCGTGGCCACGGGGATCGTGTGGTGGTGCTCGGGATGCGCGATCCAGGCGGTGCGGATGTGCGGGACCAGGTTGCGGAAGGCGGACTCCAGGGCGCCCGGGTTGCAGCCGTACCTGCCTCCCGCGTCACGCGTGAAGACGGCCCGGTCGGCGCGCAGGGGGAGACGGAGCTGCAGGCGGTAGTGGGCCTGCAGCGCGGCGGCGGTCAGACGCCCGCCCGCCCTGGCCACCAGGCGTCCGGTGCGGTGCGCGAGCCGGGACGCCAGCGACAGCGTGCGGTACGTGCGGTGGCTGCCGAGGCGGATCAGTAAGTGACGCAGCCCGAGGGGCGCACCCGGGACGCGGTAGCGGCGGTAGTGGGCGCGGGCCAGGCGCAGGAACTCGGCGCGGCTGTCCCGGGGCAGCCGCCCGTGCCGGGCGTAGACGGTGGTCAGGTGGTCGACCATGCGGCGGAACAGCACCGGCCGCCAGTGGGCGAGCTCCGGATGCGCCTCGAGGTGCGCGAAGACCCGGTCGTACTGGTCGAAGACGTCGAAGTGCTTGCGGCTGGTCGAGCCCAGGATGTTGCCCTGGCGGCGCTGGCGGTAGTGCACGCAGACGCGGTCGAGCGTGGCGATCGTGTCCGCGGTCAGCAGCACCGGGAACGTCCACGGGGTGTCCTCGTAATAGCCGGGCGGGAAGGTGAAGCCCTCACGCTCGATGAACTCCCGGCGGTACGCCTTGTTCCAGACCACCATCAGCAGGGAGAGCAGGCCGGGGCGGTCGTCGAGCCGGAAGGGCGCCGGGCCCTCCTCGGTGAGCAGGCCGGCCAGCTGGTTGCGGACCGTCTTCCCGGTCCAGTACGTACGGGCGTAGTCGAAGACGAGGACGTCCGGGTCCGAGGTCTCCTTCAACCGGTCGGCGACGTCCCGCAGCGCGTCCGGAGCCAGGGTGTCGTCGCCGTCCAGGAAGAGCACGTAGTCACCGGTCGCCCGCTCCAGACCCGCGTTGCGAGCCCGTCCGAGCCCCATGTTCTGCGGCAGATGCAGCGGGCGGACACGGGCGTCACGGGCGGCGCATTCATCGATGATCGCGCCGCAGGCGTCGGGCGAGCGGTCGTCGACGGCGATCACTTCGATGTCCGTGTACGACTGTTCCAGCACGGATGTGAGGCATTCCTGCAGGTACGCCTGAACCTTGTACGCGGGGACGATGACACTGAACCTGGGCAAGGGGCATCCATGGGATCGGCACGGGCATACTGCCCGGGAACGGCCGATGGGCCGCTTTGGTTACGCTCGCTGCGGCATATGGGGGAACGCCGAGGGAAACCCCAGGTGAACGGCGAAGGGGTGGACCGAGCGTCGGTCCACCCCCTGAACCGGCGTCGGACCGGCTCTACTTGACGGCACCCGCCATGACACCCGACACGAACTGCCGCTGGAACGCGAAGAAGACGGCCAGCGGGATCACCATCGAGATGAACGCGCCCGGGGCGAGGACGTCGATGTTGTTGCCGAACTGGCGTACCTGGGTCTGCAGTGCGACGGTGATCGGCTGCGTGCCGGACTTGGTGAACACCAGCGCGACCAGCATGTCGTTCCACACCCACAGGAACTGGAAGATGCCGAGGCTGGCGATCGCAGGGCCGCCGAGCGGCAGCACCACCCGGGCGAACAGCCGCAGTTCGCCCGCGCCGTCGAGCCGGGCCGCCTCCAGCAGCTCCCGGGGGATCTCCGCGAAGAAGTTCCGCAGCAGGAACACTGCGAAGGGCAGTCCGAAGCCCGTGTGGAAGAGGACCACCCCGAAGACCGTGCCGAACAGGCCGATCTTCCCGAACAGCTCGGCGATCGGGATCAGCGCCACCTGCACGGGGACGACCAGCAGGCCGACCACGCCGAGGAACCACCAGTCGCGGCCGGGGAACTCCATCCAGGCGAAGGCGTACCCCGCGAGGGAGCCGATCGCCACGACCAGGACCGTGGCCGGGACGGTGATCAGGACCGTGTTGAGCAGGGAGCTGGTGATGTCGCTGTTCTCCAGGAGCTTCTGGTAGCTCTCGAAGGTCAGCTGAGAGGGCTTGCTGAAGACCGTCCACCAGCCGGACGCGCTCATGTCGGCCGGTTTGCGCAGCGAGGCCAGCAGCAGACCGATCGTCGGCACCAGCCAGAACAGGCCGACCACGATGAGGAAGACGCGCACCAGACCACCGCCGACGCCTTCCGCGAGCCGCGCGCCGAGGGACCGCTTCGCCTTGACGGCCGTGACGGGCACCGCCTTGGAGAGACTTCCGGCATGTGTCGTCATCGCCGCACCTCCCGCCGCAGCCGCCGTATGTTGAACAGCATCACCGGGATGACGAGCAGCAGCAGGAACACAGCGATCGCGCTGGCGATGCCCGGCTGGTCCTCCGAGAAGCCCTTGCGGTACAGCTCCAGGGCCAGGACGTTCGCGTCGTCCTGGGAGGAGCCCGGCGGGATGATGAAGACCAGGTCGAAGATCTTCAGCACGTTGATCATCAGCGTGACGGTGACGACCGCGAGCACGGGCGCCAGCAGCGGCACGGTGACCCGGCGGAACACCTGCCACTCGTTCGCGCCGTCCACCCGCGCGGCCTCCAGCAGCTCCCGCGGCACACCCGCGAGCCCCGCCGCGATCAGCACCATCGCGAAACCGGCCCACATCCACACGTACGCGCCGATGACCGCGGGCGTGACCAGCGCCGGACCGAGCCAGTCGACGCCGTTGTACGGCTCCCTGAAGTTGCCGGCCGGCAGCCGCAGTCGGGCGCCGTCGGCGGCCGCCGGGAGCGTGAACGTCCCGTCCGCCGCGGCCTTGGTGGAGGCGAACACCTTGCCGCCCTTCACCGCCTCGATCCGCATGCCCGCGTAGCCCTGTTCGGACGGGTCGACCGCGCCGAGCTTCCCGACGCCCTTGCCGCGTGTGAAGTCCTGCCAGGCCGTGCCGGTGATCTTCCCAGGCTCCGGCTTCGCCTGGACGGCCCGCTTCGCGCTCTTCGGCATCTGGTCGGGGGCGACGCCCACCAAGGGCAGCGCGACCGACTGGCCCGTGTGCACGCTCGCCGTGGTGACGAAGCCGCCGTGGTCGGGCTTGAGGGGCGACTGACGGCCCGGGTGTGCCTTCGGGAACGCGGATGACTCGGCGAACGTGTCGTGGACGCCCACCCACACCGCGTTGGCGACGCCCTTGCCCGGGTCCTGGTCGTACACCAGCCGGAAGATGATCCCCGCGGCGAGCATCGAGATCGCCATCGGCATGAAGACGACCAGCTTGAACGCCGTGCCCCAGCGCACCCGTTCGGTGAGCACCGCGAAGATCAGGCCCAGCGCGGTGGAGACGGTCGGCGCGAACACCACCCAGATGATGTTGTTCTTCAGGGCGGTGCGGATGCCGTCGTCCGTGAACAGTGCCTGGTAGTTGTCGAATCCGGCGAAGGAGCCGCCGGACTGGTCGAGGAAGCTGCGGATCAGCGAGTACCCGATCGGGTAGACCACGAGCGCGCCCAGCAGGACCAGGGCGGGCAGCAGGAACAGCGCTGCCACGGTCCTGCGCGTGCCGGTCACGCTCTTGCGCGTCCTGGGCGGGGCAGGGGCCTGGGGGACCCCTGCCGCCGTGGCCGACGTCATGGCCGGCTCAGCCCCCGTACGCCTTCGCCGCGTCCGCCTCCAGCTTCGCCTGGGTGCCCGCGACGTCCTTCGGGTTCTTCAGGAAGTCCTGGAGGTCCTTCCACTCGCCCTTGCCGGGTGTGCCGCCGAAGGCCTGCGGGGCCTGGTCGGACATGTCGAAGCGGAAGGTGTCACCGGCGGAGATCAGCGCCTCGGCCATCTTCCGCTGCACCTCGTTCGGGTACGCGGACAGGGCGACCGCCTTGTTCGGCGAGAGGTAGCCGCCGAGCTTCGCCTGGATGGTCGCGGCGTCCGGCGAGGCCAGGAAGGTGACCAGCGCCTGGGCCGCCTTGGAGTCCTTCAGGATGACGGCCGCGTCACCGCCGGAGACCACGGGCGCCTGGCCGCCCACGGCCGGGAACGGGAACACCTTCGCGTCCGTGCCGATCTTCGCCTTGGTCTCCCCGATGTTGACCTGCACGAAGTCGCCCTCGAAGACCATGGCGGCCTTCGGCTGGTCGCCGCCGGTGAAGGTCTGGGTGACGGACGCGGGGAACTCGGTCTGCAGTGCGCCGTTCGCGCCGCCCGCGATGTAGTCCTTCTTGCCCCAGATCTGGGCGAGCGTGGTCAGCGCCTGTTTCACGGACGGATCGGTCCACTTGATCTTGTGCTGGGCGAGCTGGTCGTACTTGTCGGGGCCCGCCTGGGAGAGGTAGACGTTCTCGAACCAGTCGGTGAGAGTCCAGCCGTCGGCGCCGCCGACGGAGAAGGGGGTGACCCCGGAGTCGTAGACGGCCTGGGCCACCGCCATCAGCTCCTCCCAGCGCTTCGGCTCCTGAGCACCCGCGTTCTCGAGGACCTTCGCGTTGTACCAGATCAGGGACTTGTTGGCGGCCTTGTAGTAGGCGGCGTACTGCCTGCCGCCCACCTTGCCGAGGTCCTGCCAGCCCTGCGAGTAGTTCTTGGCGAGCTGCGCCTGGGCCTCGGGCCCGAGGGGCTTGGCCCACTTCTTGTCGACGGCCTGCTTGATGGCGCCCGGCTGGGGCAGCAGTGCGACGTCCGGTGGCTGACCACCGGCGATCTTCGAACCGAGGAAGTTGATGATCGGGTCCTGGGCGGGCACGAAGGTGACCTTGGCACCGGTGCGCTTCTCGAACTCGGCGAGCACCTTCTTGAAGTTGGCCTGCTCGGCGCCGGTCCAGACAGCGGCGACCTCCAGGCTCTGGCCGTTCAGCTTGGGGAGCGTGACGGTGGCGCCGCTCTCCTTGCTGCCACCGCTCGCCTTGTCATTGCTGCTCTTGTCGTTGTCGCTGCCGCAGCCGGTGAGTGCGATCGCCCCGGCGATGAAGGCGGCCGCCGCGGCCTGTGCGGCTCTGCGGGTCCTGGGGTTGGGGTGCTTCGGCGACTTGCGTGTACGAAGAGTGCTGTGCATCACTGCCCCGTTCTTCGTCCCTCGTCGAACGTGCGCGAGTGCTGTTCCGTGCGCTCTGGTCTACGCGGGGTCGTTCGGGGCGGCAAGAGCGCCTGCACTGTCAACCGGGTGATCGTGACCTCGTCGTGACGTGCGGTCAGTGACGAGGGCGGCACCACCCGGGGCAGGCCGGGCATCTGGAACCCGGGCGTTACAACAGCGAAGGCACCTCGACCGCCGACACCGACCGTGCCGCCCTCTCCAGAGCGCTCGCCAGCAGGGCCAGGTCCGTCGGCCCGTTGCCCAGTTCGCGGACGGGACGCCGGTCCGGCGGGTCGCCCATGCGCGGCCACTCCAGCGGCACGACCGTCGGGCGCAGCGTCGCCGTGCGGGGGATACGGCCCGTGATGCGCCCGCCCTGGAAGGGCGTCACCCTGCCGTCCGCTCGCGTCAACCGCCCGCGGCCGGGCGCCGGTTCGTCCGCTCCCGACGACACCCCCTCCAGGATGATACGCAGCGAGGCCGCGCGGGCGGGCTCCCACTCCGCCGCCCGCCCGCCCGGGCCCGCGGCGGCGACGAGATGCACCCCGAGCCACTCCCCGTCCCGGGCCACCGCCTCCAGCGCCCGTACGACCGACCCGGCCGCCGGGCGGCCCGGTGAGCCGAGCGCCGGGGACAGCAGCGCATCCAGGTCGTCGACCAGCACGACGAGCCGTGCCAGCGGCGGCCCCGCCTCCGTCTGCTGCCGGCTCGCCGCGGGACGCAGCCTCAGCGTCGTGCTCGGCGGTGTGTCCAGGTCGCCCGAGGCCGAACTCCCCGCCCGCTGCGGCACGATCCGGCCCGACACCTGCTGCCGCGTGTGCCATTCGGCGAAGCCGAGCCCCCCCAGCAACTCGGCCCGCCGCTTCAGTTCGGCGCTGAGCGACTGCGCGAACTCCCGCATGCGCACGGGGTCGTTGGCTGCCAGGTGGGTGGTGACGTGCGGCAGGTCCGTACAGACCCGCAGGCCGTCCCCGCCGGAGCCGCCGTTCGCCCCGCACTCGCGGCCGTCCACGAGCACGACCCCCAGCCGGTCCGGGCGCTCGGCCGACGCGAGCGACGCGGCGATCGAGCGCAGCACCTCCGTGCGACCACTGCCGGGCGGGCCCTCGACCAGCAGATGCGGCCCCTCGGCGGCCAGGTCCAGACACACCGGACCACGCGGCCCGGCGCCGAGCACCGCCCAGGCGCGGCCGCCCGGGGCCTGGGTGTCGTCCGTCGCGTCCGCCCAACGCGCCATCAGCGACGCGGGCGTGGCCCGCGCCAGACCCAACTCGTCCAGCAGCCGGGCAGCTTGGGGCAGCGGCGCCGACACGCGCCCGAGCCGGTCCCCGCCGCCGTCCGTCCGCAGCGGGGCGAGCGCCCGCGCGAACCGCTCGGCCCACGCCGGGGACACCGCGTCCACGGCGGCGACCGTGCCGTGACCGACCGGGGCACGCAGCCCACGCCCGGTATCGGCCCCCTCGCCGGGCGCGACCCGCAACAGTCGCAGCGCCGTGGCCACATCGCCGCTCAGCAGGGCGACGGCCCCGCATGCGTGGAAGGCAGGGGAGACCGCGCACGCGGCCTCGTACGTCTCTGTCACCGGCGAGGCGGGCGACGCGGCGGGCGCCTCGGCCAGGCAGACGACATGGATCCCGGCCCGCGCCCCCTGCTGTGCCAGCCGCACCACGGCCTCGCGCGCATCGGCACCGCCCGGGTCGCCGTCCACGACCACCACGGTGTACGGCCCGGCGAAGGCGCCGTCCGCAGGGTCGTCGTCCCGCGCCCAGGAGGGACGACGGGCGGCGCCCCGCACGGAAGAGGGGTCCTGCCGGTCGGCCGGAGGGCTGCCCGGACCGGCCGTTCCGGCCGGCCGGTCGGAGCCGGTCGGGCGGCTCGCGTCGGTGCGGTGGCTGCCAGGGTCGGTGCGGCGGATTCCCTGGTCGGTCGTGCGGGGCGTGCCCGTGAGGGCCCCCTGTTCCGTCAGGTGGTCCTCGAGGCGGCGCAGCAGCTCGTCCGTGCGGGCCGTGGCCTGTTCGCGGTCGTACGCCAGCAGGAGCCGGCAGTCCTGGCCGTGCGCCGGGCGCAGGTGCGGGAGCCAGCCGAGCCAGGACCAGTCGGCGACGCGCTCCTCCAGCGAGCGTGAGCGGTCCGCGCTGATCAGGACCAGCTCCAGTGTGTCGGGGGAGTGCAGCGCGGCGAGCTGCGCCACCGCCGCACGCGCCAGCCCGGCCAGCCGCTCCCGGGGTCCGGCGAGGCCCAGCGCCCCCACCTCGCGCAGCCCGGCCGTCACGGGCACGGCCGGCAGCAGTCCCGAACCGTCCGGTGCCGCCCGGTCGGCGGTGCCCAGCCGCACGGTGAGCGCCTCGGGGTGACCGGGGCCGCGCTCCCACAGCCGCGGCCCCGGGCCGAGCGCGGCCAACAGCAGTGTCGCGGGGTCGGGCCATTTCTCCGGGACGGGAGACGCGAAGGGCGCGGGCGACGGCGTACCCCCGTCCTCGTCGTACGCCTCGCATCCGGTGCCGCCCTGGTCGACGCGGCCCCCGGTCAGCCGGCGCGCCCACGCCGTGAAGCCGCCGCGCCTGCGCAACCCCGGCGGCACGTCCGTCCCGCGCAGCGGGGTGCCCTTGCGCGTGCGCTCGGCGGCCGGATCGTGGCTCTCGACCAGCGGCGCTCCGCCCTGCCCCGGTACGACCGGTGACGGGATGGGCGGCTCCACGGGCCCGGGCCCCTGTGCCCCCGGGCCCACCCCGCCGGAGGCGCCCCAGGCGGTGAAGCCGAAGCCGTGGTGGGTGTCTCCGGAGAGGCCGGTGTCCGTGGCCCGGCGGTCGGCGCGGCCGGTGTCCGCAGTGGGGCGCATTTCCCGGGCACCCGGCCCGGAGCCGTGTCCGTCCCCGGAGGCGCCGTCGTCGGGGGAGGGACGCCCGGACCCGGTGCGGTCGTCCGCGCCGACGACCCCGGCGGCATCTCCCGGATCCTCCTCGCCGAGGACCCGTACATGCCCCTCCCCGTCCGGTGCCGTCCCCATGGCCCGCACCCCACCGGGCGGGGCCAGCCGCAGGGCCGATTCACCGAGGCGCAGCAGGGCCCCCGGGGCGAAGCGCACCGGACGGTCGGTCACCGGCCTGCCGTCGAGCGCCGTGCCGTTCGTCGAGTGCAGATCGGCGACCGACACGCGGCCGTCGTCGGCGACCGTGACCGCGCAGTGCAGCCGGGAGACATCGGGGTCGTCCAGCGGGACCTCGGCGTCGGCGGAGCGGCCGATGCGGATCACGCCCCCGTGCAGCAGATGGACGCCGCCCGCGTCCGGGCCCGCGACCACATGCAACTGGGCCGCGTCCTCGTCCGGTTCGGGGCCCGGCTCCGCGGGGGCGCCCAGGGTCAGCACCGCGCCGTCCAGCAGCGGCGGCTCGCCCAGCGTGCAGCGCTGGGCGTCCAGCCGCTCCGTGCCCGCGTACAGCACCACCGGACCGTCGCCCGAGCCGGCCGCCGAGGCCAGGCCCGACGCCACCGCGGCCAGCGCCGTCCCCGCGGGCGCGGTGACCAGCACGTCGCAGCTCGCGGCGCGCACCCGTGCCTCCGGGGGCGGCCCCAGCGGGTCTACGACGGTCAGCCGGATCTGCATCGCCGTCAGCGGTCCCTTCTGTGCGCATCCGCGGTTCGCCTACGAGGCAGGCTCCCTCGCGTGCGTGCGCCCGCGGGCGGGGACGGAGCCGCGTCGCGGTCGCCCACCGCGACTTCCCCCACCGCGCACGAGCACATCGGCCAGTACGGGATGCATCCTCGCACCTGCCACCGACAACACGCCCGCCGCCCACCACCAAGTGATCTTGATTGGTCGGCTCTGCCCGCAAAAGTGCCTGACCAGTGCCCGGCCGGTGTCCGCTTGAGATCGGTCACGCCCGATCCCGGCAACCAACTGCACCGAAGCGAGCGTCTTCTCGTCGAACGCGTGCGGGAGCCGCGTACGTACACCCCCATGTGCACAACAAGGCGAATGGCGTAGGCATCCATGGGCACGGCCGTGCGGCGACGGGGAACGGCGACGTGCTCGTCGACGTCCTTGGCTGTGAAAAGCGGCGGCGGGCGCACAGGCCGCCGACACCCCGGTGCCAGGATCTGCGGCACTACAGTGGTTCGGAACACCAGTAGCACGGTGGACGGACCAGGCAAGCAAGCAGCAGGGAGCGCATGACGTGCGGCCGGTAGGCAGCAAATACCTGCTCGAGGAGCCGCTCGGACGCGGCGCCACGGGCACCGTCTGGCGAGCCCGCCAGCGTGAGACCGCGGGTGCCGAGGCGGCCGTCGCAGGCCAGCCCGGCGAGACCGTGGCGATCAAGGTCCTCAGGGAGGAACTGGCGAGCGACGCGGACGTCGTGATGCGGTTCCTGCGCGAGCGCTCCGTCCTGCTCCGCCTGACCCACCCGAACATCGTCCGAGTGCGTGACCTGGTGGTCGAGGGCGATCTGCTGGCGCTGGTCATGGACCTCGTCGACGGCCCCGACCTGCATCGCTACCTCCGTGAGAACGGTCCGTTCACGCCCGTCGCCGCCGCCCTGCTCACCGCGCAGATCGCCGACGCGCTGGCCGCGAGCCACTCGGACGGCGTAGTGCACCGCGACCTGAAGCCCGCGAACGTCCTGCTCAAGCAGGACGGGGGCCAGATGCACCCGATGCTGACCGACTTCGGCATCGCCCGACTGGCCGACTCGCCGGGCCTCACGCGCACGCACGAGTTCGTGGGCACGCCCGCATACGTCGCTCCCGAGTCGGCCGAGGGCCGCCCGCAGACCTCCGCCGTCGACATCTACGGCGCCGGCATCCTGCTGTACGAGCTGGTCACCGGGCGTCCGCCGTTCGGCGGCGGATCGGCCCTCGAGGTGCTCCACCAGCACCTGAGCGCCGAGCCGCGCCGCCCGTCGACCGTGCCCGACCCGCTGTGGACGGTCATAGAGCGTTGCCTGCGCAAGAACCCGGACGACCGGCCCAGCGCTGAGAACCTGGCGCGGGCGCTGCGGGTCGTCGCCGAGGGCGTCGGCGTGCACGCGAACTCCGCGCAGATCGCCGCCGCGGAGGGCGTGGGCGCGCTGCTGGCGCCGGACCCGGCCCCGGCCACCGTCCCCGGCTCCGCCGACCCCACGCAGGTGCTGCCGCACGGCTCGGCCGGCTACGACCCGAATGCGGCGACCAGCTTCCTGCCGCACACCTCGGGCCCCGCCGACCCCACCGCCGTCCTGCCGAACACCGGCGCGGCCGACCCGACGGCTGTCATGCCGCCGGTGCCGCAGAACCAGCCGGGCGCACAGCCCCGGCAGGAGGAGCCGCACCCCTGGCAGAGCCAGCTGCGCGCGGCCCGCGACCGCAACGAGCAGACCCAGGTCCAGGCATATCTCGACCCCGGCGAGGACCCGCTGCGCCGCCGCCCGCAGCGGCAGGTCGCGCGCCCGCAGCAGCCCCAGCAGCGCCCGCAGCAGCAGCCCGGACCCGGGTACGGGTACCCGCAGCAGCAGGCCCAGCAGTACGCGCCCCAGCGGCAGCAGTACGCACCCGCTCCGCAGCAGCAGCGGTACGCTCCCGCGCCGCAGCAGCCCCAGCAGCCGGCCCCGCGTCCGGCGCGCGAGCCGCGGCCGCCGCGCCAGCGCAGCGCCAACCCGATGAAGATCCCGGGACTCGGCTGTCTGAAGGGCTGCCTGTTCACGATCGTCATCCTGTTCGTGGCCGGATGGCTGGTGTGGGAGTTCAGCCCGCTGCAGCACTGGATCGGTACGACGAAGTCGTACTGGGCGCAGCTGAGCGACTGGTTCTCCGCCGTGACCGGATGGATCGGGAACCTGGGCGGGGGCAGCGGTAGCACGTCCTGAGCGCGAGACGCTCGAAGTGACCCAAGAACACTCCGAGCTTGGGGATTTGTCGACATCTCACGGGTGATTTCCGTCGGGGCGGTGAAGGTTGCCCATCCGGACGCGTAGTTTTGTCGACCGGGTCCGGGGTCGCGGCGTCCGCCGCCGGCATCACGGCCCCGGAACGGCGCAGCGTCGGCAACACGCGTCCCCAGTAGGAGCAGTCTTGGCACGGAAGATCGGCAGCCGGTACACCGCGAACCAGATTCTGGGACGGGGAAGCGCCGGCACGGTGTGGCTGGGCGAGGGGCCGGACGGGCCCGTCGCCATCAAGCTGCTGCGGGAGGACCTCGCGTCCGACCAGGAGCTCGTGAGCCGCTTCGTCCAGGAGCGCACGGCGCTGCTGGGGCTCGACCATCCGAACGTCGTGTCCGTACGGGACCTCGTGGTCGACGGAAACGACCTGGCGCTGGTCATGGACCTGGTCCGGGGCACCGACCTGCGCACCCGCCTGGACCGGGAGCGCCGTCTGGCGCCCGAGGCGGCGGTGGCGATCGTGGCGGATGTGGCGGACGGTCTTGCGGCGGCCCACACGGCGGGGATCGTGCACCGGGACGTGAAGCCGGAGAACGTGCTGCTGGACATGCAGGGCCCGCTGGGTCCGGGCGGCGCGCACCCGGCGCTGCTGACCGACTTCGGCGTCGCCAAGCTGATCGACTCGCCGCGCCGCACCCGGGCGACGAAGATCATCGGCACTCCGGACTACCTGGCCCCGGAGATAGTGGAGGGTCTGCCGCCGAGGGCGGCGGTGGACATCTACGCGCTGGCGACGGTCCTGTACGAGCTGCTGGCGGGCTTCACGCCCTTCGGCGGCGGCCACCCCGGGGCGGTGCTCCGCCGCCATGTCACGGAGACGGTGGTCCCGCTCCCCGGCATCCCGGACGAGCTGTGGCAGCTGATCGTGCAGTGCCTGGCGAAGGCGCCCGCATCCCGGCTGCGGGCCTCGGAGCTGGCGGTGCGGCTGCGCGAGCAGCTGCCGCTGCTGGCGGGGATCCCGCCGCTGGACGTGGACGAGCCGGACGCCGAGCCGGCGGAAGAGCCGTACGAGGCGGCCGTGCCGGGGGAGCCGACGGCGGCGCGGGAGCGCCGTGGGGCGGTGCCGCTGGTGCCGGGGGCGAAGCCGGACTCCAACCGGGACACCCACACCTCGATGCGGGTCCCCGGGCCGGACGAGCTGGCGGGCGGCGCGCGCGGCACGGCACGCGCGCCCCGCGCCGCGGGTGCCCCGCGCCCGGGTTCGGCCCGTCACCGCGCGCAGGCCCGCCGCCGCCGGATCGTCCTGGGCGTGGCGACGGCGGCGCTGCTGGCCGCGGTCGGGGCCGGGGCGTGGCTGGCGACGTCCGGCGACGAGGGCACGCACCCCTCGGACACGAAGAACTCCGTCCCGGCGTCGCCCTAGCCCCTCGTGGGCCGGGGGCCGTGCGCCACCCTGCCACGCCATTGCCGGGTGCCTCCGTAACCGGCGGTCACCCGGCGTTCACCGCTTGGCGGAGCCGTTACGCTGGATGCGTGGCAGTCGTCGATGTATCCGAAGAGCTCAAGTCCCTCTCCTCGACCATGGAGTCGATCGAGGCCGTTCTGGACCTCGACAAGATGAGGGCAGACATCGCCGTGCTCGAGGAGCAGGCGGCCGCGCCGTCCCTCTGGGACAACCCGGACGAGGCGCAGAAGATCACCAGCAAGCTCTCCCACCTCCAGGCCGAGGTGAGGAAGGCCGAGGCCCTGCGCGGCCGGATCGACGACCTCGGTGTGCTCTTCGAGCTCGCCGAGGCCGAGGACGACCCGGACACCCGCGCCGAGGCCGAGGCCGAGCTCGTCGCCGTCAGGAAGGCGCTGGACGAGATGGAGGTGCGGACGCTCCTCAGCGGTGAGTACGACGCCCGTGAGGCGCTCGTCAACATCCGTGCCGAGGCCGGCGGCGTCGACGCCGCCGACTTCGCCGAGAAGCTCCAGCGCATGTACCTGCGCTGGGCCGAGCAGCACGGCTACAAGACCGAGGTCTACGACACGTCGTACGCCGAAGAGGCCGGGATCAAGTCCACCACCTTCGCCGTCCAGGTCCCGTACGCCTACGGCACCCTCTCCGTCGAGCAGGGGACGCATCGGCTCGTCCGGATCTCCCCCTACGACAACCAGGGGCGGCGCCAGACCTCCTTCGCGGGTGTGGAAATCCTTCCTGTCGTCGAGCAGTCCGACCATGTCGAGATCGACGATTCCGACCTCCGGGTCGATGTGTTCCGTTCCTCCGGGCCCGGTGGTCAGGGCGTCAACACGACCGACTCCGCCGTGCGGATCACGCACCTGCCCACCGGCATCGTCGTCACCTGCCAGAACGAGCGGTCCCAGATCCAGAACAGGGCCTCCGCGATGAACGTTCTGCAGGCCAAGCTCCTCGAGCGGCGCCGGCAGGAGGAGCAGGCCAGGATGGACGCCCTCAAGGGCGACGGCGGCAACTCCTGGGGCAACCAGATGCGTTCGTACGTCCTGCACCCGTACCAGATGGTCAAGGACCTGCGGACCGAGTACGAAGTCGGCAACCCCGAGGCCGTGTTCAACGGCGAGATCGACGGGTTCATCGAAGCCGGGATTCGCTGGCGCAAGCAGCAGGAGAAGTAGGACCGGCGGCGAACGACGAAGCCACTGCCGGGAAACGGCACTTTGTCGACAAGGCAACTGCCCCTCAGGCCGGGGCAGTTGCCTTTTCTGTTGCCCGATGTCTGGGTTTCACATCACACTCACAGCGCTGCGTCTCCCGCAAACGATCGCTTACTGGACATCCCGTACGCAACGACCTTGACGTTGCTTTGAAAACTCGGAAGGGTAAAGCGCGGCATGCGTATCTCTGGGGCGCATGTGAACCGGGGGCTCGACCAAACCGTCCCCGACGCCGTGGCCCCGGGCGCTGCTCCACCGACGATCAGCTACTGGGGGTAGCAGGCAGATGACCAAGAAGACGCGGATCCGGGTGGCGCGGATAGCCGCCGGTGCGGTGATCGCCGCCGGTGCTTCGCTGACCGCCGCGGGTGCCGCTTCGGCGCTCGACTTCAACATCGGCGCGAACGTCGACGACAACGGCGCCAACGTGCACGTCAGCGCCAACCTCGGCAAGGGCACCGAGGGCCCGACCACTCCTCCGCCCAGCCAGACCGGCATTCCGACGGGCCCCGTGACGACGCCCCCGGCGCCGACGTCCGAGCCGCCGACCGCCACGGGTGAGCCGACCGACGACCCGACCCAGCCCACCGGTGAGCCGACCGAGCCGACGGACGACCCGACCGACGGCAACGGCGGCGGCAACGGGAACGGGAACGGGAACGGCGGCGGCAACAACACCAACCCCGACGGCGGCAACAACCCGGTCCAGCAGGGCAAGGGTTCCTCGGGCCTGACCGACACCGGTTCGGACAGCGGCAGCTCCGACACCTCCGCCCAAGGCAGCGGCGGCAAGCAGCTGGCCGAGACGGGCGCCGGTCAGACCGCGTTCCTGCTGGTCGGCGCCGCCACGATGATCGCCGGCGGTATCGGCTTCCGGGTGCTGCCACGCCTCGTGAGCGGCCGCGGCGGAGCCGCCGCCTGACCGACGGGCCCACGGGTCCGTCCGCAGGCGCAGGAGACGGGCGTACGAGCCCGTGCGCAGGCGTAAGAAGCGCGTGAGAAGGGCCCGGGGCGGTCGTCGCCCCGGGCCCTTCCCGTACGTTCCTGCAGCCGCTGCGGCCTCGCGTCGCCCTACGCCGTCTGGTGCGCCAGCAGCGCCACGGCCGCGATCAGCACGGCCGCGAGCACGATCAGCGCCGTAGGATTCAGCCCTGACCAGGGGTTTTCCTGCTGGAGCCGCTCTCGGCTCGCGCGGCAGACGGGGCACCGGCCTTCACTGACGGGCGCCGCGCAGTTCGCGCACACCAATCGGTCGTACGTCATGCGCCTCGCCCTCCTTGTGCCGCTTCCACGTACACAACGTTTCCGGGAACGCAACCGTTCCCCATCCACTGTGCCAGGTTCCGCGGGTTTCGGCGCGGGGCCTGGAGGGACTGGTGGTCTCAGCCGGCCGGGACAAAACGTGCGACTCCCCCGCAACACCGACCGGCGACTGCGCTTGCACACCTGCTTCGCGTATGGTCACGGTCACCTACCCCCAACGGCCTGTGGTGCATCCGTGATCCGATTCGACAACGTCTCCAAGGTCTACCCCAAGCAGACCCGCCCCGCACTCAGGGATGTCTCCCTGGAGGTGGAGAAGGGTGAGTTCGTCTTCCTCGTGGGGTCCTCCGGCTCCGGAAAGTCCACCTTCCTGCGGCTGATCCTCCGCGAGGAGCGGTGCAGCCACGGGCAGGTGCACGTCCTGGGCAAGGACCTCGCGCGCCTCTCCAACTGGAAGGTGCCGCAGATGCGCCGCCAGCTGGGGACGGTGTTCCAGGACTTCAGGCTCCTGCCGAACAAGACGGTCGCCGAGAACGTGGCCTTCGCGCAGGAGGTCATCGGCAAGTCGCGCGGCGAGATCCGTAAGTCCGTGCCCCAGGTGCTCGACCTCGTCGGGCTCGGCGGCAAGGAGGACCGTATGCCCGGCGAGCTGTCCGGCGGTGAGCAGCAGCGCGTCGCCATCGCGCGGGCGTTCGTCAACCGGCCCAAGCTGCTGATCGCCGACGAGCCCACCGGCAACCTCGACCCGCAGACCTCCGTCGGCATCATGAAACTGCTCGACCGGATCAACCGGACGGGCACGACCGTGGTGATGGCGACCCACGACCAGAACATCGTGGACCAGATGCGCAAGCGCGTCATCGAACTGGAGAAGGGCCGCCTCGTCCGCGACCAGGCGCGCGGCGTCTACGGCTACCAGCACTGAGTTCCACGGAAAGGCTTGAGCAGACGCCATGCGCGCGCAGTTCGTTCTGTCGGAGATCGGTGTCGGTCTCCGCCGCAATCTGACGATGACCTTCGCGGTGATCGTCTCGGTCGCCCTCTCCCTGGCCCTGTTCGGTGGCTCGCTCCTTATGAGCGACCAGGTGAACCAGATGAAGGGCTACTGGTACGACAAGGTCAACGTCTCGGTCTTCCTCTGCAACAAGAGTGACGCGGAGTCCGACCCCAACTGCTCCAAGGGCGCGGTCACCGACGAACAGAAGAAGCAGATCCTCGGCGACCTGGACAAGATGACGTCCGTAGTCCAGAAGGTCACCTACGAGTCGCAGGACGAGGCCTACAAGCACTACAAGGAGCAGTTCGGCGACTCCCCGCTGGCCAGTTCGCTCACTCCGGACCAGATGCAGGAGTCGTACCGCATCAAGCTGAAGAACCCGGAGCAGTACCAGGTCATCGCGAGCGCCTTCAACGGCCGGGACGGCGTGCAGTCGGTGCAGGACCAGAAGGGCATCCTCGACAACCTCTTCGGACTGCTCAACGGCATGAACTGGGCGGCCCGCGCGGTCATGGCGATGATGCTGATCGTCGCTCTGATGCTGATCGTCAACACCGTGCGCGTCTCCGCGTTCAGCCGTCGTCGTGAGACCGGCATCATGCGTCTGGTCGGCGCCTCAGGCTTCTACATCCAGGCGCCGTTCATCATGGAGGCGGCGGTCGCCGGGGTCATCGGCGGCACGGTCGCCTGTGGATTCCTGCTGGTCGCCCGGTACTTCATCATCGACCACGGCCTCGACCTGTCCCACAAGCTCAATCTGATCAACTTCATCGGCTGGGACGCCGTGTTGACGAAGCTGCCGCTGATACTTGCCACAAGTCTGCTGATGCCCGCGCTGGCCGCGTTCTTCGCGTTGCGCAAGTACCTGAAGGTGTGACGCACGCCAATAGGGGGCGTGCGGGCAACCGCCCGTACGCCCCCTTGCGTTGTCCTAGACTCACCCGCATGTCAGGCCATGACCCGTTCTGTCAGCCCCGTCGCTTCCGCCACGGGGCGGCCCTGACGCTGGTCTTCGCGAGCGTCCTCGTCGCGGGTGCGGCGACCGGCTCGTTCGACGAATCCGTCGGGAAGTCGGCCTCCGCCGGGACGACGGCCGGAGCCGGCCATGACGACGACGTCACCGAGGCGGCCGCGAAGGCGATGGCCGACGGCAAGTCCCCCTTGGAGGCAGCCGAACGCGCCGTCAGCCGAAGCGGCGACCGTTGGGGTGCCGTCTACTCCCAGGGCGAATACCAGGAGTTCGAGGAAGCCCTCGACGGCCAGTACACCGGAGTCGGGCTGTCCGCCCGGCGCGAGCGTGACGGCCGGATCGAGGTGACCCGGGTGCAGTCCGGTTCGCCCGCGGCCGCCGCCGGGATCCGCCCGGGCGACCGGCTGCGCAGCGTCGAGGGCGAGACCGTCGACGGCAGGCCCGTCACCGAGGTCGTCTCCTTGCTGCGCGGCGACGCCGACGACGCGCCCGTCGGCACCCGGGTCCGCCTCGGCCTGCAGCGGGGCACGCACGCGTGGAGCCTGATACTGCGCCGGGCCCGGCTGTCCACCGACTCGGTGACCGTGACCCGGCTCCCGGGCGGCGTCACCGTGATCAAGGTCGCCGCGTTCACCAAGGGGTCCGGCGACCTGGTCCGCAGCGCCGTGGCGGGAGCGCCACAGGGCGCCGGGATCGTCCTCGACCTGCGCGGCAACTCCGGTGGGCTGGTCACCGAGGCCGTCACCGCCGCCTCGGTCTTCCTCGACGGCGGGCTGGTGGCGACCTACGACGTCGACGGCGACCAGCGCGCCCTGCACGCGGACCCCGGCGGCGACACCACCAGACCCCTGGTCGCGCTCGTCGACGGCGGCACGATGAGCGCGGCCGAACTGCTCACCGGTGCCCTTCAGGACCGCGGCCGGGCCGTCGTGGTGGGCACCCGTACCTTCGGCAAGGGCTCGGTCCAGATGCCGAGCCGGCTGCCCGACGGCTCCGTCGCGGAGCTGACCGTCGGGCACTACCGCACCCCCTCGGGCCACAGCGTCGACGGCCGCGGCATCACCCCCGACCTCGAGGCCGACGAGCGGGCGCTGGAGCGGGCCGAGACGGTGCTCAGCGGCTTGGGCAACACGCCGTAGCGAGCTCGGCACTCCGCGTATTCCGCTTCCCTCCGGACCCCTCCGTAGTGCGAAAATGGGCTCACTATGGCTAAGGAAAAAGGGCGCAAGCTGATCGCGCAGAACAAGAAGGCGCGGCACGACTACCACATCCTCGACACCTACGAGGCCGGTCTCGTACTCATGGGCACCGAGGTGAAGTCACTGCGTCAGGGGCGGGCCTCACTGGTCGACGGCTTTGTGCAGCTGGACGGTCACGAGGCGTGGCTGCACAACGTGCACGTGCCGGAGTACAGCCAGGGCACCTGGACCAACCACAGCGCCCGCCGCAAGCGGAAGCTGCTGCTGCACCGCACGGAGATCGACAAGCTGGAGTCCAAGTCCCAGGAGACGGGTCACACGATCGTGCCCCTCGCCCTGTACTTCAAGGACGGCCGCGCCAAGATCGAGATCGCGCTGGCGAGGGGCAAGAAGGAGTACGACAAGCGGCAGACGCTCCGCGAGAAGCAGGACCGCCGCGAGGCGGAGCGCGCGGTGTCGGCGGCACGGAGGCGGCAGCGGGCCTGAGCCGGGGACGACCGGGCGCCCCGGACGGTTGAACCCGGTATCACGGGCGGGTGGCCGCCGGGAATACGCTGGCATCGAGGACCGTTGTTCACGTACGATGACGCCTGCACCGCGTAGCCGGTGTGAGCCCCTCCTCACGAGGGGCGCGGATTGAAAAATCAACATGGGGATGATCGGTTTCGACAGCGGTTGTCGAAGCAGGGGAAGCGTGTCGAGGAAGCGGCCATGATCTCGTAAACCACAGGCCGAAAAAAATAATCGCCAACACCAAGCGCGATTCCTCCCAGCAGGCCTTCGCCCTCGCTGCCTGATAGGCAGCAAGAGCGAGCCTCCTAAAAGGGAGTGTCAGCCCGGGGCTGTTCCCGACCCGGATCCTGGCATCAGCTAGGGGACTAAACCTTGATCCCGGTCACGGGGTGAAGAGGGAAACCAAACAGTGACTGAGCCCGTCGGAGACTTGTCCGCGTGATCTCCGGGGCCGAGAAAAGCGAAGCGGACTGCACACGGAGAAGCCCTGGTTCCGCACCGTTGGACGCGGGTTCGATTCCCGCCATCTCCACTTACCCCATGTGGGCAAGGCCCTGTCGCTTTCGAGCGGCGGGGCCTTTGTCGTTGCCGCACGGGCCCGCACGAGCGTTCGTCGGAGCGCAGCGCGCCTGCTCGACGAGGCGCTGCGGAGTAGGCCTTTCACACCCGGCTCGGCTTCTACCGCGCCGCGTGCTCGTATCGTGCCCCAGGGTGGGCGCGCTTGTTGTGGGGCGGCACCCCATATCGGAGAGGAGCGTCCACTCCTACCGTCCCTCCGCATGACACACACCAGAGCCGCAAGCCGAAGCCGCCTCACCGTCCTGGCGACCCTCCTGGTCGCCCTCCTCGCCGCCTTCCTCACCCCGGGCCGAGCCGCCGCCGCCTCTCTCCAGGAGGTCACCGGGTTCGGCACCAACCCCGGGGCGCTGCGCATGTTCCGGTACGTCCCCGACGGGCTGCCCGCCGGGCGGCCCGTCGTCGTCGCGCTGCACGGGTGCACGCAGGACGCCGCCGGGTACGGCACCGGCAGCGGGTGGAACCAACTCGCCGACCGGTGGGGGTTCTCCGTCGTGCTGCCGCAGCAGACCGCCGCCAACAACGCCTCCTCCTGCTTCGACTGGTTCCAGAGCGGTGACATCGCACGCGGCCAGGGCGAGGCCGCGTCCATCGCCCAGATGGTCGACCGGCAGCTCGCCGACGTGTCAGGCGACCGGGCGCGTGTGTACGTCACCGGGCTGTCGGCCGGCGGTGGCATGACCGCCGTGATGATGGCGACGTATCCGGAGAAGTTCGCCGCGGGCGGGATCGTCGCCGGGCTGCCCTACGGGTGCGCGCAGGCGGCCGGGTCGCCGTACGTGTGCATGTACGTCGGGGCCACACAGACGCCGAAGCAGTGGGGTGACCGGGTACGGGCCGCCCGGCCCGGGTACGGCGGCCCCTGGCCCACCCTCACCGTCTTCCAGGGCACGGCCGACTACACCGTGAAGCCCGTGAACATGACCGACCTGATGCGGCAGTGGACCGATGTGCACGGGGGCGATCAGACGGCGGATGTGAGCGACACCGTCGCCGGATATCCCCACCAGGTCTTCCGGGACCCGGCCGGGAACGCCGCCGTCGAAACGTACAGCATCACCGGCATGGGACACGGGCAGCCCGTCGACCCGGGCAGCGGGACCGAGCAGTGCGGGACGGCCGGTTCCTACATCCTCGATGTGAACCTGTGCGCCGCGTACCGGCTCGGGCGGGCCTGGGGCCTCGGCTGAGCCGGTACGCGATCGACACCGTGCCCGTCAGCGCAGGCTGAACGTCGACAGGCGAAGGCCGCCGCTCAGGACCACGTACACGTCCCGGCGGCCCTTCGCCTCGGACGTCAGCGGGGCCGTCACCGTCTCGTACGTGTACGGCGACGACGTGCCGTCGAAGTGCGCACTACCGACCAACGTGCCGGTAGGAGAGCCGAGGCGCACCTCCAGCGTGCCGGAGGCTCCCGCCAGCCGGGTGGTCAGCGTCGACGCGCCCGAGCCGAGCCGCGTGTCCGCGAACTTCAGCCACGCCCCGCCGGCCGTCGCGGCCACCGCCGTTCCGCGCGCCTTCGACTCGTCCACCAGGCTGATCGCGTCGTAGTCGTCGAAGTTCTCGGCGCGGGTCACCTTCGACAGGTCACGGGGCGGGATCGTCTCGCCCCGAACCGTCAACGACGTACGCGCGCGGATGTCCGCCGACGACGCGCCTGCCATCACGTCGTACGTCCCCGTCTCCACCACCCACTTCGAGCGGGTGACGTCCCAGTGCACCAGGTCCGAAGTCCGCAGCTTCAGCCGTACCGTCCTGGTCTCGCCCGGCTTCAGGGACACCCGCGCGTACGCCTTCAGCTGCTTCAGCGGCTGCTTGTCACGCGACACCCGCTGATGGACGTACAGCTGAACGACCTCGTCGCCCGCCCGGCTGCCCGTGTTCGTCACCGCCACCTCGTACCCGTCGTCGACCCGCTTCAGCTCGCCGTAGCGGAAGCTCGTGTACGACAGGCCGTACCCGAACGGGTACAGCGGCTGCCCCTTGAAGTACTCGTACGTGCGGTCAGCCTTGATGATGTCGTAGTCCAGGATGGACGGGAGGTCGGACTCCGACCTGTACCAGGTCTGCGTCAAGCGGCCCGCGGGGTTGGCGTCGCCGTACAGCACATCGGCCAGTGCGTTGCCCGTCTCCTGGCCCGCGTGCGTGGTCCACAGCAGGGCCGGGACCTCCTTCTGCAGGGAGCCGAGCGTCGTGGGATAGCTGTTCTCGACGACCACCACGGCCCGAGGGTTGGCCCGGTGGACCGCCTTGACCAGGGCCTCCTGCGACGGGGCAAGCCCCATGTCCGTGCGGTCGTGGGCCTCGCGCCCGTTGATCGAGGGCATCGATCCCACGACCACCACCGCCGTGTCCTTGCCCTTGACCGCGGCGACCGCCTCGTCGACGCCGTTGCGCACGACGTCCTTCGTGTAGTGCGCGGCCTTGTCCTTGTCGACCAGGCCGAGCGTGCCGTCGTCGCCGGTGGGCCCGAGGTAGACCGGGTTCGACCACCAGGACTCGCCGGTCTCGTAGCCCGCGTACCGCAGCAGGTACGTCCCGTCGTCCTGCCGCTCCAGCTTGAACTGCTGCTGCACGAACCAGCCGTTCGGCTGCGTCTGGTCGTTGACGAAGTTCGACCAGTTGTAGCCGACGTACTTTCCGTTGGCAGCCGAACGGAGTGTGACGATGCCGGATCCCCAGTCGAACATGTCGAACTGAGCACCCGGCCCCGAGTCCGTGGTCTCCTTCAGGGCGGCGCCCGCGTCGCCCGTCCCCGCCGTGACGTACTTCCCGGTCACCGTGTCCTTCAGTGCGATCCGGTCCACGCCCTCGCTGCTCGCCACGGAGGTGCCGAGCTTCGACGCGATGCCGTCCCTGGGCGTCACCGCGTACGGGAGAGTGCCGGAGTACCAGTCCGTGTACAGGGTGTCGGCCAGTGGGCCGACCACGGCCGCGCTGCCGGACTTCCTCAGCGGCAGCACGCCGTCGTTCTTCAGCAGTACCGCAGCCTCGGTGGCCGCCTCGCGCGCCAGCTTCCGGTGGGCCGGGCTGTCGATGACGGACGCGTCGATGGACCCGTACCTGCCGGCGCCCGGGTCGAACTCGCCGAGCCGGACGCGGACGCTCAGCACATGCCCGACGGCCTCGTCGATGTCCGACTCCTTCAACAGGCCCTTGGACAAGGCCGACTCGATCGCGGTCGTCGTCGGTCCGGAGTCCGTGTCGTTGTCCGTGAAGCTGTCGATACCCGCCTTCAGCGCGGCTGCGTCCGCCTCTGCCTGCGTGCCGTAGTACTTCTGGCTGCCGACCAGATTGCCGGGCGCAAAGGCGTCGGTGATGTTCAGCAGGTCCTGCGAGGTCCAGGTGCGCACGGAGTCGTCCAGGGCCGGGTTCACCGTGTCCGGGCGGCCGTTGACGAGGTTGTACGACGACATCACCCCCGTGGCCGCGTCCGCCTCGATCGCAGGCTTGAAGGCCTGCTCGTCGTACTCCTTCAGCACGCGCGGGCGCAGCTCGGAGGACGTGGTGTCGCGCTGGATCTCGTTGTTGTTGGCGAGGAAGTGCTTCAGCGTCGGAGCCGTCTTCAGGTGGTTCGGGTCGCCGCCGGTCAGGCCGGTGCCGTACGCGGTGGAGATCGAGCCGGTGAGATAGGGGTCCTCGGAGTACCCCTCCTCGTTGCGGCCCCAGCGCGGGTCGCGCAGCAGGTTCACCACGGGCGCCCACAGGTTGAGGCCCCAGCCGGCGGGGCGTTGCTGCTGGAAGCCGCGCGCCTCGTCGCCGACCGCCGAGCCGACCTGCCGGATCAGTGCCGGGTCCCAGGTGGAGGCGAGCCCGATCGCCTGCGGGAACACGGTCGCCTTGCCGAGCCAGGCCACGCCGTGCAGGGCCTCGGTGCCGGTGCGGAACGCCTGGATGCCGAGGCGCGGGATCGCCGGTTCGTACTGATGGAGGAGGGAGATCTTCTCGTCGAGTGTCAGACGGGAGAGCAGGTCGTCGACGCGTTTGTCGACGGGGAGGTTCGGGTTGCGGAAGGGGTACACGAGTTCGTCCGCGCCGGCCGGGACGGCGGCCGAGAGGCCGGCCACGAGGGCGAGCGCGACGACCAGCGTGGTTTTCTTTCTTCTCTTGCCTTTCTGCATGCCACGGCTCCTTCGGTCAGTGCCTTGCACATCAGGAACTTCAGGGCGCGTTGCGCGGCGCCGTGCTCGCGCGTTCCGTCAGCCGGGGCGGCAGGAGCGTCGCCTCGGGTACGGCCGTGCCGTCCAGCTTCTTCATCAGCAGCTCCACGGCCCGCGCGCCCAACTCGGCGGACGGCAGGGCGACCGAGGTGACGGGGACGCGGAGGGACTCGGCGAGTTCGTCGGGGCAGATGGCGGTGATGGACAGGTCGCCGGGGACCCGCAGACCGAGCTGCTCGAAGGCGTCGATCAGCGGCTCCAGAACCGCCTCGTTGTGCACGACGACCCCGGTCAACGCGGGCTGTTCGCGCAGCAGTTGCTCGGCGACCCGGCGGGCGGCGGCGGGCGAGGCCTCGCACGGGTGGATGGACGAGGTGAGCCCGTTGCGGTCGGCGGCGGCCGTGAACCCCTGCAGCACCCGCTGGGCGAACGCCGTCTCCCGCACATACACCTCGGGCGGCGACCCGACGAGCGCCACGACCCGGTGTCCGAGCCCCGCCATCCGCTCCACACACAGCTCGCCCGCCGCCTTGAAGTCGAGGTCGATGCAGGTCAGGCCGGCCGGGTCCTGGGGGAACCCGATCATCACGGAGGGCCGGTCGAGGGTGCGCAGCAGAGGCAGCCGAGGGTCGTGGAGTTGTACGTCCATGACGATCAACGCGTCCACGAGCGCGGTGTCCGCGACCCTGCGCAGCCCTTCCTCGCCCTCCTCCTGGGTGAGCAGCAGCACGTCGTGGTCGTGCCTCCGTGCCGTGGTCACCACCGAGACCGCGAACTGCATCACCACCGGGACGTGGATCCCCGACCGCAGCGGGATCACCAGCGCCAGCACGTTCGACCTGCTGCTGGCCAGCGCCCGGGCGCCGGCGTGCGGGCGGTAGCCCAGCTCGCGGATGGACGCCTCGATGCGCTGCCGGGTCTCCTCGGAGATCGGGCGCTTGCCGCTCAGGGCGTACGAGACGGTGCTGGGCGAGACACCCGCGTGCCGCGCCACGTCCGTGATCTTCACCATGGTCAGTCCAGCTCCAGTGGGGGAGGAACCATCACTCCGACTCCAGCTCCAGCGACAGGAATCCGGTGCCCGCAGCCGCCCGCGCGATCCGCTCCCCGGCGGCCAGCGCCCAGGGAGTGGCCGGATCACTGCTGGAGGCCCGCAGCGTGTCGCCCTCCCGGACGACGGTGAAGGTCACGTCCCCCACCGGCACCGTCACCCGCGCCCCGCGCCCGAGGCCGTAGGCGCGCAGGGTGACCCCGTCTGCGTACGGATAGTCGGGCCGGTCGTCCACCGCGCCCACCGGGATCACCGCACCCGGCCTGACCAGCAGCGGAACGCTGGAGAACCCGTGGCGCTCGCGCACCCAGCGCGGTCCGGTCACGGTCTGCCCGCTCAGGTGGTGGGTCCAGGTGCCCTCGGGCACGTAGTACGAGACGTCCCCGTCGTCGCTGAAGACCGGCGCGACCAGCAGATCGGGACCGAGCATGTACTGCCGCTCCAGATGCGCGCAGCCGGGGTCGTCCGGGAACTCCAGCACCATCGCCCGCATCATCGGCACACCCTCGGCCTGGGCGGTGCGCGCGACCTCGTACAGATACGGCATGAGCCGCAGCTTCAGCCGCGTGAAGAGCCTGAGGACGTCCACGGCCTCCTCGTCGAACAGCCACGGCACCCGGTACGACGACGATCCGTGCAGCCGGCTGTGCGAGGACAGCAGCCCGAAGGCGAGCCACCGCTTGAACAGGGCCGGGGTCGGCGTTCCCTCGAAGCCGCCGATGTCATGGCTCCAGAACCCGAAACCGGACATGCCGAGGCTGAGGCCGCCGCGCAGCGACTCGGCCATCGACTCGTAGCTGGCCTCGCAGTCGCCGCCCCAGTGCACGGGGAAGCTCTGGCTGCCGGCGGTCGCCGAGCGCGCGAAGACGACGGCCTCCTGCTCGCCGCGGTGCTTGCGCAGCACCTCGAAGACGGTGCGGTTGTACAGGTACGTGTAGTAGTTGTGCATCCGCTCCGGGTCGGAGCCGTCCGCGTACGCCACGTCGACCGGGATCCGCTCGCCGAAGTCGGTCTTGAAGCAGTCGACGCCCTGCGCGAGCAGTGCCTCCAGCTTGGAGGCGTACCAGTCGCGGGCGGCCGGGCTGGTGAAGTCGACGAGCGCCATGCCGGGCTGCCACAGGTCCCACTGCCACACGCTCCCGTCGGGCTTCCTGAGCAGATGGCCCAGGGCCTTGCCCTCGGCGAAGAGGGGCGAGCGCTGTGCGATGTACGGATTGATCCAGACGCAGATGTGCAGGCCCTTGTCCTTCAGCCGGGCCAGCATGCCCTCCGGATCGGGGAAGACCCGCGGATCCCACTGGAAGTCGCACCAGTTGAACTCGCGCATCCAGAAGCAGTCGAAGTGGAAGACCGAGAGCGGCAGTTCGCGCTCCTTCATACCGTCGATGAAGGAGGTGACGGTGGCCTCGTCGTACGAGGTGGTGAAGGAGGTCGACAGCCACAGGCCGAAGGACCAGGCGGGCGGGAGCGCCGGGCGGCCGGTGAGGGCCGTGTACTTGCGCAGGATGTCCTTCGGGGTGGGGCCGTAGATGACGTAGTACGTCAGCTGCTGACTCTCCACGCTGAACTGGACCCGGGACACCGCCTCCGAACCGACCTCGAAGGACACCTTGCCGGGGTGGTCGACGAAGACGCCGTAGCCCGCGTCGGTCAGATAGAAGGGGACGTTCTTGTAGGCCTGTTCGGTGGCCGTGCCGCCGTCGGCGTTCCACATGTCGACGACCTGGCCGTTCTTGACGAGCGGCCCGAAGCGTTCGCCGAGGCCGTACACCGAGGTACCGACGCGAAGGTCCAGTTGTTCGCGCAGGTAGTGGGCGCCGGTGGCGTCGCGCATGATGCCCATGCCCTTGGGGCCGCTGCTGGTGAGGGTGCGGCCGTGGGCGAGGAAGTCGACGTGCCAGGGTCCGGTGCGGGCCACGCGCACGGACAGGGCGCCCGCGGTCACGGTGGCGTGCCCGTCGTCGTACTCGACCTGCGGGCTGAAGTCGTCGTCCCGCTGCACCTCGAACCTCGGCCCCCGGGGCTGCTCGCCCTCGAAGTGCGTGAAGGTGACGCCGATGACGTCCGGCATCGGCGCGTGCGCGCTGATCGTCACGACCGGTCCCTTCAGCAGGTCGCCGCGATGGCGGATGGGCTGGGTCGGCGCGTGGATCTCCAGGGCCCCCGGTGAGGCGGTCACGTCCAGGACCTCGACCGGGTGGGCCGCGGTGACGCCTTCGCGCAGCAGCCAGTAGCCGTCGGTGAACTTCAAGCGCGTACCCCCTACTTGACGGCACCCACGGCGATGCCGCGGGTGAGAGTCCGCTGGAAGACGAGGAAGAAGACGATGGCGGGCAGCACGCCCAGCAGGGCCGCCGCGTTGGTCATCGTGGCGTCCATCAGGCGCTGGCCCTGGAGGACGCCGAGCGCCACCGACACCGTCTGGTTGTCGTTGGAGATCAGCATGACCAGGGGGAGCAGGAACTCGTTCCAGGTCCAGATGAAGAAGAAGACGAGGAGCACACCGATGGTGGGGCGGCTGACCGGGACCACGATCCGCCACAGCACCTGCCACTTGTTCGCCCCGTCGATACGGGCCGCCTCGATGATCTCGCGCGGGAACTGCCCGAGGACGGACGAGAGCAGATAGGTGCCGAAGGCGGCCTGGACGACGGTGAAGACGATCACGACGCTGAGCCGGGTGTCGTACAGGCCCACCTGCTTGCACAGGTAGTAGATCGGATAGATCAGCGCCTCCTGCGGCAGCATGTTGGCGAGCACGAAGAAGGCGAGCACCCAGGTGCGGCCCCTGATGCGGCCGATGCCGATCGCGTAGGCGTTGAGCACGGACAGGACCGCGGCCAGGACCGCCACCGAGCCGCTGATCAGGACGGAGTTGAAGAGCTTCTGGCCGTAGTCCACGCGAGACCAGAAGTCCTTCAGACCGTCCAGGTAGAGGCCCTTGGGAAGGCTGAGGGGGCCGTGCTGGGAATACTCGGTGGGGGACTTCACGGCGTTGACCGCGACGATGAGGAACGGCAGGACCATGAAGGCCGCGCCGATGCAGAGCGCGATGAGGACCGGGTAGCGGCGTACGGCGGTCATGTGCGGACCCCCTCCTCGGCGTCCTCGGCGCGGGTCTGGAGCTTCAGCCCGACCAGGGCCAGGACGAGGATGATCACGGTGAGGACGGTGGAGACGGCGGCGCCGTACCCGACCTGTGTCTTCTCGAAGAACGTGGTGAAGGAGAAATAGGAGGGGACGTCGGTGGCGCCGCCCGGCCCGCCCTTGGTCAGGACGTAGACGGCCCCGAAGACCTTCAGCGCGGCGATCGTGCACCACAGCAGCACGACGTAGATCTCGGGTCTGATCTGCGGCAGCGTGATGTGCCAGAAGCGGCGCCACCAGCCGGCGCCGTCCAGCTCCGCCGCCTCGTACAGCTGCGGGTCGACGCGCTGGAGCCCCGCCATGAAGACGACGAGCGGGAAGCCGATCTGCACCCACACCATCACGCCCATGACGGTGTAGAGGGCGATGTCCGGATCACCGAGCCAGTCCTGTTGCAGCGAGCCGAGGCCGACCGCCTTCAGCAAGGCGTTCAGGGCGCCGTTGTCGGGAGCGAGGATCCAGCTCCAGACGATGCCGGCGACCGCGATGGGCAGCACCTGCGGGAGGTAGAAGCAGGCGCGAAGGACGGCCGCGGTCTTGCTGCCGAAGTGCTTGCCTACGTAGTCGAACAGGGCGGCGGCGAGGACGAGTCCGAGCATCGTCGGTACGACGGCCATGGCGACGACCATGAACAGGCTGTGCCGGAACGACGCCCAGAACTCGGAGTCGTCCATCAGCTCGCGGTAGTTGGCGAGCCCGGTCCACTTCGGCGAGCCGACGCCGCTCCAGTCCGTGAAGCTCACGCCCGTGTTCATCAGGAACGGGACGACGATCACGGCGAGGAAGGCGAGGATGCCGGGGAGCAGGAAGAGGGCGTACGACGTGCGCGGGCTGGGGTGGCGCGAGCCGGCGTGCTGGTGCTTGCCGGCGGCCCGCGCACCCCGGTCGACGGTGATCGTCATTGCTTCGGCACGCCCTTGTCGTACGCCTTCTGCACGTTGCTCAGGTAGGCGTCCGGCTTCTCGCTGCCGGTGATCAGCTTCTGTGTCTCGGAGACGAGGACGTCATAGAAGCCGGCGACCGGCCAGTCCGGGTAGAAGGCCAGGCCGTCACGTCCGGAGACCGTGTTGAAGTCGGCGATGAGGGCCTTCGCCTGCGGGTCGGTGATGGCGGACGCGTCGGCCGCTACGGGCACGCCGCCCTTGTTGCCGAGCAGGTTCTGGATCTTCTTCGACATGGTGATGTCGATGAAGTCGTAGGCCAGGTCCTTGTTGTTGGCGCCCTTGGGGACGACCCAGAGGTTGCCGCCCGAGCCGAGGGTCAGGTTCGAATCCGGCCACAGCATGGTGCCCCAGTCGAACTTGTTCTCCGCCTTGAAGCGGCCGTACCACCAGCTGCCGCTGAACAGGATCGGGTTCTTGCCCTGGATGAAGGCGACCCCCGCGTCCTCGGCCTTGGAGCCGCTGGACGTCTTGCTGATGTAGCCCTTCTTCACCCAGTCGGCGAAGGTGGTCGCGCCGTAGGTCCAGGCGGCGTCGTGGAAGTCGGTCTTGCCCTTGTAGAGCTCGTACGAGTCCACCCAGGAGCGGTCGGCCTTCGACAGCGCCAGCTGGTACAGGTACTGCTGGGCCACGTACTCGGCGCCGGCGTTGGCGAGCGGGGTGATGCCCTTGGCGACGAACTTGTCCATGGCTGCGGTGAGGTCGGCGAACGTCTTCGGCTCGGCGATGCCGTACTTCTTGAAGAGGTCCTTGTTGTAGAAGACCATGGTGTATTCGGCGTAATTGGGTACTCCGTACCATTTTCCGGAGCCCATGACGCCGTTGGCGTCGTACTGACTGGTGGTCTTCACCCCGGCGCTGAGCTCCTTGTCCCAGCCGCGCTTGGTGACCTCGGCGGTCAGATCGGTGAGGAGCCCCTGCTTGGACAGCAGGCCCGCCGTCGCGTTGCCCTTGTTGTACTCCATGATGTCGGGCGCGTCCGAGGAGTTGAGGACCATCGGCGCGGTCTTCTGGATCTGTTCGAAGCCCTTCTCCTCGAACTTCACCTTCACGCCCGGGTGTTTCGCCTCGAACTCCTTGATGGCCTCGTTCCAGGCGATGCCCATCGCGCTGTTCGGGGCTTCGTAGTGCCACAGTTTGAGAGTTTTGCCGTCGGAAGAACCGCTGTCCGAGCCACCGCAGGAGGCCAGGAGCAGGGATCCGGTGAGGACCGCCGCCGCCGTCGCCACCACACGCCTTCGTGCCGTCAACATCCAGTGCCTCCAGGGGAGTCGGATGGGTACCTGGGGTGTCACGCAGCGCTCATCGAATCGTTTCGATGCGTGACGTCGAAGCGCTTCGACGGTGGAAGGTATGTGGGGGCTGTGGGCGCGTCAATGGGTGCGCACGAATCAGCGGAGATTCGTGCCGCTCGCCGATCGGGTTCGTCGCGTGCGACGGGCGTGGACGGCGTGGCCGGTCGCGATCAGCAGGGCCAGGGCCGCGGCGGCCGTCGGCGCGGTGAAGCCGGCGGTCGGTGAAAGGTGTTCCGCCGCCCAGCCGCCGGTGGCGGAGCCGCAGGCGATGCCGCCCATCAGGCCGGTGACGGCGAGGGTCATGCCCTCGTTCAACCGGCCCTCCGGGGTGCGCCGCTGGACCAGGGTCATCGCGGTGATCATCGTGGGGGCCGTCGCCATGCCCGCGAGGAGCAGGGCGAGGGCGAGGGCGGTGAGGGATCCGGCGGTGCGTGCCGCGAGCAGGGGCAGGGTCATCAGGGCCGTCATGGCCGCCAGGCACCAGGGGTAGCGGCGTTCGGCGGGTCCGGCCGGCTTCAGCGCGCCGTACAGCAGCCCCGCGAGGCACGACCCGGCCGCCTGCAGTGCGAGGACGACACCCGCGGCCGACCTGTGACCCTGTGCGTCCGTGAAAGCGATGGTGACGACCTCCATCGAGCCGAAGACCGCGCCGGTGGCCAGGAGGCTGATGAGGAGTGGGGGCATACCGGGGGCGCGGAGCGGCGGGGCCGTCGTCGTCCGCCGGCTCGGTGGTGGTTCCGTCGCGCGCTGGGCCGTGAACAGAAGCATGCCCGCCAGCAGCAGGATCCCCCCGGTCAGCGCGCCGGCCTCCGGGAACAGGGTCCCGCAGAGGAAGACGGCGAGGACCGGCCCGAGCATGAAACACAGCTCGTCCGCGGCCTGTTCGAAGGAGTTCGCGGTGTGCAGGGACTCCGGGTCGCTCCGGTGGAGGTGGGCCCAGCGGGCGCGGGACATGCCGCCGATGTTGGGGGTCGTGGCCGTGGTGGCGTAGGCGGCGAAGAGGGTCCAGTCGGGGGCGTCGTAGTGCACGCACAGCAGCAGGGCCAGGCCGCCGAGCAGGGCGAACGCCGTCGCCGGCAGCGCGACCCGGGCCTGGCCGTGGCGGTCGATGAGGCGCGCGATCCAGGGTGCGACGACGGCCGATGCGATCAGGCCGGTGGCGGTGACGGCGCCGGCGAGCGCGTACGACCCCCGGGAGCCGGCGATCATGATCACCGCGCTGACGCTGAACATGCCCACCGGAAGGCGGGCGATGAGGTTCCCGATCGTGAAGCCGAGCGTGCCGGGAAGGGTGAAGAGACGGCGATACGGGTTCCGGGAGGGGGCAGTCGCCCGGCGGCGCGGGGTGAAGTCGGCGGCGACCAGGGTGTCCTGGGTGACGGTGAGCACGGGCGCTCTACGGGAGGACGGTTGCGGCATGGACCAACCGTCGCCCGCGCCCCGACCCGCGGTCCAACACTTACTCCATGGCGATTGACGCACACGGGTTGTAAGTTCGGGCGAATGCCCCCCGCCACTGTCGACACCCGCCTGCTGCGCGCCTTCCTGGCCGTCGCCGAGGAATTGCACTTCACCCGCGCCGCGGCCCGGCTGTACGTGGCCCAGCAGGCGCTCAGCCGCGACATCCGCCGGCTGGAACGGGAGTTGGGCGCGGAGCTGTTCGTCCGTACCACCCGGCAGGTGGCCCTGACTCCGGACGGCGCGCTCCTGCTGCCGTACGCCCGCCAGGTCCTGGAGGCACAGAGCGCGCTGCTCGCCGCGTTCGGACGGGGCGGCGAGCCCGAGGGGCCGCTGCTGGTGGACGTCAACAGCCCGGGCCTGTTCGGCACTCGCGTCCTCGACCGCGCCCGCGAACTCGTCCCGGACGTCGAGCTGATGGCCCGCTACGAAAGCGGTCTGACCGGGGCCGCGGCGGAGATCCTCGCGGGGCGTCTGGACGCGTCGTTCGGCCGGTTCGCCGGGCTCGACCCGGCGGTGCGGGCGCGGCTGGGCCAGCAGCCGGTGCGGTACGAGCGGATGGCGATCGTCCTGCCCGAGAACCACCGCCTGGCGTCCCGGCTCGAGGTGCCGCTGTCCGAACTGTCCGGCGAGACGGTGTACGCGGGCGCCGGAAACCCCCGGACACCGGAGTGGACCGACCTCGCGTGCCGCCTCTTCGAGGACCGGGACATAGAGGTGGCCCCACCCGCACCGCTCGCGGTCGGAGCGGAGGAGTTCCAGCGGATCATGGCGAAGACGGGACACCCGGTCCTCGCCGTGGTGGACTTCCCCGCCATGCCGCGCACCGTCCTGCGGCCGTTGGTCGACCCGGTGCCTCTGTCACCCGTGTCGCTGGTGTGGCGGAAGGGGTCGGCGCACCCCGGGATTGATGCGCTTCGCCGGGCGGCGGTCGAACTGGGGGAGAGCGCAGGGTGGTTGACCCCGCCGGACGACGGATGGCTCCCGGCCGCGGACGCACTCGTCATGGGGGAGCGGTGAGCACGACGCCAGGCCGAGCCAGGGCTGTCCGGTCAGCAAGGGGGTCGGAAGGCTGCTGAGTCTGCGGGAGCCGCCCACCGCGGTCTTGGCCGAGCACGACGAGCTGGCCGTCTTCATCACGACCTTGCGCAGGGCGCAGATCCAGGTGCCCGAGCGGATGTCCGTCATCGGCTTCGACGACCACCAGACGGCCGAGTGGGCGAACCTGTCCACGGTCGCCCAGGCACCGTCGGACATGGGCCGTATCGCAGGCGAACTGGCCCTGGAACTCATCAACGACTCCGATGCGGACCACAGGCGGCACATCATCCTGCCCACCCATCTGATCCCCCGGGCCACCACGGCGCCGGTACCCGCGCCCCTGGACGGGCCGGAGGCTTCCGGCGGGCTGTCGCCTACGGCGAGCTGAGTCCTGTCGTCACACTCCCCTCGGGGCCTGCGGCGTCACGTCTCCTCGGCCGGCCCGTCCACCCCGGCGGCCCTTTCCCTCACCGCGCCCCCGCGCGCTGCGTGAGAGCAAAGTTCCCTTCCGGTCATTCGCAGCCACAGGGCGGAAACGCGTCCTTTCTACCTTCGGGAGTCATCACCGCGTACGACACCTGGGCACCGGAGCACCGTGGAGGCGTCATGACAGCCCCGAGCACAGCCCCCGCACCGAGCAGGGGAAGCCGCTGGATCGAGCACTGGGATCCGGAGGACGAGACGTTCTGGAACGAGACCGGGGAGAAGGTCGCCCGGCGCAACCTCGTCTTCTCCGTCCTCTCCGAGCACATCGGGTTCTCGATCTGGACCCTGTGGTCCGTGCTCGTCCTGTTCATGGGCCCCGAGTACGGGCTGACCCCCGCCGACAAGTTCATGCTCACGTCGATGGTCACGCTCGTGGGGGCCGTCGTCCGCGTGCCCTACACCTTCGCGGTCGCCGTCTTCGGCGGCCGGAACTGGACGATCATCTCGGCCAGTCTCCTGCTGATCCCGACGATCGCCGCCTTCACCGTCATGGAGCCGGGCACCTCCTTCTCCACCTTCCTGTGGATCGGCCTGCTGGCCGGCATCGGCGGCGGCAACTTCGCCTCCTCCATGACCAACATCAACGCCTTCTTCCCGCTGCGGAAGAAGGGCTGGGCCCTCGGGCTCAACGCCGGCGGCGGCAACATCGGCGTGCCGGTCATCCAGCTCGTCGCGCTCGCGATCATCGGTGCGAGCGGCGGGCCCCGGGTGCTGCTCGGGATCTACATCCCGCTCATCGTCGTCGCCGCCGTCCTCGCCGCCCTCTTCATGGACAACATCGCCTCCGTGAAGAACGACACGGGCGCCGCCAAGGACGCCGCGAAGGACGCCCACACCTGGATCATGTCCTTCCTGTACGTCGGCACCTTCGGGTCCTTCATCGGCTACAGCTTCGCCTTCGGGCAGGTGCTGCAGAACCAGTTCGGGCGTACGCCGCTGCAGGCCGCGTACCTCACCTTCATCGGCCCGCTCCTCGGCTCCCTCATCCGTCCCATCGGCGGCCGGCTCGCCGACCGGTACGGCGGCGCGAAGATCACCCTGTGGAACTTCGTCGCCATGGCCGCCGCGACCGCGGTCCTGGTACTGGCCAGCATGGAGAAGTCGCTGCCGCTGTTCGTGGCCGTCTTCGTGGTGCTGTTCGTGCTCAGCGGGCTCGGCAACGGGTCGACGTACAAGATGATCCCGGGCATCTTCCAGACCAAGGCCGTCGCCAGGGGGCTCACCGGGGACGAGGCCGCTTCCTACGGGCGTCGGCTCTCCGGTGCTTCCATGGGACTCATCGGGGCCGTGGGCGCCCTCGGCGGCGTCGGCATCAACCTCGCCTTCCGGCAGTCGTTCCTCTCCTACGGCTCCGGCACGGGCGCGTTCGTCGTCTTCCTCGCCTTCTACGGCGTCGCCTTCGTGGTCACCTGGGCCGTATACCTTCGCCGCCCGGCCGCCGAAACTCAGGCCAAAGCCGCCGCCTCGGAGGCGAAGCCCCAGCTCAGCTACGCCGAGGTGTGACGTAACACCAGCGACATCAAGCCGAACCGAGCCTGTCATGCGCCGTTGACAGGCTCGATCGGCATGTAGGTCCGACGCGTACGCCCGGTATGCCGACTGAAGTGCGGGACGAGAGCCATGTACGACAATCAGCAGCGACCAGAACACGGCCCGCTCGCGGGGTTCACCGTGGGCGTGACGGCCGCGCGGCGGGCCGACGAGCTGGGCGCCCTGCTCCAGCGGCGCGGCGCGGCCGTGCTGCACGCCCCTGCCCTGCGCATCGTGCCGCTCGCCGACGACGGCGAACTGCTCGCCGCCACCAAGGAGCTGATCGACCAGGCGCCGGACGTCGTGGTCGCCACCACCGCGATCGGCTTCCGCGGCTGGGTCGAGGCCGCCGACGGCTGGGGGTTCGGCGAGGACCTGCTCGCCCGGCTGCGCGGGGTGGAACTGCTCGCGCGCGGGCCCAAGGTGAAGGGCGCCATACGGGCCGCCGGGCTGACCGAGGAGTGGTCGCCCACCTCCGAGTCCATGGCCGAGGTCCTCGACCGGCTCCTGGACGAAGGCGTCGACGGCCGCCGTATCGCGGTTCAGTTGCACGGCGAGCCGCTGCCCGGCTTCGTGGAGGCGCTGCGGGAAGGGGGCGCCGAGGTCGTCGGGGTGCCCGTGTACCGGTGGATGCCGCCGGAGGACATCGCGCCCGTCGACCGGCTTCTGGACGCGACCATCACCCGCGGCCTGGACGCGCTCACCTTCACCAGCGCGCCCGCCGCCGCGTCCCTGCTCTCCCGCGCCGAGCAGCGCGGGCTGCTGCCCGAGCTGCTCGCCGCACTCCACCACGACGTGCTGCCCGCCTGCGTCGGACCGGTTACCGCGCTGCCGCTCCAGGCCCGCGGCCTCGACACGATCCAGCCCGAACGCTTCCGGCTCGGTCCGCTCGTCCAGCTGCTGTGCCAGGAACTGCCCGGCCGGGCCCGTACGCTGCCCATCGCGGGCCACCGGGTGGAGATCCGCGGGCACGCGGTGATGGTGGACGGGACGCTGCGGCCCGTCCCGCCTGCCGGCATGTCCCTGCTGCGCGCCCTGTGCCGGCGGCCGGGCTGGGTGGTCGCCCGGGCCGAGCTGCTGCGGGCGCTGCCGGGTGCCGGGCGCGACGAGCACGCCGTGGAGACGGCGATGGCCCGGCTGCGTACGGCCCTGGGAGCGCCGAGGTTGATCCAGACGGTGGTCAAGCGCGGCTACCGGCTCGCGCTCGACCCGGTGGCGGAGTCCAAGTACGCCGATGTCTGAGCCGTCCTGCCGCGCAGGAGCAGCGCGCGGCAGAGGCAGGCCAGGGCAAGGGTGGACAGCAGGGCCCGTACGACGTTCCAGGTGACCCAGGCGCGCTCGAAGTGGTCGCGCACGGCGGCCGGATCGGCGATCCGGGCCGGGGTGCCGGCCGCGGCGAGCTCGTCGTTGAGCGGGATGTTCGCGACGACCGTGACAAGGAAGGCGAGCGCGCAGGCGGCGAGGCCGGCGTGGATCCACCGCCGGTACGGCGCCGTCCGCGACTGCCGGGCGGAGACGGCCGCGAGCAGGGGTGAGCCGAGGAAGACCAGGAGAAACACCGGGTTGTGGATGACGTCGTTGATGTTCCCCATGACCTCGATGTAGACGCGGTCGTCGCTGCGGGCGAGGGCGGGCATCACGGCGCAGGCGAAGACGTAGAAGGTGCCGGCGATCAGGCCCGTGGCGACGGTCGCCGCGCCGAGGACGCCGTCGGCGGTGCGGCGGCCGGGGTCCTGCCGACGTGTGTCGGATGTCATGGCCGGGAGTCAACCGGGCCCGGGGCGCCGGGGACATCATCGAGACGCGCATCCGCATAAGGGGGCGTCCACGGTGGAGGCGGGACGTACGGGGCCTTCCCGGGGCGGGTGCGGGCGGGCACTGTAGTGGGTACGAACGGGGGTACGAACTCCGGTACTCCGGTACGGCACCCAGGCACTCTTACGCGGACACGTCCCCTCGGCGGACCCCACCGGCCGCCGCTCACGGCGGCAACTCCAAGGCGGTGACAGGCACATGGCATCCGGCACGGCCACGGCCCCGTACGAGCTGCGGTTCGACTCCGGGCGGATCTGCCTGGACCTGCTGGCGACGACGCACCCCGAGGAACGGCTCGACTCGGTGGCGCGGCTGCGGGCGTGGATCATCGGGGCCGGGCTGGTGCCGGCGGGCACGCCGCTGGCGGGGGCGGATGCGAGGTGGCTGTCGGGCTTTCGCGAACTGCGTGGTCAGGTCGGGCAGTTGGTGCGGGGGGAGCTGGACGGACGCCCGGCCGACGGGGCGTTGGCGTGGGTCAACGCGGTGGCGCGAGGGGCGCCGCCCGCGCCGTGTGCCGTGCGTACGGAGGAGGGCGTGCTGGTGCGGCGGCTGCGCGCGCTGCCGGGGTGCGAGGAACTGCTGGCCGCGGTGGCCCGTGAGGCGATCGAGCTGCTGACGGACCCGGGAGCGCGGGCGAGCCTGCGGCAGTGCGCGGGCGACAACTGCCCCATCGTCTACCTGGACACGTCCCGGGGCCGTCGTCGCCGCTGGTGCTCGAGCGAGGTGTGCGGCAACCGGGAACGGGTCGCCCGCCACCGCCGCCGGGCCGCTCTGGCTCGCGCGTAGCCCTGCCGGGGGCTGAGCCGGGTCCCGTGGGTGCGGCCGAGCATCGACGGCCTTCTCCCGCTGTGAGGTCAGGACTCGGTTCTCGACAATTTCTCCATCGAAGTCGAGCCAAATTTTCACACGATGATCAAGCCCGGCCTGGGAGTGAAGTCTCCGGCCGATGTGACCTGTGTCTCCCGGCGGGGGCGGTCGTATGTCCCCTTGGGGGGAAATGGGTGCCCAGTAGGGTGGCTTTCCACACCTCGTCCCAGAAATTTGTGCTGTCACTTTGAACACCACGGCCCCGCTCTGCGTACCCGGATGTGAGCGACCGACTGGGGGAACCCCCGGACACCGGAGGTAGGCGTGCGCAAGGATTCCGCCGTGGCTGATGAACGAAGGCCAAGGGCCCGACATCGCATGACCTCGTCCTCGGCGTCCTCGGCGTCCTCGTCGACCGAGCCCGACGAGGAGCTGATGCGTGCTCTGTATCGGGAACACGCGGGACCCCTGCTCGCCTATGTGCTGCGCCTGGTCGCCGGCGACCGGCAGCGCGCCGAGGACGTCGTGCAGGAAACGCTCATCCGTGCCTGGAAGAATGCCGGTCAGCTCAATCGAGCGACCGGTTCGGTACGCCCCTGGCTGGTGACGGTCGCCCGGCGCATCGTCATAGACGGCCACCGCAGCCGGCAGGCCCGGCCGCAGGAGGTGGACCCGTCGCCGCTGGAGGTCATACCCGCGGAGGACGAGATCGACAAGGCGTTGTGGCTGATGACACTGTCGGACGCGCTGGACGACCTGACCCCGGCTCACAGGGAAGTCTTGGTCGAAACGTACTTCAAAGGGCGTACGGTCAACGAGGCGGCCGAAACGCTCGGCATCCCCAGTGGGACGGTGCGCTCCAGGGTGTTCTACGCCCTGCGGTCCATGAAGCTGGCACTGGAGGAGCGGGGGGTGACGGCATGAGCAATGTGTACGGGGGATTCGGCACGGGCGGCCCGGGAGCCGTGAGAGGTCCACAAGGTCCCCAGGGCCAGGGCGACATCCATGAGACCGTCGGCGCCTACGCCCTCGGGATCCTGGACGACGCCGAGGCGACGGCCTTCGAAGCACACCTCGCCACCTGCGACTGGTGCGCCCAGCAGCTGGACGACCTCGCGGGCATGGAGCCGATGCTGGCCGCGCTCGCGGACCTGCCCGGCAGCCAGGGCACCCCGGCCATCGGCGAATCCCTGTCCGCGAAACCCAGCCCACGGCTGGTCGAGCGGCTGGTCGACGAGGTCTCCGAGCGGCGCGCCCAGAAGCGCCGGCGCGGCTTCTACCTCGTGGCGGCCGCGGCGGCGCTGATCATCGGCGGTCCGCTCACCGTGATGGCGGTGAACGGCGGCAGCGACAGCGGTGCCACCGACCCGATGGCCATGGGCCCCGCCCAGGAGGCCTTCCAGGTCATCACCGACAAGGTCTCGGCGACCGACCCGAACACCAAGGTCAACGCCGTGGTCGCGATGGAGACCAGGGCCTGGGGCACGCACGCCGTTCTCCAGCTGAAGAACGTCAAGGGCCCGCTCAAGTGCTCCCTGATCGCCGTCGGCAAGAACGGCGAGCGCGAGACGGTCACCTCGTGGTCCGTCCCCAAGTGGGGCTACGGCATCGCGAACGCCAAGACGGAGCAGGCGAAGTACCCGCTCTACGTGCACGGCGGGGCCGCCTTCACGCCGAACCAGATCGACCACTTCGAGGTCATGACGTTCGACGGAAAGCGGCTGGTGGAGGTGAACGCGTAGGCGTTCGCGCATCCGCCTGAGCACCTCCCGCGGCGTACGCAGTACGACGCCGCGGGCCGACGCGTGCAGGGGTCCGGAGCAGGCCGTAGCCTCTTCGGGCCCCGTTCGCGTACGGTAGACGGCTGCCCAGCACGTCAGAAGGGGGCCCGGTGGCCGCTCAGGTTCAACAGGAAACCGCGCTCGTCACGGTCGGCAAGTCCGCGCACGATTCGCTCCGCGACCGGGAGATCAGCGTCGAACAGGAACACCTGGACCGGGTGTACCGGCGCCTCGAGGAGAAGATCCACGAGGCGGAATTCCTGATGAACGACGCCGCCAAGCGGGGCCACGTCGGCACGCCCGGGGCCCTCGCCGAGCGGGACGCGCAGGTCTTCCAGGCAGGCGTCCACCTCAACCGGCTCAACAACGAGTTCGAGGACTTCCTCTTCGGCCGCATCGACCTGCTGCTCGGCAAGGACGGCAAGAAGGGTCCGGACGGGGCCTACACGGCGGTCGAGCCCGCCGATGGCGCGGTGCGCCCCGACAACACGGCCGACATCGCCGAGACCCTGCACATCGGCCGCATCGGCGTACTCGACGAGGAGTACGCGCCGCTGGTCATCGACTGGAGGGCGCCCGCCGCGGCCCCCTTCTACCGCTCCACGCCGGTCGACCCCGGACGGGTCGTCCGGCGCCGGGTCATCCGCTCCAAGGGCCGCAAGGTGCTCGGCGTCGAGGACGACCTGATGCGCCCCGAGCTGAAGGCGAGCCTCGACGGCCACGAGCTGCCCGTGATCGGCGACGGCGCCCTGATGGCGGCCCTCGGCCAGGCCCGCACGCACACCATGCGGGACATCGTGGCCTCGATCCAGGCCGAGCAGGACATGGTCATCCGCGCCCCCGCCGCCTCCGTGACGTACGTCGAGGGCGGCCCCGGCACCGGCAAGACGGCCGTCGCCCTGCACCGGGCCGCCTACCTCCTCTACCAGGACCGGCGCAGATACGCGGGCGGCATCCTGATCGTCTCGCCCACCCCCCTGCTGGTCGCGTACACCGAGGGTGTGCTGCCCTCGCTCGGCGAGGAGGGCCAGGTCGCCATCCGGGCCATCGGCTCGCTCGTCGACGGCGCCGAGGCCACGCTGTACGACTCTCCGTCCGTGGCCCGCGCCAAGGGCTCGTACCGCATGCTCAAGGTGCTGCGGAAGGCCGCGCGCGGGGCGCTGGAAACGAACGGTGCGCCGACCCTGCTGCGGGTCGTGGCCTTCGGCCGCCGCCTCGAACTGGAGGCCGGTGAACTGCAGCGCATCCGGCAGGGCGCCCTGAGCGGCACCGCTCCGGTGAACCTGCTGCGCCCGCGCGCCCGGAAGCTTCTGCTGGACGCCCTGTGGGCCCGCTCCGGCGCAGCGACCCGGTACACCGACCCCGAGCTGGCCGCCGAGCTGCGCTCCTCCTTCGACGAGGACATCGCCTCCGAGGACTCCTTCATCACGTTCCTGGACGCCTGGTGGCCCGAGCTGGCCCCGCGGGCCGTGCTGGACGCGATGGCCGACGAGAGGCAGCTGGGCCGCTGGGCGCGGCGCATCCTCAACCCCGGCGAGGTGCGCAGGGTCGCCCGCTCCCTGAGGCGGGACGGGCTGTCCGTGCACGATGTGGCGATGCTCGACGAACTGCAGGCCATCCTCGGTCTGCCGGCCCGCCCGAAGAAGAAGCGCGAGCTGGACCCGCTCGACCAGCTGACCGGGCTCGAGGAGCTGATGCCCGTACGCGAGGAGACACAGCGCGAGCGCGCCGAGCGGCTCGCCCAGGAGCGGACCGAGTACGCGCACGTCATCGTCGACGAGGCGCAGGACCTCACGCCGATGCAGTGGCGGATGGTCGGACGCCGCGGCCGGCACGCGACCTGGACGGTGGTCGGCGACCCGGCCCAGTCGTCCTGGTCCGACCCGGACGAGGCGGCCGGGGCGCGCGACGAGGCCCTGGGCACCCGTCCGCGCCGCCGCTTCACCCTCACGGTGAACTACCGCAACCCGGCGGAGATCGCCGAACTGGCCTCGAAGGTGCTCGCGCTCGCGATGCCCGGCTCCGAGGCCCCCTCGGCCGTCCGCTCCACGGGCGTCGAGCCGCGCTTCGCGGTCGTGCGGGAGTCGACGGCGCAGACGGTGCGCGACGAGGCCGCCCGGCTGCTCGGCCTCGTCGACGGCACGGTCGGCGTCGTCGTCGCGATGAACCGGCGCCAGGAGGCGACCCGCTGGCTCGACGGGCTCGGCGACCGGGTGGTGGCGCTCGGCAGCCTGGAGGCCAAGGGCCTGGAGTACGACGCGACGGTCGTCGTCTCGCCCGCGGAGATCGCCGACGAGAGCCCCGCAGGTCTACGGGTGCTGTACGTGGCGCTGACCCGGGCGACGCAGCAGCTGACGGTGGTCTCGGGCGAGCGGGACGAGCCGGACCCGGACGGGGTGCCGGACCTGCTGCGTGACTGACCCGTACGGAAGATGAACTCTCGCTACGGGAATGGCCTTATGGGATCTGTTTGTTAGCCTGGATGTCGGCACCGGCCCGATCCAAGCCCCCGGGCCCAACCTTCGTCGCTTCGAGCGACCACTTGCCGCGAGGCGAGCATGGCGGGTCGGTGTCGCTGAACGTTCGGGAGGTCCGCGTCACGACGGTGACGCGGATCTCTTTCGTTGGTGAGGTGGATCTCCCCCGCCGCGCGGCTTCTCTCGTATCGTGGAATCGGCTTTCCGAAAGTACCCGAAAGTGACGAACAAAACGTTCGCAATCCGGGGCGGCTACCACGTACTCCACGGTAGGTGCGACGATCGGACGGCATATCCGCGACACGGTGAAAGCAGAGGAAGTCGGCCATGGCAACGGCGCCCAGCGTCTCCTACTCGATGACGGTCCGGCTGGAGGTGCCCGCGAGCGGAACCGCGGTCTCCCAGCTCACCACGGCCGTGGAGTCCTCCGGAGGCTCGGTGACCGGCCTCGACGTCACCGCTTCCGGCCACGAGAAGCTCCGCATCGACGTCACCATCGCCGCGACCTCGACCTCCCACGCTCAGGAGATCGTGGAGAAACTGCGCGGCATCGAGGGCGTGACCCTGGGCAAGGTCTCGGACCGTACGTTCCTCATGCACCTCGGTGGCAAGATCGAGATGGCGTCGAAGCACCCCATCCGCAACCGTGACGACCTCTCCATGGTCTACACGCCGGGTGTGGCCCGTGTGTGCATGGCGATCGCCGAGAACCCCGAGGACGCCCGCCGCCTGACCATCAAGCGCAACTCCGTTGCGGTCGTGACGGACGGATCGGCCGTACTGGGCCTCGGCAACATCGGCCCGAAGGCCGCGCTGCCGGTCATGGAGGGCAAGGCCGCCCTCTTCAAGCGGTTCGCCGGCATCGACGCCTGGCCGATCTGCCTGGACACCCAGGACACCGACGCGATCGTCCAGATCGTCAAGGCGATCGCCCCCGGGTTCGCCGGCATCAACCTCGAGGACATCTCAGCGCCCCGCTGCTTCGAGATCGAGGCCCGCCTGCGCGAGGCCCTCGACATCCCCGTCTTCCACGACGACCAGCACGGCACCGCGATCGTCGTCCTCGCCGCCCTCACCAACGCACTTCGCGTGGTGGGCAAGGGAATTGAGAATGTGCGCGTCGTGATGTCGGGCGCCGGCGCGGCCGGTACGGCCATCCTCAAACTGCTGCTCGCGGCGGGCGTGAAGAACGCCGTCGTCGCCGACATCCACGGTGTCGTGCACACCGGCCGCGAGGACCTGGTGGCCGCCGCCCCGGACTCGCCGCTGCGCTGGATCGCCGACAACACCAACCCCGAGGGGCTCACGGGCTCGCTCAAGGAGGCCGTGCGCGGTGCCGACGTCTTCATCGGCGTCTCCGCCCCGAACGTGCTCGACGGCGTCGACGTGGCCGCCATGGCCGAGGGCGCGATCGTGTTCGCTCTCGCGAACCCGGACCCCGAGGTCGACCCAGCAATCGCCCGTCAGACAGCGGCGGTTGTGGCCACTGGCCGCTCCGACTTCCCGAACCAGATCAACAACGTCCTGGTCTTCCCGGGCGTCTTCCGCGGTCTGCTGGACGCGCAGTCCCGCACGGTCAACACGGACATGATGCTGGCCGCCGCGACCGCGCTCGCGGACGTGGTCACCGAGGACGAGCTGAACCCGAACTACATCATCCCGAGCGTGTTCAACGACAAGGTCGCGGGCGCGGTCGCGGGGGCGGTGCGGGACGCCGCGAAGGCGGTGACGCCGTCGGGCGAGTAGGCCCGGCACCGCGGTGGCTGTGACCATCGCCACGGCGGCCATGGATCCGGCGCGTCGTGGAACCCGGGGAGCCCGGTCGCCCTCTATGGTGGCGGCCAGGCTCAGGCCACGGGACCTGCGATCCGTTGCCGGGAGTGGACCGAGCGTCACCACAGTGAGGCAGTGGCGCTTTCGTGTGACTCCCACGGGTGTTCTCACGACTCCTATGGGTGCCGGATTGGCTTTCCCGCCGCAGGTGGGGGCAGGATGCGTCTTCGGGCGCGAGGGTCTGACGACGGACCCGGGTCCGGGGACCCACCGAGGACCCTGGCAGCATCGGCTTCGCTGTGCCCAAACATGCGGCTCCGCCGCGTGGCACGCCTCAACGGCAAGAAGAACACGGGAGTAACAACATGAACCGCAGTGAGCTGGTGGCCGCGCTGGCCGACCGCGCCGAGGTGACCCGCAAGGACGCCGACGCCGTGCTGGCCGCGTTCGCCGAGACGGTCGGCGAGGTCGTCGCCAAGGGCGACGAGAAGGTCACCATCCCCGGCTTCCTGACCTTCGAGCGCACCCACCGTGCCGCTCGCACCGCGCGCAACCCGCAGACCGGCGACCCCATCCAGATCCCGGCCGGCTACAGCGTGAAGGTCTCCGCGGGCTCCAAGCTCAAGGAAGCCGCCAAGGGCAAGTGACCTTGCCGTTCGCACGCCACGGGACGGCGTGCGAGGCCGTACCGTACCGGCATGGTGAGGCGCAATGGGGCCGCACCGGCATGGGACGGCGCGATGAGCCCGTACCGGCATGGGACGGCGTGACGAGGCCCGCAGACGCCCTCGGGACGGCGTACGGGCCCAGTAAGGCCAAAGGGGCGGTCACCCGGTTCGGGTGACCGCCCCTCGCGCCGTATCGGTGCCGTCAGCCGAGTGTCTTGCCCGGCAGTTCGACCTTCGCGCCCAGTTCCACGAGCTTGTCCATGAAGTTCTCGTAGCCGCGGTTGATGAGTTCGATGCCGTGGACCCGGGACGTGCCCTGGGCCGCCAGGGCCGCGATCAGGTAGGAGAAGCCGCCGCGCAGGTCGGGGATGACCAGGTCGGCGCCCTGGAGTTTGGTCGGGCCCGAAACCACCGCGGAGTGGAGGAAGTTGCGCTGCCCGAAGCGGCAGTCGGAGCTGCCGAGGCACTCGCGGTACAGCTGGATGTGCGCGCCCATCTGGTTGAGCGCGGAGGTGAAGCCGAGGCGGGACTCGTAGACGGTCTCGTGGATGATCGACAGGCCCGTGGCCTGCGTAAGGGCGACCACCAGCGGCTGCTGCCAGTCCGTCTGGAAGCCCGGGTGCACGTCCGTCTCCAGCGCGATGGACTTGAGCTGGCCGCCCGGGTGCCAGAAGCGGATGCCCTCGTCCTCGATCTCGAAGGCGCCGCCCACCTTCCGGTAGGTGTTCAGGAACGTCATCATCGAGCGCTGCTGCGCGCCGCGGACGTAGATGTTGCCCTCGGTCGCCAGCGCCGCCGACGCCCAGGACGCGGCCTCCAGCCGGTCAGGCAGGGCACAGTGGGTGTAACCGCCGAGCTTGTCCACACCGGTGATGCGGATGGTGCGGTCGGTGTCCATCGCGATGATCGCGCCCATCTTCTGCAGCACGCAGATGAGGTCCTCGATCTCGGGCTCCACGGCCGCGTTGGACAGTTCGGTGACACCCTCGGCGAGCACGGCTGTCAGCAGCACCTGCTCGGTCGCTCCGACGGACGGGTACGGCAGCCGGATCTTCGTGCCGCGCAGCCCCTTGGGCGCCTCCAGGTACTGGCCGTCCGCGCGCTTCTCGATGACCGCGCCGAACTGCCGCAGCACGTCGAAGTGGAAGTCGATGGGCCGGCCGCCGATGTCGCAGCCCCCGAGGCCCGGGATGAACGCGTGGCCCAGGCGGTGCAGCAGGGGGCCGCAGAAGAGGATCGGGATGCGCGACGAGCCGGCGTGGGCATCGATGTCGGCGACGTTCGCACTCTCGACGTACGTCGGGTCGAGGACCAGCTCGCCCGGCTCCTCGCCCGGCCGGACCGTCACACCGTGCAGCTGCAGCAACCCCCGTACGACACGTACGTCGCGGATGTCGGGAACATTGCGCAGCCTGCTCGGCGCACTGCCCAGCAGGGCGGCGACCATGGCCTTCGGTACGAGGTTCTTCGCACCGCGGACACGGATTTCGCCCTCCAGCGGGGTGCCGCCGTGGACAAGGAGGACATCGTCGTTGACGGTCATGAATCTCGCGTTCCGTGGAGTTGGGCAGGGGCCGAAGACGTAAGCGTAATGGCCGCCCACCCCCCTTGAGTAAGCCCAAGGACCCCCCAGCTACGTCATAGCTTTGCCACAACACGAACCGTGCGTCACCGGACGCGCGCGGTTACCCTTCGCCGTGTGTGCCCGCGCCCCACCCCTGCCCCGTCCCGTCACACCCCCGAACCAGGCCTTACCAGGCCGCCTGCCCGATTCATGGCCGCATTCACTCGCGTACCCGTATTGCCTCCCCATCCGGAGGCAAGATGCGGGATCATGTCTGGCATGACCGAGGTGTCCTCGCTCACAGGGCGGCTGCTCGTGGCCACGCCCGCCCTGGCGGACCCGAACTTCGACCGCGCTGTGGTGCTCCTTCTCGACCACGACGAGGAGGGCTCGCTCGGTGTGGTCCTCAACCGCCCCACCCCCGTGGACGTGGGCGACATCCTGGAGGGCTGGGCGGACCTCGCGGGCGAGCCCGGAGTCGTCTTCCAGGGCGGGCCGGTCTCGCTGGACTCGGCGCTCGGTGTCGCGGTGATCCCCGGCGGCTCCGCGGAGCGTGCCCCGCTCGGCTGGCGCCGGGTGCACGGGGCGATCGGCCTGGTCGACCTGGAAGCCCCGCCCGAGCTGCTCGCCAAGGCGCTCGGGTCGCTGCGCATCTTCGCCGGGTACGCGGGCTGGGGGCCGGGCCAGCTGGAGGACGAGCTGGTGGAAGGGGCGTGGTACGTCGTCGAGTCGGAGCCCGGCGACGTGTCGTCCCCGATGCCGGAGCGACTCTGGCGGGAGGTGCTGCGACGTCAGCGCAGCGAGCTGGCGATGGTGGCCACCTACCCGGACGACCCTACGCTCAACTGATGCGTGCGGGCTTCAGTACCCTTGGCCGTATGAGCACTCTTGAGCCCGAGCGCGGTACTGGTACGGGGACCCTCGTTGAGCCGACGCCGCAGGTGTCGCACGGCGACGGTGACCACGAGCGCTTCGCCCACTATGTCCAGAAGGACAAGATTATGGCGAGCGCCCTCGACGGCACGCCCGTCGTGGCGCTGTGCGGCAAGGTGTGGGTACCGGGCCGGGACCCGAAGAAGTACCCCGTCTGCCCCATGTGCAAGGAGATCTACGAATCCATGGGCAGCGGCGACGAGGGCAAGGGTGGCGACAAGTAGCCGACTGGCTCACCCACGACACACGGCTGGGCCCCCGGGGCCGCGTTTTCATGCGCCCCGGGGGCCTTTGTGTCGTTTTGCGGCGCGGCCCCCGTTGCACGGAGTGTGTCTGCTGGTCACAGAGTGGTTGAGACCTCTTGTGGGCGTGTTCATGCAGTCCCTAGCCTCCCGAGTGTTGTGCAGAGCGAAACCGTCATTGCATATGCTGCAACGCCGCCTTCGGAGGAACGCTCCATGAAGCCGTCCGCCCGAGTCACCACATCGCTGACCGCCCTGGTCCTGGCCGCCCTCACCGCCACCGCCTGCGCCCCCCAGACCTCCTCCAACTCCTCCTCCGGGAAGGACGACAAGAGCGGCACCCTGCGCGTGTGGCTCTTCCAGGAGGTCGGCAACAAGCCGAAGGAGCAGGTCGTCGACTCGGTCGTCGCCGCCTTCGAGAAGGCCCACAAGGGCACGAAGGTCGACGTCGAGTACATCCCGGTCGACACCCGCGCCCAGCGCGTCAAGGCCGCCTTCAACGACCCGAAGTCCGCCCCCGACCTCATGGAGTACGGCAACACCGACACCGCCGGATACGTCCACGACGGCGGACTCCTCGACGTCAGCAAGGACTTCACCGACTGGAGCGAGGCCAAGGACACCGACCCCACCGCCAGGCAGTCGGTCACCGTGGACGGCAAGGTCTTCGGCGCGCCCTTCTACGTCGGCGTCCGCGCCCTGTACTACCGCACCGACATCTTCAAGGATCTTGGCATCCAAGTCCCGAAGACCATGGAAGAGTTGGCCGTCACCGCACGCAAGATCCACGCCGCCAGGCCCGACCTGTACGGACTCGTGGTCGGGGGCGCCTACACGTACGGCGCGATGCCGTTCGTCTGGGCCAACGGCGGCGAACTCGCGGCCGGCAAGGGCGGCTCGTACACCTCGGCCATCGACGGCGCCGCCGCTCAGAAGGGCATCAAGGCGTACACCTCGCTGTTCGGCGACGGCAACTGTCCGGCCGCCAAGTGTGCGGGCATGGGCGGCAACGACACTATCACCGCGTTCGCGGCCGGCAAGGCGGGCATGGCGATCGGCGGCGACTTCAGCCACACCGCCGTCGAGGCCGGGAAGGTCAAGGGCAAGTACGGGGTCGTACCGCTGCCGGGTGTGAAGTCCGGCTCGATCGCCCCGGCGTTCGCGGGCGGCAACAACATCGGCGTCCTGAAGAGCACCACGCACCGCACCCTCGCCGTCGATCTGATGGAGCAGCTCGCCTCGAAGAAGGCACAGGGCGAACTCTTCGACGCGATGGGGTTCCTGCCGACCTTCACGGACGTGCGGGACCGGGCAGCTGCGAAGCAGCCGTTCGTGAAGCCCTTCGTACAGACGTTGTCCGCCGGCACCAAGTTCGTGCCGACCTCGCCCGCCTGGTCTCAGATCGACTCCTCGCTGGTCCTGCCGACCATGTTCCAGGAGGTCATCAGCGGCCGTAAGAGCGTGGCGGCCGCCTCAAGGGACGCGGCGAAGAAGATGAACGACGCGTTCGGCTCCGCGGGCTGAGCCGGTGATGGCTCAGGACACGCTCGTGGAGCGGCCCGCCCGCTCCACGACCGCCGTACGCACACGCCATGCGATGCGTGGCGGCAGGACCCCCTGGCTCTACCTGGCCCCCGCCCTCGTCGTGCTCGGCGGGCTGCTCGTCTACCCCGTCTACCAGCTCGGCCTGATCTCGGTCCTGCAGTACACCCAGGCCCAGGTCAGCGGCGGCGAACCGACCAGCTTCCAGGGGTTCGGGAACTACGCGACCCTTTTCGGCGACGACCAGTTCTGGTCGGTGCTGCTGGCCACGGTCGTGTTCGCGGCCGCCTGCGTCGTCTCGACCCTGGCGGTCGGCTGCGCGCTCGCCGTGCTGCTCACCCGGGTCCGCGCGCTGCCGCGCCTCGCCCTGATGCTGGCCGCCCTGGGTGCCTGGGCGACCCCGGCCGTCACCGGCTCGACCGTCTGGCTGTTCCTCTTCGACCCCGACTTCGGGCCCGTGAACCGCGTGCTGGGCCTCGGCGACCACTCGTGGACGTATGGGCGCTACAGCGCCTTCTCCCTCGTCCTCCTCGAGGTCGTCTGGTGCTCGTTCCCGTTCGTCATGGTGACGGTGTACGCGGGCATACGCGCCGTCCCGGCCGAGGTGCTCGAGGCCGCCGCGCTCGACGGCGCCTCGCAGTGGCGGATCTGGCGCTCGGTGCTCGCACCGATGCTCCGGCCGATCCTGACGGTGGTCACCATCCAGTCGGTCATCTGGGACTTCAAGGTCTTCACCCAGATCTACGTCATGACGAACGGCGGCGGCATCGCCGGACAGAACCTGGTGCTGAACGTGTACGCGTACCAGAAGGCGTTCGCGTCCTCCCAGTACAGCCTCGGCTCGGCGATCGGCGTGGTGATGCTGCTGATCCTGCTGGCCGTCACCCTCGTGTATCTGCGGCTGCTGCGCAGGCAGGGGGAGGAGCTGTGAACCTCGTACGCGGTCTGGTACGGCGTCCCCGGCGGCTGGCGGCCGAGGCGTCGGCGCTGCTTCTCGCGGCGGTGGTCGCCTTCCCGCTGTACTGGATGGTGCTGAGCGCCGTGAAACCGGCCGGGGAGATCGAGTCGACCCGGCCGCGGCCGTGGACGACGTCCCCGACCCTTGATTCCTTCCGCCGCGTCTTCGGGCAGCAGGAATTCGGCCGTTACTTCCTCAACAGCCTTCTCGTGGCGGGCTGTGTGGTCCTCGTGTCGGCGCTCATCGCGTTTCTCGCGGCGACCGCCGTGACGCGATTCCGCTTCCGTTTCCGGACAACCTTGTTGATCATGTTTCTGATCGCCCAGATGGTGCCCGTGGAAGCCCTGACGATCCCCCTCTTCTTCCTCATGCGGGACCTCGGACAGCTCAACACCCTGGGTTCGCTCATCCTGCCTCACATCGCCTTCTCGCTGCCCTTCGCGATCTGGATGCTGCGGGGTTTTGTGAAGGCCGTTCCCGAGGCGCTGGAGGAGGCCGCGTACCTCGACGGGGCGAGCCGTGCGCGATTCCTGTGGCAGATCCTTTTCCCGCTCGTGCTGCCCGGCCTGGTGGCGACGAGCGTGTTCTCCTTCATCTCGGCCTGGAACGACTTCCTGTTCGCCAAGTCGTTCATCATCAGCGACACATCGCAGTCCACGCTGCCGATGGCACTCCTCGTCTTCTACAAGCCCGACGAGCCGGACTGGGGCGGCGTGATGGCGGCGTCGACGGTGATGACGATTCCGGTACTCGTCTTTTTCGTACTCGTACAGCGACGGCTGGTCTCCGGGCTGGGCGGAGCGGTGAAGGACTGACGTGATGGAACTGATTCCGGCGCCGCGCGCCGTCGAGGGCCCCCTGCACGGCGCTGTCATGCTCGACAAGGACACCGCCCTGTGGGCCGCACCCGGTACGGACACCACCGAACGCTGGCTGCGCTCCACACTCGGCGCGGCTCTCGGCCTGCCGTTGCCGCCCGGCCCCGAGGACAGCCGCAATTCCGTACGGCTGTACCTGAACGACACACTGGAGCCCGAGGAGTACAAACTCAGCGTCATTGTCGACCGGGGCATCGAGATCCGGGGCGGCAGCGCGGCCGGAGTGTTCTGGGGTGCCCAGACGCTGCGTCAACTGCTCGGACCCGACGCCTTCCGCCGTGCCCCCGTGCGCCCGGGCGTCAACCACGGAATTCCGCAGCAGATCATCGAGGACGCGCCCCGTTTCCGCTGGCGCGGTCTCATGCTCGACGTCGCCCGGCACTTCATGCCCAAGGACGGCGTGCTGCGCTACCTGGACCTGATGGCCGCCCACAAACTCAACGTCTTCCACTTCCATCTCACCGACGACCAGGGCTGGCGTCTTCAGATCGAGCGGTATCCGAGGCTCACCGAGGTCGGATCCTGGCGGGCGCGCAGCAGATTCGGCCACCGGGCTTCGCCGCTGTGGGAGGAGAAGCCCCACGGCGGCTTCTACACGCCGGACGACATCCGCGAGATCGTGGCGTACGCGGCGGAGCGGCATATCACCGTCGTCCCCGAGATCGACGTCCCCGGGCACAGCCAGGCGGCCATCGCCGCGTATCCCCGACTCGGCAACTCCGACGTCATCGACACGACCTCCCTCACGGTCTGGGACGACTGGGGCATCTCCAAGAACGTACTCGCCCCCACTGACAACACCCTGCGGTTCTACGAGGGTGTGTTCGAGGAAGTCCTGGAACTGTTCCCCTCGACCTTCATCCATATCGGCGGCGACGAGTGCGCCAAGGACCAGTGGCGGAAGTCCCCGACCGCCCAGGCCCGCATCGGAGAACTCGGAGTCGCCGACGAGGACGGACTGCAGTCGTGGTTCGTCCGGCACTTCGACAGCTGGCTCACCGCGCGCGGCCGCAGGCTCATCGGCTGGGACGAGATCCTGGAGGGTGGCCTTGCGGAGGGTGCCGCGGTGTCCTCCTGGCGCGGGTACGCGGGCGGCATCACCGCCGCGCGGGCCGGGCACGAGGTCGTGATGTGCCCGGAGCAGCAGGTGTACCTGGACCACCGTCAGGACGGCGGCGAGGACGAGCCGGTGCCCATCGGGTACGTGCGCACCCTCGAGGACGTCTACCGGTTCGAGCCCGTTCCGCCGCAGCTCACCGAGGAGGAGGCACGGCGCGTTCTCGGCACCCAGGCCAACGTGTGGACCGAGGTGATGGAGGATCAGCCGCGCGTGGACTACCAGACGTTCCCCCGGCTCGCGGCCTTCGCCGAGGTCGCCTGGAGCACCCTGCCCACCCCGGCGGAACGGGACTTCGCCGGCTTCGAGCGGCGGATGACGGCCCACTACCGCCGGCTCGACGCCCTGGGAGTGGCCTACCGGCCGCCCACGGGACCGTGGCCGTGGCAGCGGCGACCCGGTGTGCTCGGACGCCCGATCGAGGGTGCGCCCCCGAACGTGTGAGGCGGCTCGCGAGGGGCAGCCGAGGCGCCGGACTCCCTGGAAACGTGACCCCGCCTGCGAAAAGTGGCACAAGGATCACCGAAGAGCAGCAATTCACCCCGATCGGCGATCCGGTGGCAAAACGGACCATCTCCCTGGTGAGGGGGCGAATGCCTCCTACCGGACCCCCGCGTCGGGGGCGGGGAAAGATGTGCCAGAGTTGCCACGTCCGCCCTGTCAGCACGTACCGTACGGCAACACAGGTGGGGCAGCGGGAAGGGGCAGCCGGTTTGACCACGCACGCACCGCAGGCGGCGCAGGCCGTGACGCTGCCCGCCTCACTGGACGAGGCCGTGGCGGCTCTCGCCGCCATGCCGACCGCCGTTCCCGTGGCGGGCGGCACCGACCTCATGGCCGCCGTCAACTCCGGGCAGCTGCGACCCGCCGCGCTGGTCGGCCTCGGCCGTATCAGCGAGATCCGCGGCTGGCAGTACCAGGACGGCCACGCGCTGCTCGGCGCCGGCCTCACCCACGCACGCATGGGCCGCCCCGACTTCGCGGCCCTCATTCCCGCCCTCGCGGCGGCGGCGCGCGCGGTCGGACCGCCGCACATCCGCAACGCGGGCACCCTGGGCGGCAACATCGCCTCGGCCGCCCCCACCGGCGACGCCCTTCCGGTGCTCGCCTCCCTGGAGGCCACGCTGATCATCGCGGGCCCGGGCGGAGCCCGCCGGGAGATGCCTGTCTCACACCTGCTCGCCGGCATGGAGATGCTGCGCGGCGGCGAACTCATCGGCTACGTGCGCGTGCCGCTGTTGCACGCCCCGCAGGTCTTCCTGAAGGCGACCGGGCGCACCGGCCCGGGGCGGGCCGTCGCGTCCGTGGCGCTCGTCCTCGATCCGGCCCGGCGCGGCGTGCGCTGCGCCGTCGGTGCCATAGCGCCGATGCCGCTGCGCCCCCTGGAGGCCGAGCAGTGGGTCGCCCAGCTCATCGACTGGGACAACAACCGCGCGATCGTCCCGGAGGCCCTCGCCGCCTTCGGCGAGTACGTCGCCGCGGCCTGCATCCCCGACCCCGCCCCGGCGGAGGACGGTACCGTGCAGCAGCTTCCGCCCGCCGTACTGCACCTGCGGCGCACTGTCGCCGCGCTGGCCCGACGAGCACTGGGGAGGGCACTGTCATGACCGACGACCAGCACCGGGAGGGCACCCCCCAGGGGGCCACCCACGGCTCCTGGGAGCGGCTGCCACAAGGGGACTACGACGACGGCGCCACCGCCTTCGTGCAGCTCCCCGAGGGCGGTATCGACGCCCTCCTCGCCTCCCACACCCCGCTGGCCGCCCCGGGCCACGGCTATGTGCCCCCTTCGTTCACCCCGGCCGCGGGCACGCCCGCCGACCCGGGGGCCGACGGCGACGACTGGGGGACGCCCGCCGACGGCGCCCAGTGGCACGACCCGAACGCCGCCGGTGGGGAGGGGGCCGACGACCGGTTCACCTACCGCCCCGGCGCGACGGGGCAGTGGAGCTTCGACGAGTCCGTGGCCGGGCAACAGGCGGCACCGGCATCCGGGCACGACGTCACCGGGCAGTGGTCGATCCCCGTGGCCGGCGGTGATCTGCCGGACGAGTCGGGCGAGTTCAGCACGTCGTCGCTGGTCGAGCAGTGGGGCGGCACCCCGCCCGCGACCCTTCCGGGCGGTGCGCCCGCGCCCTGGGCCACGGGCGCGGCCGGACAGCCGTGGTCGGACGGGACGCGGGAGCGCGCCGCGGAAGAGCCCGCCGAGGCCCCTGGGGAGCCGTCCGGTGCGTCGTACGAGCACACACGGCCCGGTGGGGCCCCTGAGGCGCACGAGGCCGCCCAGGAGCCGTCCGAGCCCCTCGGCGCCCCCGACGCCGAACCGGACTCCCCGCCCGCCGCCGAGTCCGAAGCGGCCCCGGAGGCCGCCGACGGCCACGAGCCGGCGCCCGAGGAGGGCACGGAGCCGGCGCCGCCGCACGACGAGCACCCCCTGGCGTCGTACGTCCTGCGGGTGAACGGCGCCGACCGACCCGTCACCGACGCGTGGATCGGGGAGTCGTTGCTGTACGTGCTGCGCGAGCGACTCGGTCTCGCCGGCGCCAAGGACGGCTGTTCCCAGGGCGAGTGCGGCGCCTGCAACGTCCAGGTCGACGGACGGCTCGTCGCGTCCTGCCTGGTGCCCGCCGTCACCGCCGCGAGCAGCGAGGTGCGTACGGTCGAGGGCCTCGCCGTGGACGGACAGCCCTCCGACGTGCAGCGGGCGCTCGCCAAGCGGGGGGCCGTGCAGTGCGGGTTCTGCGTCCCCGGCATGGCGATGACCGTGCACGACCTCCTGGAGGGCAATCCCGCGCCCACCGAGCTGGAGGCCCGCCAGGCCCTGTGCGGCAACCTGTGCCGCTGCTCCGGCTACCGGGGTGTCCTGGAGGCCGTCAAGGAGGTCGTCGCCGAGCGCGAGGCGCACAGCGGAGCGGAGTCGGCACGCGACGCCGACGAGGCCCGCATCCCGCACCAGGCGGGCCCCGGGGCGGGCGGCGTCCACCCCTCCGCGTTCGACAACGCGGCCCCGAACGAGCACCCGTACGGCCAGGACGGAGGCCAGGCGTGAGCAACGAAGCCGCCACCGCGACCACCGCGGCGGCCGCACCCGCCCCCGAGCCGCTGCCGCACGGCCTGGGCGCCTCCCTGCCGTCCGTCGACGCCGGAGCCAAGACCGAGGGAACCTTCCCGTACGCGGCCGATCTGTGGGCCGAGGGCCTGCTGTGGGCCGCGGTGCTGCGCTCGCCGCACCCGCACGCGCGCATCCTGTCCATCGACACCGGCCACGCGCGCGAGATGCCCGGCGTCCGGGCCGTCGTCACCCATGAGGACGTGCCCGGCGGCGCGTTCCACGGCCGCGGCACGGCAGACCGGCCCGTGTTCGCCTCCGAGGTCGTGCGCCACCACGGGGAACCCATCGCGGCCGTCGCCGCCGACCACCCCGACACCGCGCGCATGGCCGCCGCCGCCGTCATCGTGGAGTACGAAGTGCTCGACCCGGTGACCGACCCGGAGCAGGCATTCGAGGCCGAGCAGTTGCACCCCGACGGCAACCTGATCCGGCACATCCCGCTGCGCCACGGCGACCCGGACGCGGTCGGCGAGATCGTCGTCGAGGGCCTGTACCGCATCGGCCGCCAGGACCCCGCCCCGATCGGCGCGGAGGCGGGACTCGCCGTGCCCCGGCCCGACGGCGGGGTCGAGCTGTACATCGCCTCCACCGACCCGCACACGGACCGGGACCGGGCCGCCGCGGTCTACGGGCTCGAACCCGAGCGGGTGAAGGTCGTCGTCACCGGAGTGCCCGGCGCCACCGCCGACCGCGAGGACCAGAGCTTCCAGCTGCCGCTCGGACTGCTCGCGCTGAAGACGGGATGCCCGGTCAAGCTGACCGCGACGCGCGAAGAGTCCTTCCTCGGCCACGTCCACCGCCACCCCACCCTCCTGCGCTACCGCCACCACGCCGACGCCGAGGGCAAGCTGGTGAAGGTCGAGGCGCAGATCCTGCTGGACTCGGGCGCGTACGCGGACGCCCCCTCGGACGCGCTCGCCGCCGCGGTCTCCTTCGCCTGCGGCCCCTACGTCGTCCCGAACGCCTTCATCGAGGGCTGGGCCGTCCGTACCAACAACCCGCCGTCGGGTCATGTGCGGGGCGAGGGCGCGATGCAGGTGTGCGCGGCCTACGAGGCCCAGATGGACAAGCTCGCGAAGAAGCTCGGCCTCGACCCGGCGGAGCTGCGGCTGCGCAACATCATGGCGACGGGTGACGTCCTGCCCACGGGCCAGACGGTGACCTGCCCGGCGCCGGTGGCCGAACTGCTCCAGGCGGTACGGGACTACCCGCTGCCCCCGCTGCCCAAGGACACCCCCGAGGAGGAGTGGTTGCTGCCGGGCGGCCCCGAGGGCGCGGGCGAACCCGGCGCCGTGCGCCGCGGTGTCGGCTACGGCATCGGCATGGTGCACATGCTGGGCGCGGAGGGCGCGGACGAGGTCTCCACGGCGACGGTGAAGGTGCAGGACGGCGTGGCGACGGTCCTGTGCGCGGCCGTCGAGACCGGCCAGGGCTTCTCGACGCTGGCCCGGCAGATCGTCCAGGAGACGCTCGGTATCGACGAGGTGCACGTGGCGCCGGTCGACACGGACCAGCCGCCCGCGGGCGCGGGCTGCCGCGGCCGCCACACCTGGGTGTCGGGCGGCGCGGTGGAACGGGCCGCCAAGATGGTCCGTACGCAACTGCTGCAGCCCCTGGCACACAAGTTCGGCATGTCGACCGAGCTGCTCCAGATCACCGACGGCAAGATCACCTCGTACGACGGTGTGCTGTCGACCACGGTGACCGAGGCGATGGACGGCAAGGAACTGTGGGCCACGGCGCAGTGCCGCCCGCACCCCACGGAGCCACTGGACGAGACGGGCCAGGGCGACGCCTTCGTGGGGCTCGCGTTCTGCGCGATCCGCGCCGTGGTCGACGTGGACATCGAGATCGGCTCGGTACGCGTCGTGGAACTGGCGCTCGCCCAGGACGTCGGCCGGGTGTTGAACCCGGCGCAGCTCGCCGCGCGCGTGGAGGCCGGCGTCACCCAGGGCGTGGGCATCGCGCTCACGGAGAACCTGCGCACGGCCCGCGGCCTGGTCCGCCACCCCGACCTGACGGGCTACTCCCTCCCGACGGCCCTGGACGCGCCCGACATCAGGATCGTCAAGCTGGTCGAGGAACGGGACGTGGTCGCGCCCTTCGGGGCGAAGTCGGTCAGCGCGGTGCCCGTGGTGACGTCCCCGGCGGCGATCGCGTCGGCGGTACGCGCGGCGACGGGCCGCCCGGTCAACCGCCTGCCGATCCGTCCACAGGCGGCCGTGGTGACGACGCAGTGAGCGACGGACACTCCGTCACCCTTTTGTTCGTGTCGGCGGCGGTCGTCGCGGCGCCGCGCGGCGCGTCCTTCACGTGGCGGACCGCACCTTTGTGCTCTTTGTCACGAGCCTTCGATGACCGGCGGCGCCCGCGCCTAATTCCGGCCGCGTTGTCAGTGGGGCCGCGTATGGTTTTCGGCATCGGGGGAGAGCAGCTCGACGGGGATGTTCCCCTGCCATGAGAGCGCTCTGAAGTCACAGCACACGGGGGAAGCAATGGGCACGACCGACGTCGGTGGCGTGATCACGCTGACCGAGACGGATCTCGATCCGTACGTCACGCATGCGGAGACACGGCGCCTGCTCACGGGGCCCGGACTGCCGTCCGGCAGCGCTCTGTTGGGGTTCGGGACGCTGTGCGAGCGGCCCGCGCTGCGGCGGGTGGCCGAGCTGGTCGACGACGCGGAGAAGCTCGCCGAGGAGCTGCGCGACCAACTGGTCATAGGGGCGCTGCGCACGGTCGACCGCGACCTGGAGTCCCTCGTGCTCAACGGCGCCACGGGTGAGGTCGGCACGACGTACGTCCACCCGCGCCACCCGGGTCTGATGGACCTCTCCCCGCTCGCCCCCTCCCTGGAGGCGCTGCTGCGGTTCGCCGCGGCGACGGACGAACTGACCGCGTCCCGCGGCCGGTTCGCGCCACACGGGTACGGCCCGAAGGCGGTGGCGGAAGCGGCCCAGCGACTGGCGTCGGTGTTCGCCGCGGACGCCGGGCAGGACCTTGCGCCGTACTGGCGCATGGCCGCGCTGATCCGCCCCCTGGCCCGGATTGCCCGCCCCGGCGTGGGCCTCACGCTCGACCTGCCGTCGCGGCTGCTGGACGAGGAGTTCGGCTCCGCCGCGATCGTGCGCTTCGAGGAGGTCGACTTCCCCGGCACGCTCACGCACGAGCCGACCCGCCGCTTCCTGAGCGAGGTGGGCCTCCCGGAGAACGGCTACTGGTACGAGCTGGACACGGACGTGCCCCTGCCGACGCTGGCCGAGTACTACGCGGACGAGGACCGGTTCACCGCGGAGGAACTCCCTTCCGCGGCGGACCGGCTGATACGCCTCGGCTGTCTGCTGGAGGACACGAGCCTTCTCGTCGACGGCGCCACCGGGGCCGTCCTGTGCTGGAACGAGCCCGACGCGATGCTGCGCCCGCTCAACGCGGACATCTCCACCCTGGCGTTCACGGTCTGGCTGGTGCACCGCGAGAAGGCGCTGGACGCGGAACACGACCTGACGGACGCCTACGAGCAACTGGCCGCCACGATGGCCGAGACGCTCGCCACGGTCGACCCGACAGCCTGGGACCCCACCCCGAGGACCCCGCAGGACGACGGCTGGCGCTACTGGCCGGAGGCCTTCGAGGACCAGGCCGGCGGAGGGCTGTACGCGTAGCGCCGACCGCGGCTCCCGGCTCGGTTGCGCGATATCGCTGACAACTGTGGGCTGTGCGACGCCGGTCGGCACGCATCTGATCGCTACGCCGCGATGACGGCGGTACCCGTGCGGCCGCCGTCCACGTCGACGACCGTCCCGTGTACGAAGGCCGCCTCGTCGCCGGCCAGGAAGACCGCGGCCTGAGCGATCGCCTCCGGCTCGCCGACGACCCCGGCGGGAGTTCCCTTCATCATGACGTCGCCGGGGTGCGGCTCGGTCTCGTCCGGGGAAGGGACGCGGATCACGCCGGGCGAAATGGCGTTCACCCGCACCCCGGAGGGCCCGAACTCGGCCGCCCAGGCCCGCGTCAGCGTCTCGATCGCACCCTTGGTGGAGCTGTAGAGCGCGCCGATGGGGACGCCCAGGCGGGCGATCCAGGACCCCAGGTTGATGACGGCTCCGCCGCCGGCCTCCGCCATGACCGGGGCGATCGCGGCGGTCAGGAAGAAGGGGGCCTTCACGTTGACGGCGTAGACGCGGTCGAAGGTCTCCTCGTCGGTGGCGGCTGTGGTGGCGCCGGGGTAGATGCCGGCGTTGTTGACGAGGATGTCGATGCGTCCGCCGAGCACGTCGGTCGCGCGCTCGGCGAGGTCCCGGGATGCCTGCGCGGTCCCGTCGAGGTCGGCCGGGACGAAGTCGGCCCGGCCGCCCGCCGCTCGGATGCCGGTGACGACCTCCAGGCCGCGCTCGCGGCTTCGACCGGAGACGGCGACGTGCGCGCCCTCGGCAGCGAAGGCCTCGGCGATCGCGCGACCGATGTTGCTGGTGGCCCCGGTGACCAGGGCGGTCTTCTGCTGCAGCCGTGTAGCCATGACGTGTGCCTCTTTTCGATTCGTCCCGTGTGGAGGGCCAGTGGGATCGACTATCGTCCGAGGAAACTGGACCGGCAAGTCCAATAGGTTGTGGCCGGTGCGATAGAATGGACTTGTCGGTCCAGTGGAAGAGGTGGCGTGATGCCGAGTGCGGTGACAGCGAGAGGGCGGGCCACGCGGGCGCGCATCGTCGAGGGCGCTGCCGAGGTGCTGCGTGAGAGAAGCGTCGCGTGCACGACGCTCGACGACATCCGGGCCCGGACGAGCACCAGCAAGAGCCAGCTCTTCCACTACTTCCCGGAGGGCAGGGACCAGTTGCTGCTCGCGGTCGCGCAGTACGAGGCGGACCGTGTCCTCGACGACCAGCAGCCCCATCTCGGTTGTCTGGACTCCTGGGACGCCTGGTACCGATGGCGGGACGCCGTGGTGGAGCGTTACGAGCTACAGGGCGAGCACTGCCCGCTGGGCTCACTGTTCCTGCAGGTCGGGCGGACCGAACCCGGTGCCCGGTCGATCGTCGCCGAGCTGATGAGGCAGTGGCAGGCACACCTCGCCGCCGGCGTACGGGCCCTGCAGGCGCGGGATCTGCTGCCGACGTCACTGAACGCCGATCAAACGGCCGCCGCACTGCTTGCCGGAATCCAGGGCGGTGTCTCCATCATGACGTCCACGGGCGACTCGACCCACCTCAAGGCCGCCCTGGACGTCGGAATCGCGCAACTCCGCAGGGCGGGCGAAGCCACCGGCTGAATCGGCACCCGGCCGATACTTCTCGCGCGGGGCCGCGGCAACTGTTGTTTTGCCTGGTCGAGGCATCAGAGGCCGTGGCGGGAATCGAACCCGCGTAACTCGCTTTGCAGGCGAGTCCCTGAACCACTCGGGCACACGGCCGTACGCCAGGCCGTAGAGGGCATCGACCCACGTGACACACGGCCAAGATCAGGTGCGGCACGGCTCACTCGTTCCGACCTGACGTATGGACCGTACGGCGGGGCGATCAGGGGGCTCAAGGGGATCGCCGGCGCCGCAATGGGACTGCCATACGCCGTTCATGAAAGGCGAGTCGTACGACCAAGGTCCCTCTCGATCACCGACTCCTGACAGGAGCCAATCTCGGCCGAGCCCCTTACTCTGACCTGCATGGCAGCCCTGGAACCCCGCGACAGTGACGTCGCCGGCGCCGCGCCCTCGGTCCCCCCGGACGGCGCCACCGGCGTGCTCAGCCGGCCGTACCGGGCGCTGAGCATCGGCATCGTGTCCGTCGTCCTGCTCATCGCGTTCGAGGCGACGGCCGTCGGCACGGCGATGCCTGTCGCGGCGCGGGAACTGGACGGGCTGTCGCTGTACGCCTTCGCGTTCTCCGGCTACTTCACGACGAGCCTGTTCGGCATGGTGCTCGCGGGGCAGTGGTCGGACCGCAGCGGCCCGCTCGGTTCGCTGACCTGCGGCATCGCCGCCTTCGCGGCCGGGCTGCTGCTGTCCGGGACGGCCGGCGCGATGTGGCTGTTCATCCTGGGACGGGCCGTGCAGGGCCTCGGCGGCGGACTCGTGATCGTCGCCCTGTATGTGGTCGTGGGCCGCGCCTACCCTGAGCGGCTGCGCCCGGCGATCATGGCGTCGTTCGCCGCGAGCTGGGTGGTTCCGTCGGTGGTCGGTCCGCTCGCGTCGGGTGCGGTGACCGAACAGCTCGGGTGGCGCTGGGTGTTCGTCGGCATCCCCGTTCTGGTGGTGTTCCCGCTGGCGCTCGCGCTGCCGCAGATACGGCGCCGCGCGGGCCCACCCGCCGAGCAGGCCGTGGAGGCCCCCTTCGACGTCCGCCGCATCCGCCTGGCGCTCGGTATCTCGCTGGGCGCGGGCCTCCTCCAGTACGCCGCCCAGGACGTCCGCTGGGCCTCGTTGGCTCCCGGTGTCGCGGGCACCGCGCTGCTGGTCCCGGCGGTGCTCGGACTGCTGCCTCGCGGTACCTACCGGGCGGCGCGCGGACTGCCTTCCGTGGTGTTGCTGCGCGGAGTGGCGGCGGGTGCCTTCATCTCGGCGGAGAGCTTCGTCCCCCTCATGCTCGTCACCCAGCGGGGGCTGTCGCCGACGCTGGCCGGGTTCTCGCTCGCGGCCGGCGGCGGGACCTGGGCGCTCGGGTCGTACGTACAGTCGAGGCCGCGCCTGGAGCCGTACCGGGAGCGGCTGATGACGCTCGGCATGCTCGTCGTCGCGGCCGCGATCGCCGCGGCGCCCGGTGTGCTGATCCATGCGGTGCCCGTCTGGACCGTCGCCGTCGCCTGGGGGTTCGGCTGCTTCGGCATGGGCCTGGTCATCTCCTCGACCAGCGTCCTGCTGCTGCACCTGTCCGCCCCCGAGGAGGCCGGCGCCAACTCGGCCGCCCTGCAGATCTCCGACGGCCTGTCCAACGTCGTCCTGCTCTCCGCGGGCGGCGCCGCGTTCGCCGCGCTCGGCGGCGGCACCGTCGCCCGTACGACCACCGAGGCGACCGCCGGCGGCTCCCACCCGGCCGCCTTCGCCGCGGTGTTCCTGCCGATGACGGCGGTGGCGCTGGTGGGCGCGTGGGTGGCGACCCGGCTGCGGGAGCGGTGACCCCGCGGGGCGGAACGCGGTGATCCCGATGATCTGTGACCCGTGTCGCACCCTGGCCCGATGCGGCGGCGTTGACCCGAGTGGCGGGTGAGCTCACCGGTAGGGTGGCCCGGTTGTCATATGTAGCCGAGCCGCCCGACCCTCCACGGAGACCGTGACTACCGCCCGCCCGACGCCCGCCACCGCCCTCGACGGAGGGCCTTCCAGGCCCGCCCCTACCTCTGCCAGCTCCAGCTCCTCGCACTCGCACCACCTCTCTCCCGCCTTCCCCGGCCGCGCCCCCTGGGGCACCGCAGGCAAGCTGCGTGCCTGGCAGCACGGGGCGATGGAGAAGTACCTCCGGGAGCAGCCGCGTGATTTCCTCGCCGTCGCCACGCCCGGCGCCGGCAAGACGACCTTCGCGCTGACGCTCGCGTCCTGGCTGCTGCACCACCACGTCGTGCAACAGGTGACCGTCGTCGCGCCGACCGAGCACCTGAAGAAGCAGTGGGCGGAGGCGGCGGCACGGATCGGCATCAAGCTCGACCCCGAGTACAGCGCGGGACCGCTCGGCCGGGAGTACCACGGTGTCGCGGTCACCTATGCGGGCGTCGGCGTCCGGCCCATGCTGCACCGCAACCGGGTCGAGCAGCGCAAGACCCTCGTCATTCTCGACGAGATCCACCACGCGGGAGACTCCAAGTCCTGGGGCGAGGCCTGTCTGGAGGCGTTCGAGCCGGCCACCCGCCGACTCGCCCTGACCGGTACGCCGTTCCGGTCCGACACCAACCCCATCCCCTTCGTGTCGTACGAGGAAGGGAACGACGGGATCCGGCGCTCGGCCGCCGACTACACCTACGGATACGGGTCCGCCCTCGCCGACGGGGTCGTGCGGCCGGTCATCTTCCTCTCCTACGGCGGCAACATGCGCTGGCGCACCAAGGCGGGCGACGAGATCGCCGCCCGGCTCGGCGAGCCCATGACCAAGGACGCCGTCAGCCAGGCCTGGCGTACCGCCCTCGACCCGCGCGGCGACTGGATGCCCAGCGTGCTGCGCGCCGCCGACCAGCGGCTGACCGAGGTCCGCAAGGCCGTCCCGGACGCAGGCGCGCTCGTGATCGCCTCCGACCAGGAGGCGGCCCGCGCCTACGCCAAGCTCATCCGTGACATCACCGGCCACCGGGCGACCCTCGTGCTGTCCGACGACGCCGGCGCCTCCGACCGCATCGACGAGTACAGCCACAACGACGACCGCTGGATGGTCGCGGTGCGCATGGTGTCCGAGGGAGTCGACGTGCCGCGGCTCGCCGTCGGGGTGTATGCGACCACCATCTCCACCCCGCTCTTCTTCGCCCAGGCCGTCGGCCGTTTCGTACGGTCGCGGCGCCGCGGTGAGACCGCCTCCGTCTTCCTGCCGACCGTCCCCGACCTCCTCACGTTCGCCAACGAGATGGAGGTCGAGCGCGACCACGTCCTCGACAAGCCGAAGAAGGACGGCGAGGAGGAGGACCCCTACGCCGAGTCCGAGAAGGAGATGGAGGAGGCCAACCGGGAGCAGGACGAGGACACCGGCGAGCAGGACACGCTGCCGTTCGAGGCGCTGGAGTCCGACGCCGTCTTCGACCGGGTCATGTACAACGGCGCGGAGTTCGGCATGCAGGCGCACCCGGGCAGCGAGGAGGAACAGGACTACCTGGGCATTCCGGGTCTTCTCGAGCCGGAGCAGGTGCAGTTGCTGCTGCAGAAGCGGCAGGCCCGGCAGATCGCGCACAGCCGCAAGAAGCCGGACACCGAGGCCGACCTGCTCGAACTGCCCGCCGACCGGCGGCCCGTGGTCACCCACAAGGAGCTGCTGGAGCTGCGCAAGCAGCTCAACACGATGGTCGGCGCATACGTCCACCAGAGCGGCAAGCCGCACGGCGTGATCCACACCGAGCTGCGCCGGGTGTGCGGCGGCCCGCCGAGCGCCGAGTGCACCGCGGGCCAGTTGCGCCAGCGGATCGCCAAGGTCCAGGAGTGGGCCACCCGCATGAAGTGATGCCGGGGCTGCTCCAGCGGCACTGCTGGCCCCGGTGAGCAGTGCGTAACCCCGCAAAACCAACCAGTGCGTCCTGGTCGGTGACCGGATTCTGGACGGAGCCTTCCGCTGAGCGAACCGGCTCGCTACTGTCCCGCTACGCACACGCCCCGTGGCAGCGTCGCCGCGGAGCGCAGCCGTGAAGCGACCGAGTCCGGGGCCGACCCGGACGGCCGGCCGATCGGCGGCCACTGAAGCGCGTCGCCGACGGGACTCGGCGCCGCAACCGCCGCGAGGGCCGCCGACCTCACCACTAAGGAGTGGGCGTCGTGACCGCGGAGACCTCCCAGACGCTCGACCGGGGCCTCAGGGTCCTCAAGCTGCTCGCCGACACGGATCACGGGCTGACCGTCACCGAGCTGTCCAACAAACTGGGCGTGAACCGGACCGTGGTGTATCGGTTGCTGGCCACCCTGGAGCAACACTCGCTCGTTCGCCGGGATTTGGGTGGCCGCGCCCGAGTCGGGCTCGGTGTGCTGCGCCTCGGCCGTCAGGTGCACCCGCTGGTGCGGGAGGCCGCGCTGCCTGCCCTGCGGGCGCTGGCCGAGGACATAGGGGCCACCGCGCACCTCACGCTGGTCGACGGGGCGGAGGCGCTGGCTGTCGCCGTGGTCGAGCCGACGTGGACCGACTACCACGTGGCGTACCGGGCCGGGTTCCGGCATCCGCTGGACCGTGGAGCCGCCGGACGCGCAATACTCGCCGCTCGCAGGCAGGCGGTCGCCGAGCCCGGCTACACGCTCACGCACGGGGAGCTGGAGGCCGGCGCGAGCGGGGCGGCCGCACCGCTGCTCGGCGTGACCGGGGTGGAGGGCAGCGTGGGAGTCGTGATGCTGTCGGATTCGGTACCGGAGAAGGTGGGGCCGCGGGTGGTGGTCGCCGCACGCGAGGTGGCCGAGGCGCTCCGCTGACGGCGCCCCGGGTCAGCTGCCCAGCACCCTCAACTGCAGCCACAGCACCAGCCGTTCGTCCGGATCGTCCAGGTCGAGGCCGAGCTGCCGCTGAACCTGCCGGAGGCGGTAGCGACAGGTGTTGGGATGTACACCCAGTCGCTCCGCGGCGCGTGCCATGTCGCCGCCGGCCTCGAACCACGCCAGCAGGGTGCGTGCGTGGGCGGTGCCGTGCCCGGCGTCGTGGTCCCGGAGTTCCCGCCACACTCCCGCGGTCAACTCCCGCCGCTCACACATCACTTCGGCCAGCCGCCGGAGGGTGATCCTGGGCCGCACCTCGGTCACGCACGCCAACGGCAGCTCCGGCCCGAGCACCCGCAGGACGAGGTCCGCGTCGGCTCGGGAGGCCGGCGCCCCGGCGAGCGAGGGCACCACCTCGCCGAGCCCGGCCCGCACCGGCACCCGCAGCGCGTGCCCGGCCCGCCGCACGATGTCCTCGGCCAGGTGCCGGTGCCGCTCGCCGCGCTCGCCCGGTGCGGGCAGCAGCGCGTACACGACGCCGTCGACGAGCACGCACGCGTGCCGCCCGTAGCGCGCCTCGCACTGCAGCCGTACGAGGTCCAGCAGCCGCAGCGCGGTCTGTTCGTCGTCCGGCGCGGACACGGTGGAGTCCAGGACGAACGCGGCCACCCGTACGGCCTCGGGGCCGAGCCGGTGCGCGGCGGCGGCCGGGTCCGCGGTGCCGTCGAGGATGCGGCGCAGCAGATCGCCGTCCTGGTGCCGAGCCAGCTCCTGTGCGGCACGCGCCCGCAGCAGGAGCAGTGCCGCCGTGGAGGCGCCCTGCGCCAGCGCCTCCTCGGCGTCGGGCGCGAGCCGGCCGTCGTCGACGACCCAGAGCGAACCGAGGGTCTCGCCGCCGGCGCGCACGGCGACGGCGAGGCGGGGCAGGGCTCCCGAGAGCGCCGGGAGCCGCACCGGACCCTGGGCCGCGAAGACCGCCCGGTACTGCTCGGTGTTCTCCGGGCTCCCCGGCACCCGGAGCCCGAGGATGCCCTGGCGGCGGTCCTCGTCCGTCGCCTGTCCCGGCACGGTCGAGTACGCGAGGATCCGCTGCCCCGGGTCCTCGATCGCGGTGGCCCCGCCGACGGCCGCCGCCACCGCGTCGGCCAGCGCGAACAGCTCCCCGCGCGCGTCCCCACCACCCGTCGCCACCGGGTGCGCGCCGATCGCCGAGGCGAGCAGCAGGTGCACCTGGTGCCAGGCGGCGTCCTCGTCCACGGAGAGCAGTGCCACGCCTGCCTGTTCTGCCTCGGCGACGGGCCCGTCCGTGCCCCGTACGACGACTCCGGCCATCCCCGCCTCAGCGGCGGCCTGCGCCAGCGGACCGGCGGCCGGGGCCCGCACGCCCACCGCGAGCAGCAGCGCGCCCGGCGCGCGGGGGAGTGGGGCGTTCACGTCGTACAGCAGTGCCTCGCTGACGGGCGCGGCGAGCCCGGCGGGCGCGGTGTGCAGCCGTATGGAGGGCTCGCCGACGTCGAGCAGGTCGCCGAGGGTGCAGGCGTCCATGGGTGCCTCCTCCACCGATTGGCCGATCCCATCAGGACCATACGCAGGTTTTGGCGTCTCGCACAACGCGGGGCCCACCGCGGGGCCCCGAGACTCGACCCATGACAGCAGAGACGGACCTGTCCGCCGCCCACGCGCGCGTGGCGCGGCTCGCGGACGATGCCGCACGCACCGCGGGCGTCCACCTCCGTACCGTGCACGACGTGACCGGACTCGCCGCCGTGGCCGACTACTTCAGCGACGTCTGGCGGACGCCCCGCAGCAGCCCGCCGATCCCGGCCGAGGTGCTGCACAGCCTGGTCCACGCGGGCGGTGCCGTGCACGCCGCCTTCGCGGACGAACGGCTGGCCGGCGCCTGTGTGGCCGCTTTCGGGCCGCCGGCCGAGGCGGACGCGTACTCCCTGCTGGCGGCCGCCGACCGTGGCCTCGGGTATGCCGTGAAGCAGGCACAGCGCGCCTGGTTGCTGGAGCACGGCGCCCGCACCCTGCGCTGGACCTTCGACCCGCTGGTCGGCCGCAACGCCCGCTTCAACCTGGTGAAGCTGGGCGCGACCGGCACGGAGTACCTGGTCGACTTCTACGGTCCGATGGCCGACGGCGTGAACGACGGCGACGAGAGCGACCGGCTGACGGTGACCTGGGACCTGGCGGCACCCCGGCAGCCGCAGGAGAGCGATGACCGCGCCTGTGCCCTTGCCACGCACATGGGTCCCGACGGCGCCCCGCTCGCCCGCCGCTCCCCGGACGACCGGCACGTGTGGTGCCGCGTCCCCGAGGACGTCGTGGCCCTGCGCACCGCCGACCCGGCGCTCGCCCTGCGCTGGCGGCACGCCGTCCGTGACGTCTTCACGGAGCTCTTCGCCGAGGGCTTCACGGCGACGGGCATGTCCCGGGACGGCTGGTACACGCTCACCCGCGAGGAGGGCTCCCCGGCATGAAGCTCGAACGCGTCGAGGTCGTCCACGTGGCGATCCCGCTGGTCACCCCGTTCCGCACCTCCTTCGGGACCATGACCACGAAGGACACCTTCCTGCTCCACGTCGTCACCGACACCGCCGAGGGCTGGTCGGAGTTCGCGGCCGACCCCGAACCGCTGTACTGCTCGGAGTTCGTCGCCGGAGCCGAGATCGTCCTGCGCGACTTCCTGCTGCCGCGCGTCGCCGCCCTGCCCCGCCTGACGACGGCCGCGCTCGCCCCGGCCATGGCGAAGATCAAGGGGCACGAGCTGGCGAAGGCGGCACTGGAGACGGCGGTCCTGGACGCGGAGCTGCGCGCCCACGGCATGCCTCTCGCCACCTACCTGGGGGCAGTACGGGACCGGGTGCCGGCCGGGGTGTCGGTCGGTATCAAGAACTCCGTACCCGAGCTGCTGGACGACGTCGAGCGCTACCTCGCCGAGGGATACGTCCGTATCAAGCTGAAGATCGAGCCCGGCTGGGACCTGGAACCCGTACGAGCCGTCCGCGAGCGCTTCGGGGAGGTGCTGCCGCTCCAGGTCGACGCGAACACCGCGTACACCCTCGCCGACGCCGAGCACCTGCGGAGGCTGGACGAGTTCGGGCTGCTGCTCATCGAGGAGCCGCTGGACGCGGACAACCTCCATGCCCACGCCCGGCTCCAGCAGCGCATCGCGACCCCGGTCTGCCTGGACGAGTCCCTGCACAACGCACGCGACACCGCCTCCGCGATCGCGATGGACGCCTGCCGGGTCGTCAATGTGAAGCCCGCGCGGGTCGGCGGCTACCTGGAGGCCCGCCGCGTCCACGACGTGGCGCACGCGCACGGGGTGCCTGTGTGGTGCGGCGGCATGCTCGAGACGGGCATCGGCCGCGCGCCCAATCTCGCGCTGGCCGCCCTGCCCGGTTTCACGCTTCCCGGCGACACCTCGGCGTCCTCCCGCTACTTCGCCGAGGACATCACCGAACCGTTCGTCCTCCAGGACGGCCATCTGCCGGTGCCGTCCGGGCCCGGGATCGGGATCGAACCGCTCCCGGAGGCGCTGCGGCGCTTCACCACCGGCCGGAGCGAGCTGTACGGGGGCTGACCGCCGCCTGGCCGGAAGTCACCGCCACGTTAGATTGATCCCGTGCTCTCTCGCCTCTCGCGTCCCAAGGCCGTCACCGTCTGCGCTCTTCCCGTCGTGGCCCTGCTCGCCACAGCGGCGTTCGCGCCGCTGCCGTTCTCCGTGGCGCAGCCCGGCATCACGGCGAACGTCCTCGGTGCGAACAAGGGCACGCCCGTGATCACGGTCAGCGGGGCACCCACCCGTACGACGACCGGTCAGCTGCGGATGACGACGATCGAGGCCACGGGCCCGGACGCGCACGTCTCCCTGGGCGACGTGATCGACGGCTGGTTCCGCTCGGACCAAGCGGTGCTGCCGCGCGATGCGGTCTATCCGAGCGGCAACACCGTCAAGGAGATCGAACAGCACAACACCGAGCAGATGAAGCAGTCCCAGGACGCGGCGACCCGGGCGGCGCTGAAGTACCTGGACCTCGGCGACAAGAACGTCAAGGTCACGCTGAAGCTCGCGGACGTCGGCGGCCCGAGCGCGGGCCTGCTGTTCACCCTCGGGATCATCGACAAACTGGACGGCGACGGCAGCGGCGGCGACCTCACGGGCGGCCGCACGATCGCCGGTACGGGCACGATCGACGCGGCCGGCACGGTCGGCGCGGTCGGCGGGGTCGCCCTCAAGACGCAGGCGGCCCGCCGGGACGGCGCGACGGTCTTCCTGGTCCCGAAGGCGGAGTGCTCCGACGCGAAGGCAGAGCTGCCGAAGGGGCTGCGGCTTGTTCCGGTGACCACGCTCAAGGGCGCGGTCGACGCGTTGGTGGCGCTGGAGAAGGGGCAGGGCTCGGTACCGAGCTGTTAGACCGCGGCGGGCCGGGGCGCGGCGGCCAGCCGCAGCCCGACCTCGACGAGGGTCCAGCCGAGCCGTACGCGCAGGTCGCGGGGTTGCCTGGCCGCGACGGCGAGCCGGTGGGCGTCGGCCTGGGCGTGGAGTTCGGCGGCGCGGGTCTGGTGCAGGGCGAGGTGGGTCTCGGGGTACATGGGAAGTGGCCTCTCTGCCGTCAGTCCGTGGTGACCGGGAAGGCGTGCGTGTGAATGCGCACCTGCTCGGCGTCGGGTGCGTCCGCCATCGCGGGCAGGTTGCGGTACTCCTCGACGAGGGCGTGCAGCTTCTCGATCAGTTCGCGGGCGAGTTCGGGCGTGAGTCGTAGGGTCATGTCACTCAGGTCAGAGCCGTGGGCCCATTTCTCGGACCTGGTGTGCCGGTTGCCGAGCCAGGTGGACAGCTCCTGAGCGTGCTTGGTTGCCACCTCGTGCATGACCATGTCGATGGCGCCGCGCACGGTGGGGTTGGCGTCCGTGAACAGGGCGTCGTCGAACATCAGGCCGTCGTGGGCGGCCTTCCACCACCGCTCCCGCCCTTTGCCATGCTCCGGGGCGTCCTCCACGAAGCCGTAGGTTGCGAGCTGGCGCAGGTGGTAGCTGGTCGCTCCGCTCGACTCGCCCAGTCTCTCGGCGAGTTGGGAGGCGGTGGCCGGTCCGTTGAAGCGCAGGGCGTCGAGCAGCCGCATGCGCAGCGGGTGGGCGAGCCCGCGCAGCGAGCGGGCGTCGAGGTGGCGGATCTTGCGTTCGTGGGGCTGGGGCTCCGGCATGCGTACAAAGATAACGTTGCAAAGAGTCCGTTGCAACAACTTCTTTGCAACCGACTCTTTGGAACTCTCGGGCCTTCAGGCCCGTTTGACGAACCGCGACCGCAGCAGCAGCTCCCCCAGTGATGCCAGCCAGTCGACCAGGAGCGCCAGTGCGATCGTGAGGACCGAGCCGAGCAGGAGCAGCGGCATGCGGTGATGGGTGATGCCCGTCGCCATGAGCACGCCCAGGCCACCGCCTCCGCCGAAGGTCGCCAGGGTCGCCGTGCCGACGTTCAGGACCAGGGTCGTGCGCACACCCCCGAGGATCAGCGGGAGGGCCAAGGGCAGTTCCACGCGGATCAGTAGGCCCAGGGGGGACATGCCGATGCCGTGCGCGGCCTCCAGCAGCGTCGGATCGCGGGGCCTGAGTCCCGCGATCGTGCTCGACAGGACGGGCAGGACGGCGTAGACCACGATGCCGACCAGGACCGCCTTGCGGCCGGTGCCCAGCACGAGCACCGGCAGCGCCAGCAGGCCCAGCGCCGGAACCGTACGCCCCATGGTGGTGATCGCCGTCGCCACGGGGGTGACGTTGCGCAGCGCCCCGCGGGTGAGCAGGACCCCCAGCGGGATCGCGACGACCAGTACCAGGAACGTGGCGATCGCGGTCAGCTCGACGTGCTGCCACAACGCCTTCGACACCCGGCCGCGCGACAGGGCGTCCTGGGAGAACGCGTCCAGGTGGGCGTGCCGGAACCACAGGAGGGTCGTCAGCAGCACGACCACCAGGGTCAGGGGCAGGAAGGTCAGCTTCTGCCAGGTGATCCGCGGTTTCGGGGGGCTGGGCGCGGCGGGCGCTTCGGTCTCCTTCTGCTCCTCCACCTCGGGCGTGGTCACGTCGCCTTCTCCTCCGGTTGTGCCGGTGCCGCAGGCCTCGCGGTGATGGTCAGCCGTCCGAGAAGCAGGTACGCGGCGTCGAACAGCAGCGACAGGACGACGATCCCGAGGGTGCCCGCGAGCACCCGGTTGAGCGCGTTCTCGTCCTCGGGGGAGCCGAGGCCGCGGAAGATCTCGTTGCCGAGTCCGGGCCCGGAGACGTACGCGGTGATCGCGGCGAAACCCATCAACAGCCGCGTGGAACTACGGATCCCGGTGAGGATCGACGGCCAGGCCAGGGGCAGCTCCACACGGACGAGCCGGGCCTGCCGCGACATGCCGATGCCCCGGGCCGCGTCCACCAGTGACGGGTCGACCGTGCGCAGGCCCGCGAGGGAGTGCCGCACGACCGGCAGCAGCCCGCACAGCGTCAGCGCGATGACCGTCGGCGCCACGCCCGAGCCGACGACCGGGACCAGGAGGCCGAGCATCGCGAGGGCGGGGACGGTCAGGAACGCGCCGGTGGTGGCCGTGGCGAGGGTGCCCGCCCGCTCGCTGCGGCAGGCGGCGACACCGATCAGCACGCCGAGGACGGCCGCCAGGACCGTGCACGGTAGGACCGCGCCGACGTGCCGGAGGGCGTCCATGAGCAACTGATGGTGGCTGGTGCCCAAGTACTCCCAGAAGCTCACGTGCCCTCACCCCGTCGATCAGGTCCTCTCCCGGTCCTCCGCCGCCTGCTCCACCAGCGGGATGATCCGCAGTGGAACGGGGTTCTCCATGACGATCGCCGTGGAGGCCCGCACGATGCCATCAAAACCGACAACCCGATCGATCACACGTTGAAGATCGGCATTCGAGCGAGCCACCAGCCGGCACAGCATGTCTCCGCTGCCCGTGGTGGTGTGCAGCTCCAGGACCTCGGGGACGGTCGCCAAGTGGGCCCGTACGTCCGGCCCTTGCCCCTGCCGGATCTGCAGCGTCGCGAACGCGGTGACGGGGTAGCCGAGCGCGGCCGGGTCCACCTGAGGTCCGAATCCGCGGATCACTCCATTTGACTGAAGCCGGTCCAGGCGCGCCTGCACGGTGCCGCGCGCCACCCCGAGCCGCCGGGACATCTCCAGCACCCCGATGCGCGGCTCCCGCGCGAGCAGCACGATGAGCCGGGCGTCCAGATGATCGATCGCCATACCGCGCTCCAGGATGGTCATCATGTACAGAACGCCCGCCGAGACGGACCTGTCGCTGAACAGATTGCCCAGTCGGAAAGCAAACTATTGCGCACCTTGCGGGGACGGGTGAGGCTGCCGATATGACGCAGACCACACACCACACCCCCGACACCGCGCGCGAGGCAGACCCCTTCCCGGTCAAGGGAATGGACGCGGTCGTCTTCGCCGTGGGCAACGCCAAGCAGGCGGCGCACTACTACTCCACCGCCTTCGGCATGCGGCTCGTGGCCTACTCCGGACCGGAGACGGGCAGCCGCGAGACCGCTTCGTACGTCCTGGAGAACGGCTCGGCCCGTTTCGTCTTCACCTCCGTCATCAAACCCGCCACCACCTGGGGCCACTTCCTCGCCCAGCACGTGGCCGAGCACGGCGACGGCGTCGTCGACCTGGCCATCGAGGTCCCGGACGCGCGTGCCGCGTACGCGTACGCGATCGAGCACGGCGCCCGCTCGGTCACCGAGCCCTACGAGTTGAAGGACGAGCACGGAGTCGTCGTCCTGGCGGCGATCGCCACGTACGGCGAGACCCGCCACACCCTGGTCGAGCGCACCGGTTACGACGGCCCGTACCTGCCCGGCTTCGTCGCCGCCGACCCGATCGTCGAGCCGCCCGCCCACCGCACCTTCCAGGCGATCGACCACTGTGTCGGCAACGTCGAACTCGGCCGGATGAACGAGTGGGTGCAGTTCTACAACAAGGTCATGGGCTTCACGAACATGAAGGAGTTCGTGGGCGACGACATCGCGACCGAGTACAGCGCGCTGATGTCCAAGGTCGTGGCCGACGGGACGCTCAAGGTCAAGTTCCCGATCAACGAGCCCGCCGTCGCCAAGAAGAAGTCCCAGATCGACGAGTACCTGGAGTTCTACGGCGGCCCCGGCGTCCAGCACATCGCGCTCAACACGAACGACATCGTGCGCACAGTGCGGACGATGCGGGCGGCCGGTGTGCAGTTCCTCGACACCCCGGACTCGTACTACGACACCCTCGGCGAATGGGTCGGCGACACCCGCGTCCCCGTCGAGACCCTGCGCGAGCTGAAGATCCTCGCCGACCGCGACGAGGACGGCTATCTGCTGCAGATCTTCACCAAGCCGGTCCAGGACCGTCCGACGGTCTTCTTCGAGATCATCGAGCGCCACGGCTCCATGGGCTTCGGAAAGGGCAACTTCAAGGCCCTCTTCGAGGCGATCGAGCGCGAGCAGGCCAGGCGCGGCAACCTGTGAGCCTCTGAGAACGCGCAACCGGTCCTGCGGGCGCCCTGTGGCGCCCGCAGGACTCGCCCGCACGGTGGCCGCCTCCCGCCCTCCGCCCGGCACCCCGCGCGGACGGGGTTCACACCGCAGCCTCCGGGTGCGACGCTGTGATCATGAGCCGTATCGAAGCCCCGCGCGACGAAGTCACCGGCAACCTCCTCGACCGTCTCAGGGCCGGCCTGCCCGCCGAGGCCGTCCTGAGCGACCCCGACGTCACGGTCTCGTACGCCAACGACATGGCGAGCTTCTGCGCGGCCGGCACCCCGGCCGTGGTCGTGCTGCCGCGCACCGTCGAGCAGGTCCAGCACGTCATGCGGACCGCCACCGAACTGCGTGTCCCGGTCGTCCCGCAGGGCGCCCGCACCGGCCTGTCGGGCGGGGCCAACGCCTCCGACGGCTGCATCGTGCTCTCCCTGACGAAGATGGACCGGATCCTGGAGATCAACCCGGTCGACCGCGTCGCCGTCGTGGAACCCGGCGTCATCAACGCCACGCTCTCCCGCGCGGTGAACGAGCACGGCCTGTACTACCCGCCGGACCCCTCCAGCTGGGAGATGTGCACGATCGGCGGCAACATCGGCACGGCCTCCGGCGGCCTGTGCTGCGTGAAGTACGGGGTGACGGCCGAGTACGTCCTCGGCCTGGACGTGGTCCTTGCCGACGGACGCCTCATGTCCACCGGCCGCCGGACGGCCAAGGGAGTCGCCGGTTACGACCTCACCCGGCTCTTCGTCGGCTCCGAGGGCTCGCTCGGCATCGTGGTCCGCGCGATCCTCGCCCTGAGGCCCAAGCCGCCCCAGCAGCTGGTGCTGGCGGCCGAGTTCGCTTCCGCTGCCGCCGCCTGCGACGCCGTCTGCCGGATCATGGAGGGCGGGCATGTGCCGTCCCTCCTCGAACTGATGGACCGTACGACCGTCAAGGCCGTCAACGACCTCGCGCACATGGGCCTGCCGGAGAGCACGGAGGCCCTGCTGCTGGCCGCCTTCGACACTCCGGACCCGGCCGCCGACCTCGCCGCGGTCGGCGCGCTGTGCGAGGCCGCCGGCGCCACCGAGGTCGTACCGGCCGACGACGCGGCCGAGTCCGAACTGCTCCTGAAGGCACGGCGGTTGTCGCTCACCGCGCTGGAGGCCGTCAAGGGCACGACGATGATCGACGACGTGTGCGTGCCCCGCTCGCGGCTCGGCGAGATGCTCGAAGGGGTCGAGCGGATCGCCGAGAAGTACCGGCTCACCATCGGGGTCTGCGCGCACGCGGGCGACGGCAACACGCACCCGACCGTCTGCTTCGACGCGCAGGACCCCGACGAGTCGCGGCGCGCCCGCGAGTCCTTCGAGGAGATCATGGGCCTCGGCCTGGAACTCGGTGGCACGATCACCGGCGAGCACGGCGTGGGCGTCCTGAAGAAGGAGTGGCTGGCGCGCGAGATCGGTCCGGTCGGCGTGGAGATGCAGCAGGCGGTCAAACAGGTCTTCGACCCACTGGGCATCCTCAACCCGGGCAAGCTCTTCTGACCCACCCCGTTCACTCGTCGTCGGCGGCGGGGGCACCCTCCTGGGACGGGGCGAGCAGCTCGGCGAGGCCGTCGTCCATGCCGAGCCGCCCGGACTCCGCACCCGGAGGCACCAGCCGCAGCGTGCGCTCCAGCCACGCCGACACGGGAGCGGCCGGCGCCTCCAGCAGCGCGTCCCCGCCCGGTGAACTCAGCGCTATCAGGACGACGCTGCGGCCCGCGACCTTCGTCGGCCACACCCGCACATCGCCGTGCCCGCACGGTCCGAACACGCCCTCGACGAGCAGCTCACGGGCGAAGGTCCAGCTCACGGGCTGTTCGGAGTCGATGTGGAAGGTGATGTGCACGGCGTACGGGTCGTCGGTGCGGTAACCGAGCCTGGCCGGGACCGGGATGCTGTGCTCGGGGGACAGGACGAGTTCGAGCTCCAGCTCGCGTTCCACCACGGTGTGCATGATGTGCGGTTCCTCTCCGGTACGGGGGCCTCGCGGGCCTCGCGGTCGGCCCGTACGAGTGAGAGCGAGGAGGTGCGGAAGGCATTACGCGAGTTTCGGAGAATTTCTTTCGGGGTGTGTTCCGAGTGTGTGAAGGGCGTGCGCGGTGTCGCCCGGAAAGGGGTGGGTACGGGCGGAGGGGCAGTACCCTCACCCCGGTTCTGATAGATGTGGGTGTCCACACGATCCCCCGAGCAGATACGGGACGACGGACATGAGCGCCCCAACCCCGGCACCCGGTGACGACAGGCCCCGCGAAGGCTATTACCCGGACCCGTCCATTCCTGGATATGTCCGGTACTGGAACGGCGCCGCCTGGGTCCCGGGCACCAGCCGGCCGGCGCCCAGCGACGGCCGGCCGCTCTCCCCGCCGCCCGGCGCGGGCCCCGCCCAGCCCTCGGTGGAGGAGACCGGTCCGCACTTCTTCGACGAGGACCCGGTCGAGGAGCCCCCGCGGGTGAGCCCGGCCGACGCCCAGCACGGCAGCCGTCCCGAGCCCGCCTCGGCGTGGGGCGCCGACCGCTCCCAGCAGTCCGGCTTCGGCGGCGACCAGGACCGCCGGGTGTCGTGGGGCGCGCCCCAGGGCGCCGACCCGCGGGTCCCGCTCGCACGGCCCGACGGCACGGCGACCCGTGCGGACGGCACGGCGACGATCCCGCCCGCCGACTCCGGCTCCGGCTCCCCCGCGGCCCCTGAGGGCACGGTCGTGTTCCGCCGGCGGCCGCGCGGCGAGGGCGCCGGGGCCGCTGCCCAGGGCACCTCCGGCCCCGATGGTCCCGCGCCCTCCGAGGGCACCATGGCGTTCCGTGCGCTCTCCCCGCGCGCGGGGGAGCAGGGCGGAAGCACGGGGGCGACCGGTTCCGGTTCGGGGCAGCCCGCGGCCCCCTCCACCCCGAGCTCCCAGGCCGCGGCCCATCAGGCGCTGGGCCTCGACCCGGAGGCGTCGAACCCCGCCCCGCAGCGTACCGCCCCACCACCGCGGCAGCCGTCGGCTCCGTCGCCGTCGACGCCCGCGGCGGGGCAGCCCCCGCAGCAGCCGGCCGGTTCCCTCTCGCAGCAGCCCGCCACCGGCCTTCCCCACCAGTCCACCGGACCCGCCGAGACGCCCATGACCACGGGCCCGGGCGGCGGCCAGCCTTCCTGGGCGCAGCAGGTGCACCGGCTCGCGAGCTCGGGACCGGACGGCGATCGGCCCGTCGCGCCGTGGAAGCCGCCGGTGGAGGACGTGTTCCAGGCCGCCGCCCGGGCGCAGGCGGCGGCCCGGCCCGCCGCCCTCGGCAAGCGGCTGGCCGCCCGGCTCCTCGACACGCTGGTGCTGGCGGCGGTCACGGGCGTCGCCGCCGTACCGCTGGGCACCAAGGCGATCGACCACGTCAACGACAAGGTCGACGCGGCCAGGCTGTCCGGGGAGACGGTCACGGTCTGGCTGCTCGACGGTACGACCTCGGTCTACCTCGCCGTCGTGCTCGCCGTGCTCCTCGGCTTCGGCGTCCTCTACGAGGTGCTGCCGACCGTCAAGTGGGGCCGCACGCTCGGCAAGAGGCTGTGCGGTATCGAGGTGCGGGACATCGAGGCCCATGAGCCGCCGGCGTTCGGTCCGGCCCTGCGGCGCTGGCTCGTCTACAGCGTTCCCGGCCTGCTCGTCGTCGGCGTCGTCGGCGTCGTGTGGTGCCTGTTCGACCGCCCCTGGCACCAGTGCTGGCACGACAAGGCGGCGCACACGTTCGTGGCGGGCTGACCCGGACGGACCTGTAGGGATGCGGAGCCGGAGGGTTCGCGGTCGACTCGGGCCATGAGCACCCAACCGCCGCCCCCCGGCTCCGGGGGGTCCCCGGAGGACGACCCGTTCAGGAAGAAGCAGCCTCCGCCGTCCGAGGGCGGCGGCTCCGAAACCCACTGGGGCCCGCAGTACGGCAGCCCGCCCCCGCCCGGCGGTGAGCCCCCGCATGGCGCGCCCCCGCCCGGCGGCCAGCCCCCTTACGGCGCCCCTCCGCCCGGCGCCCCTCCGCCCGGCGGCGGGCCGCCCTACGGCGCGCCCCCGCCCGGCGCCGGAGGCCCGTACGGCGCGCCCCCGCCGCACGGCGGCGGTCCCTATGGCGGCGGAGGTCCCTACGGCCCGTACGGCGGCACGGACCCCCTCGCCGGAATGCCCCCGCTCGCCGACAGCGGCAAGCGTGTGCTCGCCCGGATCATCGACATGATCATCGTCGGGATCGTCGTCGTGCTGTTGTCCTGGGCTTTTCGCACCACCGAGTACAACGTCGACGCCGACCGGATGGAGTACGGCAAGTCGGTGGGGCAGTCCGTGATCGCCGCCGTGCTCTACACGGCCTACGACACGATCATGATCGCCAGATCGGGGCAGACGCTCGGCAAGAAGCTGATGAACATGCGGGTGGCCAACCTGGCGGACGGTTCCACGCCCTCCGTGCAGGCATCGCTGATCCGCGCGTTGGTGCTGTGGCTCCCGTTCGCGTTCTGCTGCGCCTGCATCTGGACCGCGATCTGTGGCGGCTGGAGCTTCTTCGACAAGCCCTACAAACAGGGTCTGCACGACAAGGCGGCCAAGACCGTGGAGGTCAGCACGGTGTGAGGGGCTGAGCGCGAGGTAGGCGGCGTACGCATGAACCGGCGGGCCCGTGCATCACGGGCGCGCCGGTTCGAGTGCTCTTTATGATTCGAGTGCTCTTTATGAGGTTGTGCGTGGTGCCCGTGAGGTGCTGCGTGTGCGCGCCCGGTTCAGGGGTTCGCCGGCTCGTGTACGGACTCGGCGGCCGCTGCGGCTCCGACAGACGCCGTCGGGCGCCCGGCCGTGGCGTGCTGCCGGGCGGCGGGCCGTCCGGCGGTGGCCGAAGTGGACTTCGGCAGGGGAACCGTCATGGCGACGAGCAGTCCGAGTGCGAGCGCCGCGAGGGCGATCACGGCGATCCCCAGACCCGAACTCGTCTGTGACAGCAGCAGCATGGCGAGGGTGGAGAAGATCACGGTGCAGGAACCGTAGGCGAGCTGTGCGGCGTTCGGACGAGGCATGGCCATTCCTCGGGGTGGGGGTCTCCCCCCGGTGCCTCTCGCGATGGGGGAGGATGCGGACAACTGTAGTGGAACCGGGGGCACTTGGGGCGGGACCGAGAATCGCGGAGTGACAACGGTGTCGACGGGGCAATCCGTCGCCATTCCGACGCTTCGCCTGTCGACTCTATTCGCCTGCATGCCCGAGCGGAACGGCTGGTAAGCGTGACCTAACCCACGGTGCCGATGCACAGGGGGCGCACGGAGTCATACAGTCCATCAACTGGACGGACTCGCGCGCCGGTTGACAGGCGACTATGCCGTTCGTATACCGGACGTCTGTTTCTATTAATGCAGTTGGTCTGTTCAAGTCAAGGTCTGTCTTTTCTCTTAAACCTCCGGTCAAATGTCGTCACTTGACACACGCGTACACCGCGCGCGGACCCTCCACGACCGGGACTCCTCTTCCGTGCGATCGGGCGCGTCGGGGAGGACTTCAAGTGACCAGCAGACCCTGGACGTTCAGAGCGGCTGCGACGGTCGTCGCGCTCGCCGCGGCCACCGCCACACTCTCGGTGTCCGCCGTGGCCCAGGCCGGGCCGGGCACCTCGGCGGCGGCCGCCAACCGGCACGACCCGCAGCCGGTCAAGAGCAGGGAGCACGACCTCGACGGACCGCTGAGCAAGACCCAGGACGCCCAGCGGGAGGAAGCGCTGGGCCGGGTCATCTCGGGCAAGGCCACGGTCACGGACCGCGGTGCCTCGAAGGTGGTGAAGCTCAGCAGCGGCAAGTACGTCGAACTCGCCCGCGAGCGCACCGACAAGATCTTCACCATCCTCGCCGAGTTCGGCACCAAGACGTCGCAGTACGGCGGCACCGCCGGCCCCCAGCACAACCAGATAGCCAAGCCGGACCGCGCCACGGACAACAGTACCGAGTGGCTCGCGGACTACAACCGGCAGCACTACCAGGACCTCTACTTCTCCCCGGACACGAAGAAGAAGTCCCTCAAGCAGTTCTACGAGAAGGCCTCCTCCGGCCGTTACTCGGTCGAGGGCCAGGTCCAGGACTGGGTCAAGGTCGACTACAACGAGGCCCGGTACGGCACCAACGAGTGCGACACCTGCGTCTGGAACCTGGTCAGCGACGCCCTGGCCAAGTGGGTCGCCCAGCGCAAGGCCGCCGGGGACACCGCCGCGCAGATCAAGGCCAAGATCGCCCAGTACGACCAGTGGGACCGCTACGACTACGACGGCGACGGCAACTTCAACGAGCCCGACGGCTACATCGACCACTTCCAGATCGTGCACGCCGGTGAGGACGAGTCCGCGGGCGGCGGCGCGCAGGGCGAGGACGCGATCTGGGCCCACCGCTGGTACGCCTACGGCACCGACGCAGGCAAGACCGGCCCCGAGAGCAACAAGCTCGGTGGCACCCGGATCGGCGACACCGGAATCTGGGTCGGCGACTACACCATCCAGCCGGAGAACGGCGGACTCGGCGTCTTCGCCCACGAGTACGGTCATGACCTGGGCCTGCCCGACAACTACGACACCACCGGCAACGCCGAGAATTCCACCGGGTTCTGGGACCTCATGTCCTCCGGTTCCTGGCTCGGCACCGGCAAGGACAGCATCGGCGACACCCCCGGCGACTTCACCGCCTGGGACAAGCTCCAGCTCGGCTGGCTGGACTACCGGGTCGTCACGTCCCGCGCCAAGTCGCTGACGAAGATCGGGTACTCGGAGTACAACACCGAGAACCCGCAGGCGCTGATCGTCACCTTGCCGAAGAAGACCGTCACCACGGATCTGATCACCCCGGCGAGCGGTTCCTACCAGTGGTGGAGCGGCAGCGGCAACGGCCTGGGCAACACCCTGACCCGGGACCTCGACCTCACGGGCAAGTCGTCGGCCTCGCTGTCCCTCAAGGGCTACTACGACATCGAGAAGAACTACGACTTCCTGTACACGGAGGTCTCGACCGACGGCGGCACGACCTGGAAGCCGGTCGACGGCACGGTGAACGGAACCGCGATCCCGCGCGACGCGAGCGACCAGCCCGCCCTGACCGGCACCATCGACGCGTACGCCGACCTGGTCTACCCGCTCGACGCCTACGCCGGTCAGGCGATCAAGCTGCGCTTCCGCTACACCACCGACACCGGTGTGGCCCAGAAGGGCTTCACCGCGGACGACATCACCATCACGGCCGACGGCTCCACCGTCTTCAGCGACGGCGCCGAGAACGGCACCGGTGACTGGGCGGTGAACGGGTTCTCCGTCAAGGGCGCGTCCTTCAGCGGCGACTACCCGCAGTACTACATCGCCGAGAACCGTCAGTACGTGTCGTACGACTCGACCCTGAAGACGGGCCCGTACAACTTCGGCTTCCTGAACACCAAGCCGAGCTGGGTCGAGCACTACCCGTACCAGAACGGCCTGTTGATCTGGCTCTGGGACACCTCGCAGGCCGACAACAACGTCAGCGACCACCCGGGCGAGGGTCTCATCCTGCCGGTCGACGCCAACGCCAAGCCGCTGAAGTGGGCGGACGGGACGTACATGCGCAACCGCATCCAGGCCTTCGACTCCACGTTCACCCTGGAGCCGACGGACGCGATCACGCTGCACAACAACGGCGTGGCCGTGAAGATCAAGAGCCGCCCGGGAGTGCAGGTCTTCGACGACCACGCCGGCACCTACTACTACTCCGCGACCCCGTACGCGGGCGTGAAGGTGCCGGACACCCACACGAGGATCAAGCTCCTGCGGCAGACCAAGAACGGCAGCGTACTGACGGTGGCGGTGCTTCCGTCGAAGCGGTAGGTCCTCGGACGATCATGTCCTTCGTGGCGCTGCTCACAAACTGAACACTGTCTTCGCAGGTCAGCGCATGATCGGCTGCGACCCTCTAGCGGGTCGCGGCCGATCGTGTTTAGGTGCCTCCTGTGGCTTTCTTATTGACACCAGGTCTTACGGGGGTATGAGACGCATGGCCGCAGGAGGTTTCTGCAAGCTGCCGAACGGCAGTGTGGTGGTGGCGCTGAACCTGCCCAGCCCGGGTTCGGGCAGCGGTTTGGTCCGCGTGCTCGTCCTCGCCCAGAACCGCGCCCGGGCGCTGACGCGCCTGCGCAACCTGGGCCTGCGCGCCGTCTACCTGCGCGGCAACGCGGCGCCGCCGACCCCCGACGAGATCACGGCGGTCCTGCACCACCCCGACGGCCTGATATGGCGCACCGCCCCCGACAGCGCGAGCCAGGAGCTGTCCCAGGAGCTGTGGCACCCGATCAGGGCACTTCTGCGACACCGGACGGCGCGGGCATAGGAGCGCGCTACACCACCGGCTTGCCGGACAGCTCCACGCCGGCCTCGCGCAGCTCCTCCAGCGCCCGCTCCGTGGTCTCCTCGGACACCCCGGCGGTGAGGTCCAGCAGCACCTGCGTGCGGAATCCGTGCCGCACGGCGTCCAGTGCGGTGGCGCGAACGCAGTGGTCCGTGGCGATCCCCACCACGTCCACCTCGTCGATCTCCCGCGCCCGCAGCCAGTCGCCGAGCGACACCCCGTTCTCGTCGGCTCCCTCGAATCCGCTGTAGGCCGCCGCGTACGCCCCCTTGTCGAACACGGCGTCGATCGCACCGGAGGCGACCGCCGGGGCGAAGTTCGGGTGGAAGCCCACGCCCTCCGTGCCCGCTACACAGTGCGCGGGCCAGGAGTGGACGTAGTCGGGATTGTCGGCGAAATGCCCGCCGGGGGCGATGTGGTGGTCACGGGTGGCGACGACATGGCGATATCCGGCGGGAGCCTGTCCGATCAGCTCGGTGATCGCGGCGGCCACATCGGCACCTCCGGCCACCGCGAGGCTGCCGCCTTCACAGAAGTCGTTCTGTACATCTACGACGATCAAGGCGCGGCGCATGGTCGGTGTCCTTCGGCTTGGCAGCGGTTCGGAGTGCAGGGGTGCGGAGCCCGGCCGTCTGTACGAACTACCGAGCCTAGAGACTTCACGGGCCGGGCGGGAGGGGGCATGTGGCGGTCGGCAGGGTGCGCGGCTGCGCTGCCGTTGCATTCCCACCGGCGGCTCGTTCATGCACCCGGCCGGACGGGTCGGCCGAAGCCGCACCCCGCCCTTGCTCCATGGTCGTACGGAACGGGTCGTAGGGACCGCGTCACATGTATTCGGTCGGGATGACCGGTTCCCCGCGCGACAGCTGGGTCGCCGACAGCGGAAGTCCGGCGCGCGCGGTCGCGTGCCGGTCGCGTACGACGTCCAGCGACTCACGGGCGACTACCTGGCCGCCCTTGACCAGCTGGACCAGCAGCTGCCGGTCCGCGAGCTCGTCCGGCACCGGTCCGGTGCCGACCACCTCGGCCTCCGCCACCCCGTGCTCGTCGAGCCGCCGTGCCGCCCACTTGCGCCCGCCGATGGAGGTCTTGCCGCCGACCGACTTCTTCGCCACGGGCACCAGCGGAGCCTTCGGGTCCGCCGACTCGGCGCGGGCGACCAGCTTGTAGACCATCGAGCAGGTCGGATGGCCGGAACCCGTCACCAGCTGGGTGCCGACGCCGTACGCGTCCACGGGCGCCGCCCGCAGCGAGGCGATGGCGTACTCGTCGAGATCGGAGGTCACGACGATCTTCGTGTGGGTCGCGCCCAGCTCGTCGAGCTGCTGCCGGACCCGGTGCGCGACCAGCAGCAGGTCGCCGGAGTCGATGCGTACTGCGCCCAGCTCGGGCCCGGCGACCTCCACGGCGACCCGTACGGCCTCGGTGACGTCGTACGTGTCCACGAGCAGCGTGGTGCCCCCGCCCAGCGACTCGACCTGGGCCCGGAAGGCGTCCCGCTCGCTGTCGTGCAGGAGCGTGAAGGCGTGTGCGGACGTCCCCACCGTCGGGATGCCGTAGCGGAAGCCGGCGGCCAGGTCCGAGGTGGTCGTGAAGCCACCGACGTACGCGGCCCGCGCGGCGGCCACGGCGGCCAGCTCATGGGTGCGCCGGGCACCCATCTCGATCAGGGCCCGTCCGTCGGCGGCGGAGGACATGCGCGAGGCGGCGGCCGCGACGGCGGAGTCGTGGTTGAGGACGGAAAGGATCACGGTCTCCAGGAGCACGCACTCCGCGAAGGAGCCCTCGACCCGCATGATCGGCGAGCCCGGGAAGTAGACCTCTCCCTCCGGGTAGCCCCAGATGTCGCCGTCGAAGCGGTACTCGGAGAGCCACTCCAGGGTCTCCTCGTCGACGATCCGGCGCTCCCGCAGGAAGCCGAGGACGTCCCCGTCGAAGCGGAAGTTCTCGACCGCGTCCAGGACGCGCCCGGTGCCGGCTACGACGCCGTAGCGGCGGCCGTCGGGCAGCCGCCGGGTGAAGACCTCGAAGACGGAGCGCCGCTCGGCGCTGCCCGCCTTGAGGGCGGCCTGCAGCATCGTCAACTCGTAGTGGTCGGTGAAGAGCGCCGTCGAGGGCACGTCCACCGGCAGCCCAAGGTCCGCAGTGTTCATGAGCGCCGATCGTACTCCCATCTCGTCAGACTGACGATTTGTGGTGGTGGCGGCGGTGCCCGTTTGTGCGAGCCCCCGGGTGTGGTGGCAGCATGGGCCGTGTGACGGCACCCGCACCCCTAGAGATCGAAAAGACCGAGTCGGCGGAGGAGCACTTCGCCGTACCCGAACCCGATGTCCCGTGGGTGACGATCGTCCACAACGACCCGGTCAACCTCATGAGCTATGTGACGTACGTCTTCCAGACGTACTTCGGGTACACGAAGGACAAGGCCACCAAGCTCATGCTCGACGTCCACCACAAGGGCCGGGCGGTCGTCTCCAGCGGTACCCGCGAGGAGATGGAACGCGACGTGCAGGCCATGCACGGCTACGGTTTGTGGGCCACCCTCCAGCAGGACCGGAAGTAACGACCTCCCTGATGTCAGGACACTTCGAATCACTCCCCGGCGGCGGCGCCGCCGTCGCGCTCGACGACGTCGAGATCTCCATCATCCGGTCGCTGGCCGTACAGCTGCTGGAACTCATCGGACCGGGCCCCGCCGAGAACGGCGGTGACGACCCGCTCGCCGAGCTGTTCGCGGAGGGCCCCAGCGAACCGCCCTCGGATCCGGTGCTGCGCCGCCTGTTCCCGGACGCCTACGGCGGGCCCGGCGGCGAGTCGGCCTCGCCCGAGGAGGCCGAGGAGCAGCACGCGCACTCCGCCGAGTTCCGCCGCTTCACCGAGAACGACCTGCGGGCGCGCAAGCGGGACAACGCCCTCGCGGTGGTCCGCTCGCTGGACGCGCTGACCTCGGCGAGCGAGGAGGGCGGCGTCCTCAAGCTGTCGCACCAGGAGTCCGAGCAGTGGCTCGGCGCCCTGAACGACCTGCGCCTGGCGATCGGCTCCCGGCTCGAGGTCGCCGACGAGGACGACACCGACCACCTCTACCGGCTGCCGGACGAGGACCCGCGCAAGCCCATGGTGATGGCGTACCTGTGGCTCGGCGGTCTGCAGGAGACACTGGTCACCACCCTCATGCCCTGATGTGCGGCCATCAGGCTTTGCTCGATCGTGATCCGGTGTTCGCTCAGCGGACGCTCAAATCCGGATAACGATCGCGTCACCGTTGCGGCCGGTTATGCCCATTTGGGCGTATTTTTGTCCGCTTCTTCCAGTGCGGTGTGTCACATTCCGTACAGCCGATCAATGTTGCGGCCGTGATAAATCTTCACGACCGCCCGACGGGACACCACCCAATGTCCGGTCGGGTGCGCCACCGAGCCGGCGACCGCCGGCCAGGCACCGCTCCATCACATCCGGGGGGATCGGAACCCGATCCGAAGCCATGGGACTGGCTCGGGTCGGCATGGAGAAAGGCGCACCACACATGACCTCGTCGCAGGTCGGTAAGCACGACAAGAGCCGTGCCGGCAGTGAGGCCGTGAGCGGCGACGCCCCCGAAGAGGGGTACGAGCGCGGGCTCGGCAGCCGTCAGGTCCAGATGATCGCGATCGGCGGCGCCATCGGCGTCGGCCTCTTCCTGGGTGCCGGGGCGAACATCGCCAAGGCCGGGCCCAGCCTGATCTTCATGTACGCCCTCGCGGGCGTGATCATCTTCTTCATCATGCGGGCGCTCGGTGAGCTGCTCCTGTACCGCCCGGTCTCGGGCTCCTTCGCGGAGTACTCCCGCGAGTTCCTCGGCCCGTTCTTCGGCTACTTCACCGGCTGGACGTACTGGCTGATGTGGGTGGTGACCGGCATGGCCGAGCTGACGGCCGCCGCGATCTACGTCCACTACTGGTTCCCGTCCATCCCGCAGTGGGTGACGGCGCTGGTCTTCCTGGTGGTCCTGTTCGTGGCCAACCTGATCTCGGTGAAGCTGTTCGGCGAGATCGAGTTCTGGTTCTCGATGGTCAAGGTCACCGCGCTCGTCGGCATGATCGTGATCGGTCTGGGCGTGCTCACCTTCGGCTTCAGCTCCGCCGGGGACACCGCCTCGGTCTCCAACCTCTGGCAGTTCGACGGCTTCTTCCCCAAGGGCATCGGTTCTTCGCTGATGACCCTGCAGGGCGTCATGTTCGCCTACCTCGCCGTCGAGCTGGTCGGTGTGACCGCCGGCGAGTCGGAGAACCCCGAGAAGACCCTCCCCAAGGCGATCAACACCCTGCCCTGGCGCATCGCGCTCTTCTACGTCGGCGCCCTCACCGTCATCCTCTGCGTGGTGAAGTGGACCGAGTTCGCGCCCGGCGTGAGCCCGTTCGTCAAGGCCTTCGCGATGATCGGCATCCCGGCCGGCGCAGGCATCGTCAACTTCGTGGTGCTCACCGCGGCCCTGTCCTCCTGCAACTCGGGGATGTACTCCACCGGCCGCATGCTGCGCACCCTCGCGGACAACGGCGAGGCCCCGAAGGTCTTCAGCCGGCTGTCGGCGTCGAAGACCCCGGCCCTCGGCATCACCGTCTCGGTCGCCTTCATGGGCATCGGCGTGGTGCTGAACTACATCGTCCCCGAGAAGGCCTTCGGCTACGTCACCTCGGTGGCCACCGCGGCCGGCATCTGGACCTGGCTGATGATCCTGATCAGCCACGTCCTCTACCGCCGCGCGGTCGACGCCGGCCGGCTGCCCGCCTCCTCCTTCCCGGCCCCGGGCGGCGCGGTGTGCAGCTGGATCGCCATCGCGTTCCTGCTCTTCGTCACCTGCCTGATCGCCTACGACGCCGACTCCCGCGTCTGCCTGTACGTGATGGCCGTGTGGGCGGCCGCCCTGGCCGTCGGCTGGGCCGTGCTGAAGGCGCGCAACCCGCATGTCACCCAGCGCCGCGAACCGGAACTGGAGAAGGTCGGCTGAGCATCCCGCTCACGATGTGGGCCATCCCGTACCACCCCTCGGTACGGGATGGCCCTTCTGCTTATCCTGACGAGCATGCTGACCATCACCCAGGCCCTGTACGACCAGATCGTCGCCCACGCGCGCCAGGACCACCCCGACGAGGCGTGCGGCGTCGTCGCGGGCCCGGTGGGCTCCGGCCGCCCCGAGCGCTTCATCCCGATGCTGAACGCGGCCCGCTCGCCCACGTTCTACGAGTTCGACTCCGGCGATCTGCTCAAGCTGTACCGGGAGATGGACGACCGCGACGAGGAGCCGGTGGTGATCTACCACTCCCACACCGCGACCGAGGCGTACCCCTCCCGCACCGACATCTCGTACGCCAACGAGCCGGGCGCCCACTATGTCCTGGTCTCCACCGCCGACACGGACGACGCGGGCCCGTTCCAGTTCCGCTCGTTCCGGATCGTGGAGGGCGAGGTGACCGAGGAGGACGTCAAGGTCGTGGAGACCTACTGACTCCGCCGGTCCCGCAATTCGGTCAGAATTCATCCACCATGCGAGATCACACTCCGGGTGCGGCCTGGGGAATCGATACGATGACCCCATGGTTTTCCACGACGTGAGCAAGAAGACGCCGGGCACGCTGCTCGTGGCGCGGCTGCACGTCGACCTGTGCAGGCTGAACAGCGCCATCTGTTGACGTCGCCCTGCCGCCGCATGGCCGTGAGCCGCGGCGTCCCGCCCCGCGTACGACTACGCTCCCGCGCCGCCGCGCGCCCCCGACCAGACTTCTCCCGACAGGAGCCCTGAGCCATGGCCATCGAGGTCCGCATCCCCACCATCCTTCGCCAGTACACCGACGGTCAGAAGGCCGTCGAGGGCACCGGGGAGACCCTCGCCGAGCTGATCGCCGACCTCGAGACGCGCCACACGGGCATCCAGGCCCGCATCGTGGACGGCGGCGAGCTGCGCCGCTTCGTGAACGTCTACCTGAACGACGAGGACGTCCGCTTCCTCGACGGCATCAACACCAAGGTCGCCGACGGCGACAACGTGACGATTCTGCCGGCCGTGGCCGGCGGTATGGCCTGATACCAGATGCGCTACGACTCTCCGCTGGCCGCGGTGGGCAACACCCCTCTGGTGCGTCTGCCGCGGCTCTCGCCGTCCCCCGATGTCCGTATCTGGGCCAAGCTGGAGGACCGCAACCCGACCGGCTCGGTCAAGGACCGCCCCGCGCTGCACATGATCGAGCAGGCGGAGAAGGACGGCAGGCTGACGCCCGGCTGCACGATCCTGGAGCCCACGTCGGGCAACACGGGCATCTCGCTGGCCATGGCGGCCAAGCTCAAGGGCTACCGCATGGTGTGCGTGATGCCGGAGAACACCTCACAGGAGCGCCGGGACCTGCTGGGCATGTGGGGCGCCGAGATCATCTCCAGCCCGGCCGCGGGCGGCTCCAACACCGCCGTGCGCGTCGCCAAGGAGCTGGCGGCCGAGCACCCGGACTGGGTGATGCTCTACCAGTACGGCAACCCTGACAACGCGGGCGCGCACTATGCGACGACCGGGCCCGAGATCCTGGCCGACCTCCCGTCCGTCACTCACTTCGTGGCCGGTCTCGGGACCACCGGCACGCTGATGGGCGTGGGCCGCTATCTGCGCGAGAACAAGCCGGACGTGAAGATCGTCGCGGCGGAACCGCGCTACGACGACCTGGTGTACGGCCTCAGGAACCTCGACGAGGGCTTCGTACCGGAGCTGTACGACGCCTCGGTCCTCACCACCCGCTTCTCGGTCGGCTCGGCCGACGCGGTGACCCGCACCCGTGAACTCCTCCAGCAGGAGGGCATCTTCGCGGGCGTCTCCACGGGCGCCGCCCTGCACGCCGCGATCGGAGTCGGCAACAAGGCCGTCAAGGCGGGCGAGAGCGCCGACATCGTCTTCATCGTGGCCGACGGCGGCTGGAAGTACCTGTCGACGGGCGTCTACACGGCGGCTACGACGGAAGAGGCGATCGAGACGCTGCAAGGCCAGCTCTGGGCGTAGTAGGCCGCCGCTCCGGGACCGGCCCCGGTTCCCATCGACGCGCCAACCCCCTCCTATGAACGCGCCAACCCCCTCCTATGAGGGGGCTAAGCGCTGCCTATAGAGCGGCAAAGATCTTCTTCCGGGGCTGCCCTCCCTCTCAGGTCCGGGCTAGGTTCTGGCCGCACCCTGTCATGTCACGCTCACTCGGCACGCAGGGTGTTTCAAGTACAAAGTGTCATGCCCATGATGCGCCTCCCACCGCCGCTACGCGCGTCACGGCCTGTCACTCGGCTTGCGAATCCCCACTTCCGGCTGTGGCCCCGCGTTCGGCCCCACCCAGGCCCGCGCGGCGCCGGCCTCGAACCGAGAGAGGCAGCACCCCATGCGTGAGTCCCGCCCGAGCAAGCGGCGACGGAGCCTTCGAAGACTCCTGACCGCAGCCCTCCCCGCGCTCGCCCTCACCGTCGCCGGTCTCATGGCGGCACCGGCCGCCGGCGCCCAGAGCGCCCCCGACACCGTGCAGTCCTCACACGCGACCCGCGCCGCCCAGAACGCCAAGGCGCTGACGGACTCCAAGGCGCAGACCGTCCACGCCACCGGCAAGGCGGGCCAGAGGGTGCCGACCGCGCACCTGTGCGGCGCCCCGACCCCCGGCCACGCGTCCTGCTTCGCCCAGCGGCGTACCGACATCAAGCAGCGGCTCGCCTCCGCGATGGCGGCCGCCGCACCCTCCGGCCTCAGCCCGGCCAACCTGCACAGCGCCTACAACCTGCCCTCGACCGGCGGCTCCGGTCTGACGGTCGCGGTGGTCGACGCCTACAACGACCCCAACGCCGAGTCGGACCTGGCGACCTACCGCTCGACGTACGGCCTGTCGGCGTGCACCAAGGCCAACGGCTGCTTCAAGCAGGTCAGCCAGACCGGTTCCACCACCTCGCTGCCCTCCAACGACACCGGCTGGGCCGGTGAGGAGGCGCTCGACATCGACATGGTCAGCGCCGTCTGCCCCAACTGCAACATCATCCTCGTCGAGGCCAACTCCGCGACCGACTCCGACCTCGGCGTCGCCGAGAACGAGGCCGTCGCGCTCGGCGCCAAGTTCGTCTCCAACAGCTGGGGCGGATCCGAGTCCTCCTCCCAGACAACCGAGGACACCCAGTACTTCAAGCACCCGGGCGTCGCGATCACCGTCTCCTCGGGCGACTCCGCCTACGGCGCGGAGTACCCGGCGACGTCCCAGTACGTGACCGCCGTCGGCGGCACCGCGCTGTCCACGTCCTCCAACTCCCGCGGCTGGACCGAGTCCGTGTGGAAGACCAGCAGCACCGAGGGCACCGGCTCCGGCTGCTCCGCCTACGACCCGAAGCCGAGCTGGCAGACCGACACGGGCTGCTCCAGGCGCATGGAGGCCGACGTCTCCGCGGTAGCCGACCCGGCCACCGGCGTCGCGGTCTACGACACCTACGGCGGCTCCGGCTGGGCGGTCTACGGCGGCACCAGCGCCTCCGCCCCGATCATCGCCGGCGTCTACGCCCTCGCGGGCACCCCGGGCTCCAGCGACTACCCGGCGAAGTACCCGTACTCCCACACCGCCAACCTGTACGACGTCACCAGCGGCAACAACGGCAGCTGCTCGACCTCGTACTTCTGCACCGCGGGCACCGGCTACGACGGCCCGACCGGCTGGGGCACCCCCAACGGCACGACCGCCTTCGCCTCCGGCAGCAGCTCCGGCAACACGGTGACGGTCACCAACCCGGGCAGCCGGGCCACCACGACCGGCAGCTCGGTCAGCCTGCAGATCTCGGCCACCGACAGCGCGGGTGCGACCCTCACCTACAGCGCGACCGGCCTGCCGACCGGCCTGTCGATCAACAGCTCGACCGGCCTGATCTCCGGCACCGCCTCCACCGCGGGCACCTACAGCGTGACCGTCACCGCCAAGGACTCGACCGGAGCCTCCGGCTCGGCCTCCTTCACCTGGACGGTCGGCTCCTCCGGCGGCACCTGCTCCTCGGCGCAGTTGCTGGGCAACGCCGGCTTCGAGTCGGGCAACACCACCTGGACCGCCACGAGCGGGGTCATCACCAATGACAGCGGTGAGGCGGCGCACGGCGGTTCGTACAAGGCCTGGCTCGACGGGTACGGGTCCTCCCACACCGACACGCTGTCCCAGTCGGTGACGATCCCGTCCGGCTGCAAGGCCACGTTCACCTTCTACCTGCACATCGACACGGCGGAGACCACCACCGGCACCCAGTACGACAAGCTGACGGTGACCGCTGGTTCGACCACGCTGGCGACGTACTCGAACCTCAACGCCGCCTCCGGCTACACCCAGAAGTCCTTCGACCTGTCCTCGTTCGCGGGGTCCACGGTCACCCTGAAGTTCAGCGGCGTGGAGGACTCCTCGCTGCAGACCAGCTTCGTCGTCGACGACACCGCCCTGACGACCGGCTGACGCACCTGTGCGTACGGGGCCCCGACCGCGCCTGCGGCCGGGGCCCCGGTGGCGCTCGCGCGCGGATCCTGATGCGCTGGAGAGACGTCACACCCGTGCCAGGGCACACGACAATGGACAAGGCACAGGAAGGCGGCCGCCCCATGCGCCGTACGACGCTCAACCGGATCCCCCTCGTCGCCGTCGCGGCAGCGGCGCTCCTCGTCGCGGGCTGCGGCAGCCGGAGCGACGGCGGGGCGGCCGGCAGCGGCGCGGCGTCTGTGCCGGGACCGACGTCGGCCTCACCGTCCGCGTCGCCGTCGGTTTCCCCCTCCGTGCCGCCTCCGGGGTCGCCGTCGGTGTCGTCACCCCCCGCGGCGACCGGGACGGGCTGTGCGCCCGAGCTCCGGCTCACCGCGGCCGACACGGGCCGCACCGTATGCCTGACGAAGGGCGGCCAGGTCCGTCTCACGCTGGACGGCACCGAGGACCGGCCGTGGACCCCCGTCACCGCGACGGGCGGCGCGCTGAAGGCCACCAACGCCGGCATCGTCATCCAGCCGGGCGACGCCGTCGCCGCGTTCGACGCGGTGGCGCCGGGGACGGCACGGCTCACCGCGACCCGCCCCCTGTGCGCCAAGCGCCCCGGCCAGGTGTCGTGTCTGGGCATCGAGCAGTGGGCGGTCACGGTGACGGTGACCGCGCCATGAGAGCAAGCCACGCGGACGACGCCATGAGGACGAGCCATGAGGTCGATCAGCCCGCCAGGTACCGCACCTGATCCCACAATGCGGGGTCCACCACACCCACCCGGCGCCGGAAGTCCCACAGCGGCACGTCCCGCAGTTCGTCGGTCTCCAGAAAGCTGGGCCGCCCGTGGGCGTCGGCCACCGTGCCCGGCGGCAGCGGGATCACGCCCGCCCGTTCGTCGTGGTAGCGGCTGGTGATCTTCGCGACGGTCGCGCTGTCCCCGCGCACCGCCAGCACCAGGCACGGCCGGTCCTTACCGCCGGGCCGGCCCTCGTACGGGAGGCTCGCCCACCAGATCTCGGCCGGCCGTGGATGCGCCCGGGCACGGCGCGGCGGACGCGTGGCGGCACGGCGGCGGCGGTGCCCGCGCCCCCAGCCGTCCACCAGCGTCGCGACCAGCGCGAGCAGCACCACCGCCGCCAGTGCCAGCCACCAGGACGTGTCCATACGGATGACGGTACCGGCGCGTTCGGCGCGTCGCCCGCCCTTCACAACTCCCCTGCGCCGTAACGCGCTCGGCGCGCGTCATCGATCCAGCCGAACCGGTGACACCACAGGTGAGTTCCCCCACAACGGCCCCTGGCGGAGGAGCGACCGGCCCTTATGCGCCTTACGCTCGACGGACCGCACGACCCCCGTCACCGTCCCCCGTCCCTGCCTTCTGCACTTCCTGCCACGCGGAGGTTCCAGCTTTATGAAGCTCACCGTCGTCGGCTGCTCGGGGTCGTTTCCGTCCGCGGACTCGGCCTGCTCGAGCTACCTCGTCGAGGCCGACGGCTTCCGGCTGCTCCTCGACATGGGCAATGGCGCCCTGGGCGAGCTGCAGCGCCACTGCGGTCTCTACGACCTCGACGCGATCTTCCTCAGTCATCTGCACGCCGACCACTGCATCGACATGCTCGGGTACTTCGTCGCGCGCTACTACCGCCACGACGGCGGCCGCGCGGCGCCGATCCCGGTCTACGGCCCGGAAGGCACCGAACAGCGCCTCACCACCGCCTACGCCGACACCCCCTCGGCCTCCTCGATGAGCGAGGTCTTCGACTTCCACACGGTCAAGCCGGGCACGTTCGAGATCGGCCCCTTCACCGTCCACACCGAACGCGTGCGCCACCCCGTGGAGGCGTACGGCATCCGCGTCGAGCGCGGCGGCAGGTCGCTCACGTACTCCGGCGACACGGGCGTGAGCGAAGCCCTGGACGAACTGGCCCGCGACACGGACCTGTTCCTGTGCGAGGCCGCGTTCACCTACGGCAAGGAGAACATCCCGGACCTCCACCTCAACGGCCGGGAGGCCGGCGAGACGGCCGCCCGCGCCGGTGCGCGCCGCCTGGTCCTGACCCACATCCCGCCGTGGACCGACCCGCAGGTCAACCTGGCGGACGCCCGCGCCGTCTACACGGGACCGGTGGAGCTGGCGGCGCCGCGGGTGTCGTACGAGGTCTAGCCCCGCCGTACGGGAACCCGCCCTCACACGCCCGAAGGCCCCGGAACCGTGATGAGGTTCCGGGGCCTTCGCGTCGCTCGGGACGGGCTCACGCCTTGGTGAGGTCCTCGACCTCCTCGTCGGGCTCGCGGCCCGGGGTGGGGAGGTTGAACTTGTTGATCGCGAAGCGGAAGACGACGTAGTAGATCGCTGCGAACACCAGACCGATCGGGATGATCAGCCAGGGCTTGGTGGCCAGGTTCCAGTTGAGCGCGTAGTCGATGGCGCCCGCGGAGAAGGTGAAGCCCGCGTGGACGCCCAGCGCCCAGGTGATCGCCATGGACAGAGCGGTCAGGACCGCATGGATCGCGTACAGCACCGGGGCGATGAACATGAACGAGAACTCGATCGGCTCGGTCACACCGGTCACGAAGGACGTCAGCGCGAGCGAGATCATCATGCCCAGTACGGCCTTGCGGCGCTCGGGGCGGGCGGAGTGCGCGATGGCCAGCGCGGCGGCCGGCAGACCGAACATCATGATCGGGAAGAAGCCCGACATGAACTGTCCGGCGGTCGGGTCGCCGGCGAAGAAGCGGTTGAGGTCACCATGGACGACCTGGCCGGCCGTGTTCTTGAAGTCACCGATCTGGAACCAGGAGACGGTGTTCACGAACTGGTGCATGCCGACCGGGATCAGCGCACGGTTGATCAGACCGAACAGGCCCGCGCCCAGGGCGCCCAGCCCGGTGATCCACTCACCGAAGCTCGAGATGCCCTCGCCGATCGGCTCCCAGACCAGACCGAAGAAGACACCGGCGAGCGTGCCGACGAAGGCCATGATGATCGGCACCAGGCGACGGCCGTTGAAGAAGCCGAGCCAGTCCACCAGCTTGGTGCGGTGGAAGCGCTGCCACACCACAGCGCCCAGCAGACCCATCAGGATGCCGCCGAGGACACCGGGGTTGTTGTAGGTCGCCGCTATGTCCGCGCCCGCCTGGACCTTCGCCTCGGTGACAGGGAACGCCTTGAGGACGTTGCTGTAGACCAGGAAACCGACCAGGGCGGCGAGGGCGGTGGAGCCGTCCGACTTCTTGGCGAAGCCGATCGCGACACCGATGCAGAACAGCATCGGCAGGTTGTCGAAGATCGCGCCACCGGCCGTGGCGAAGACCGCCGTGACCTTGTCGGGCAGGTGCAGTTTGTCGTGGATGTCCTGCTGGCCGAACCGGAGCAGAAGACCCGCCGCCGGCAGCACGGCGATCGGGAGCTGAAGACTGCGGCCGACCTTCTGCAGGCCCTGGAACAGGCCTGATCCCCGCTTCTTTGCGGGGGCCGCCGAGGTTGCGGTGGCGGTGCTCATACTTCCTCCATGTGCCGGGTGCTGCCGGGGGACGGGAAGGGCGAAACGGGGTGGACAGCACCCGCGTGGTCTACACCACCCACTGGTGTAGACCTGTTGTAGCACGGTGAAGGTGGGATAAGGAACCCATGATTTCCGTGGCCCTGTAAGTGTGGCGAGTGATGCCGCATTCGCGGCTAATTTCCCCGAAACCATAGCTTGAGGGGCATGCGTAGCGAGAGGTCCGAATGGCGTGATGAGCGCCACTTCGGCGAGATGTCCGCGCTTGGTGCCTTTCGGAGGGGGCCGGGTTTGGTGACCCTTCCCGAAGTGGTGTAGACCAGCTGCCAGACGGTCGCCGTCCGGAACGCCTTTCTCGGGTCCGGACGACCAGACCGCTCGCAAAGTTGGGCCGACTATGGGTTACTGCGACAAAGCGGTTCGGATCAGGGAGAAAAGACATGGCCAGCAAGGCTGAGAAGATCGTCGCCGGGCTCGGCGGCATCGACAACATCGATGAGATCGAGGGCTGCATCACCCGGCTGCGCACCGAGGTCCACGACGCCTCGCTGGTCGACGAGGGCGCTCTGAAGGCCGCCGGCGCCCACGGCGTGGTCAAGATGGGCACCGCCATCCAGGTCGTCATCGGCACCGACGCGGACCCGATCGCGGCGGAGATCGAAGACATGATGTGAGCCCGCGCGCTCACGCGGCAGGGGCCCTTCCCACCGGGGGAGAGGCCCCTGACGCATGTACGGATAGGCTCGGGGCCATGTCTCGAATCGACGGCCGCACCCCCGAACAGCTCCGCCCGATCACCATCGAGCGGGGCTGGAGCAAGCACGCCGAGGGCTCCGTCCTCGTCTCCTTCGGCGACACGAAGGTCTTCTGCACCGCCTCCGTCACCGAGGGTGTGCCGCGCTGGCGCAAGGGCAGCGGAGAGGGCTGGGTCACCGCCGAGTACGCCATGCTTCCCCGCTCCACCAACACCCGCGGCGACCGCGAGGCGGTCAAGGGCAGGATCGGCGGACGCACGCATGAGATCAGCCGTCTCATCGGCCGCTCCCTGCGCGCCGTCGTCGACTACAAGGCGCTCGGCGAGAACACGATCGTCCTCGACTGCGACGTGCTCCAGGCCGACGGCGGCACCCGCACCGCGGCGATCACCGGCGCCTACGTGGCGCTGGCCGACGCGGTGGCCTGGGCCCAGCGCAAGAAGCTGGTGAAGGCGGGCCGGCAGCCGCTGACCGGCACGGTCTCGGCCGTCTCCGTCGGCATCGTGGACGGCGTACCGCTCCTGGACCTCTGCTACGAGGAGGACGTCAGGGCCGAGACCGACATGAACGTCGTCTGCACCGGCGACGGCCGCTTCGTCGAGGTGCAGGGCACGGCGGAGGCGGCGCCCTTCGACCGCAAGGAACTGACCGCCCTCCTCGACCTGGCGGTCGCCGGCTGCGACGAACTGGCAGCGCTCCAGCGCGCGGCGCTGGAAGCAACCGCGTAGCGCCGTCCGGCGTTTTCAGGGATAGCCGCACAGCTGACGGGACGGGCGCCCGGAGAATCCCGCGTGCCCGACCGCAGCCCCGTACGACCACGATGGGTCGGCGAACCGGACCGGCCGGAGCGTCCACGGGAAAGTGCGACACCGCCAACGGGGAGGGAACCGTTCCATGGCCGCGCGCCACCGCCGCCGCACCGTCACCACCGTATTCGCCGCCGTCGCCGTACTCGCCGCCGCGGGCGCGAGCGCGGGCTGCGACGCCGTCAACAAGGCGATCGACTGTGTGCAGACCGCCGACACGATCGCCGACAGCGTCACCGGCCTTCAACAAGCCGTCGAGAACGCGGCGAACGACCCGACGCAGACCGACGCCTCCCTCGACTCCATCGAGAAGAACCTTGACAAGATCGGCGACAAGACGGACAACGTCGACGTCAACAAGGCGGTCGACGACCTCCGCAAGGCCGTCACCAACGTCCGCGAGGCCGTCGACAACGGCGACAGGACCCCCGACGTGGGCCCGGTGACCGATGCGGCCGGGGAACTGACGAAGGTCTGTACGTCCTGAGCACGCCACCAGGGGTGCGGGGGTACGGCGAAAGGGCACCGGCGCCGCACGGATACTGGTGGACATGACCCGCCTGATCCTCGCCACGCGCAACGCCGGAAAGATCACCGAACTGAGGGCGATCCTCGCCGACGCGGGCCTCCCGCACGACCTGGTCGGCGCGGACGCCTACCCCGACATCCCCGACGTCAAGGAGACGGGCGTCACCTTCGCCGAGAACGCCCTGCTCAAAGCCCACGCCCTCGCCCGGGCGACGGGCCTGCCCGCGGTGGCGGACGACTCGGGCCTGTGCGTGGACGTCCTGCACGGCGCGCCCGGCATCTTCTCGGCCCGCTGGGCCGGCAGGCACGGCGACGACAAGGCGAACCTGGACCTGCTCCTGGCCCAGCTCGCGGACATCGACGACGCCCACCGGGGCGCCCATTTCGCCTGCGCGGCGGCACTCGCCCTGCCGGACGGCACGGAACGCGTGGTCGAGGGCCAGCTCAAGGGCACCCTTCGCCACACCCCGTCCGGCACGAACGGCTTCGGCTACGACCCGATCCTCCAACCGGTGGGCGAGACCCGCACCTGCGCGGAACTGACCCCGGAGGAGAAGAACGCGATCAGCCACCGGGGGAAGGCGTTCCGGGCGCTGGTACCGGTGGTGCGGGAGCTGCTCGGCTGACGGTTCGCAGGCGGAAGGCCCGCCCGGCTGCGCGCCGGATGGGCCTTAGAAAGAGGTGCGGCCGGAGGGACTCGAACCCTCACGGGAGTTACCCCACTGGGACCTAAACCCAGCGTGACTGCCAGTTCCACCACGGCCGCCTGCGCGCTCATGCTACCCGGAGGGCCGACCGGTCAGACATCGAGTCAGAGCCTCGGACCGCCGATGAGAAACGGGCTGGTGACCGGATCATCAGCCCCTTTTTCCTTCGTAGTTACAGGTACAGGCCCGTCGAGTCCTCCGAGCCCTCGAAGCGGTCCGCCGCCACGGCGTGCAGGTCGCGTTCGCGCATCAGGACGTACGGGATCCCGCGCACCTCGACCTCGGCCCGGTCCTCCGGGTCGTACAGGACCCGGTCGCCCGGTTCCACGGTCCGTACGTTCTGTCCGACCGCGACGACCTCGGCCCAGGCGAGGCGCCGGCCGACGGCCGCGGTCGCGGGAATCAGGATGCCGCCGCCGGACCTGCGCTCGCCCTCGGTGGTGTCCTGCCGCACCAGCACGCGGTCGTGCAGCATCCGGATCGGCAACTTGTCGTGGTGGGTCTTCTCGCTCACGCCCCCGAACCTACCTGCCTTCGACGGCTTCGTGCGCGTCCGGGTCAGCCCTTGCGCCGTCGGGAACCGAGGGCGAGCAGCCCGACGACCCCGACCACCACCAGCGCCACGGGCACGACGCGCTCCAGACGCGGGGCGCCCTGCTCCGTGACGAACTGTGCCTTCACCTCGCTGACGACCCGGTTGGCCCCGACGTAGGCGCGCCCGAGCGTGTGGTCGATGTTGGAGACGACCTTGGCCTTGGCGTCCCCGACGATCGTCTTCGGGTGCACTCGGACGCCGATCTCGTCGAGCGTCTCGGCGAGCGTTTCTCGGCGGCGCTCGATGTCCGCCTCGATCTGCGCCGGAGTCCTGGTGTCCGGTGTGCTCGACGTGTCCGCCACCGCGCTTCCTCCGTGGTCGTTTGCGACGTGTTCCGCGCAATTCCTGCATCTGTGGTCGACAGTCTGTCAGCTTCGGGCCCGGCGCACTCCCCGGCACCCCTTTGGAGGGCCGGAAGGAGATTAGGCTCGTCGGGTAATCCGCCCCTTGCCACGTGAGGTACCGATGAGCGAGCGACTCCAGCCCGGCGACACCGCCCCCGCCTTCACCCTGCCGGACGCCGACGGCAACGAGGTGTCCCTGGCCGACCACAAGGGCCGCAAGGTCATCGTGTACTTCTATCCGGCGGCGCTCACCCCCGGCTGCACCAAGCAGGCGTGCGACTTCACGGACAACCTGGAGCTGCTCGCGGGCGCCGGTTACGACGTCATCGGCATCTCCCCCGACAAGCCGGAGAAGCTCGCGAAGTTCCGAGAGAAGGAGTCGCTGAAGGTCACCCTGCTCGCCGACCCCGACAAGCAGGTCCTGGAGGCGTACGGTGCCTTCGGCGAGAAGACGATGTACGGCAAGACGGTCGTCGGCGTCATCCGCTCCACGGTGATCGTGGACGAGGAGGGCAAGGTCGAGCGCGCCCTGTACAACGTGAAGGCGACGGGACACGTGGCGAAGATCATCAAGGATCTGGCGATCTGAGGCTCCCGCCTCACGGGCGAACGGCCCGCACCGGCTCGATCCGGTGCGGGCCGTTGTCCGTCCCGGGGCCACGGCCTCCCACGGCCGTCGGCCCCGCACCCTCAGAGCCCCGTCCCGAGCGTTGTACCGCCCGTCCCCGGTGTCGCTCCTCCGGCCCCGCCGGTACCGCCGGCGCCCGTGCTCCCGCCGGTGCCCGTGGTGCCCCCGGCTCCGCTCGTGCCGCCGGTGCCTGTGGTGCCTCCGGCTCCGCTCGTGCCGCCGGTCCCGGTGGTGCCTCCGGCGTCGGCCGTGCCCGCGGTGTCCGAAGTGCCGCCGGTCGTGCCCGGAGTGCCGTCCGTTCCGGGGGTGCCGCCGCTGGTCCGGCCCTGGTCCTGACTCGGGGTGCGCGTGCCGCCGGTGTCCGCCGGGCCGGTGCCGCCGGGGCGATCGTCCCAGTAGTCCCAGTAATCGTCGTCCTCGGGAGGCTCCTCGTACGGGTACGCGCCGGCCTGGAGACTGAGGTCGAAGTCCTTGACCGGCTTGCCCTGGAGGGCCGCCTGCGTGAACTGCGCCCAGATCTCCGCGGGCGCGCCGCCGCCGTTGACGCGGTCCAGGCCCATCGCGCCGTACAGCGACTCGTGCCGGCCCGTGTCCGGGTCCTGGCCCATGACGGTGACCACCGTCGCCAGGTCAGGGGTGTATCCCGCGAACCAGGCCGCCCGGTCCTCCTCGGCCGTGCCCGTCTTGCCGGCGGCGGGGCGGCCCGCCGCCTGCGCGGCCGTCCCGGACCCGCTGTCCACCACGCTCTGCAGGATCGACGTGGTGGTGTCGGCGGCCTCGCGGCTCACCACCTGCTTCTGTGCCCGGTACGGCAGCTGGACGTCCTCCCTGCTGTCCTTGGAGATCTTCTCGACCAGCGTGTACGTGCCGTGCTTGCCGTGGTTGGCGAGCGTGGCGTACGCCTCCGCCATGTCGAGGGCGCTCGCGGTGGCCGTGCCGAGCGCGATCGAGGGGTAGGGGTTCATGTCGGGCGTGTTCGCGGGCAGGCCGAGGTCGATCGCGGTCTGCCTGACCCTGGACGGGCCGACGTCCACCGCCATCTGCGCGTAGACCGAGTTCACCGACTTGTCGGTGGCGGTGCGGACGGTGATGGGGCCGTACGAGACGTTGTCCTCGTTCGCCGGCGCGTACGACCCGCCGCTCCAGCCCTCCACCGGGCGTCTGTCCGTGCCGTCGTACTCGGTGTACGGGTCGATCGTGTCGCCGTACTGCGTACGGGCGCCGTTCTGCACGGCCGAGGTGAACACGAACGGCTTGAACGTGGATCCGACCTGGTAGTCGCGGCGGGTCGCGTTGTTGACGTACTGCTGGGTGTAGTCGATGCCGCCGTACATCGCGAGGACCTTGCCGGAGGCCGGCTCGATGGCGACGCCGCCCACGCGGACGTAGCGGTCGGCCTTGCGGTTCTTCTTGTCGAGCCTGCTCATCACCTGGTCGTCGACGGCCTTGGTGAAGGCGTCCTGTTTGGACTTCTGCAGGGTGGTGGTGATGCGGTAGCCGCCGCCGGCCAGGGTGCCCTCGTCGACGACCTTGTTGCCGGTGAGGTAGTCCTTGATCGCCTGGACGAGGTAGCCGCGCTGGCCGGACATGCCGGCGGCGGTCACCTGCTGCCTGGGCATGGGGAAGGTGACCTTCTCCCGCTGTTCCTGGCTCAGCCAGTGCTCCTTGACCATGCCGTCGAGGACGTAGTTCCAGCGGGCCACGGCCGCCGCCTTGTTCTCCGGGTGGGCGGTCACGTCGTACTCGCTCGGCGCGTTCAGCAGGGCGGCCAGGTAGGCGCCCTGGCCGACCGTGAGGTCCTTGGAGTCGACGCCGTAGTACGCCTGCGCGGCGGCCTGGATGCCGTACGCGTTGCGGCCGAAGTAGCTGGTGTTGAGGTAGCCCTCGAGGATGTGGTTCTTGCTCTTCTCGCGGTCCAGTTTGATCGCGATGAAGAACTCCTTCATCTTCCGGGAGACGGTCTGCTCCTGGGCCAGGTAGTAGTTCTTCACGTACTGCTGGGTGATCGTGGAGCCGGACTGCCTGCCCTTGCCGGTGGCCGTGTTCCAGGCGGCGCGGATCATCGCCTTGGGGTCGACGGCGGATTCGGTGTAGAAGTCGCGGTCCTCGGCGGCGAGCGCCGCGTGCTGGGCGTCCTTGGAGATGTGCGCGAGCGTCACGTTCTCGCGGTTGACCGAGCCGTCGCGGGCCAGTTCGGTGCCGTCCGCGTACAGGTACACGTTGCTCTGCTTGGTCGCCGCCGCGTTCGCCGGCGGGATCTCGACCAGGTAGTAGCCGAGCACGAAGAGGCCGATCAGGAGCAGGAGTCCGGTCACGAGGGTGCCGAGCACCATCCGCCAGCTCGGGATCAGCCCGCGCCATCCTGTGCGCCGCGGTCGATCGGGCCTGCCGGGCGGCGGCCCGGCAGGCCCGGGTCGGTGTTCTTCGGGCGCCAAGGCTCGGCTGCCCTGCTGCGGCTGCGGCTGCGGCTCGTCGCTCATCGTGGTGCCGGACTCCCGTTTCGCGTCGTACGTTCACGTACGCCCTCGTACGCCATCTGCGTCCCTGATGAAGACTGTCGCACCTTACGTTCCGTTCTCGGCACGAACGCCGTGTCGTGCGGAAAATCGTGTGGTCCGTCGCTTCGTCCGCGCGTTAGGCTCCAGCGTTTCGGCCCGGACGTCTCGAAGGAGGGTTTCCCGTGGGGACAGGGCGGTTGTACGCCGCCGTCGCCGCCGGTGGTTTCCGGCGGTACGCGACCTACCGGACCGCGACCGCGGCGGGGGTGTTCACCAACACGGTCTTCGGATTGATCTTGGCCTACACCTATCTCGCCCTGTGGAACGAGCGACCCCACCTCGGGGGGTACGACCAGTCGCAGGCTCTTACGTTCGTTTGGGTGAGCCAGGGCCTGCTGATGACGGTGGCCGTGTTCGGCGGCGGCTTCGAGGACGAGCTGATCGAGCGCATCCGTACCGGAGACATCGCCGTCGACCTGTACCGGCCCGCCGATCTCCAGTTGTGGTGGCTCGCGTCGGACGCGGGGCGGGCGCTGTTCCACCTGCTCGGCCGGGGTGTGGTCCCGCTGGTGTTCGGCGCGCTCGTCTTCCCGTTGGCGCTGCCCGCCCGTCCGCTGACCTGGGTCGCCTTCGTGATCGCGGTCGCGCTGGGCGTGCTGGTGAGCTTCGGGATCCGCTTCGTCGTCGCGCTGTGCGCGTTCTGGCTGCTCGACGGGGCGGGTGTCGCCCAGCTCGCGTGGCTGACTGCGGTCTTCTGCTCGGGCATGCTGCTGCCGCTCAACGTCTTTCCCGGCACGCTCGGCGAGGTCGTGCGCGTACTGCCCTGGTCGGCTCTGCTCCAGGCTCCCGTGGACGTGCTCCTCGGGGAGGCGGACCCCCTGCCCACGTACGTCTTCCAGGGCGCGTGGGCGGTTGTGCTGCTCGCCCTCGGCCGGCTGGTGCAGTCGGCGGCGACCCGGCGGGTGGTGGTTCAGGGTGGCTGACGCGGCGTACGGCGGGGCGCGGGAGTTCGGCCGTGTGCGGGAAGGGCTGCGCGCCTACTTTCTGATCAGCGCCATGTGGATCCGCTCCACGATGGCCTACCGCGCCTCGTTCGTGATGACCACGTTCGGCAACTTCGTGGGCACCGCGCTCGACTTCGTCGCGATCATGCTGATGTTCTCGCGTATCGACGCGCTCGGCGGTTACCGCCTGCCCGAGGTCGCTTTCCTGTACGGCCTCTCCGCCACCGCCTTCGGCGTCGCCGACCTCGTGCTCGGCTCCATGGACCGGCTGGGGCGGCGGGTGCGCGACGGCACGCTGGACACGCTCCTGGTCCGCCCGGCGCCGGTGCTCGCACAGGTCGCGGCGGACCGCTTCGGGCTGCGTCGCATCGGCCGTATCACCCAGGGCGCGCTGGTCCTCGGGTACGCCGTCACCGCCCTGGACCTGTCCTGGACCCCGCTGAAGGTGCTGATGGTCCCGCTGGCACTGCTGAGCGGCGCCGCGATCTTCTGTGCCGTGTTCGTGGCGGGCGCGGCGTTCCAGTTCGTCGCGCAGGACGCCTCCGAGGTGCAGAACTCCTTCACGTACGGCGGTCAGACGCTGCTGCAGTACCCGCCCACCGTCTTCGCGAAGGAACTGGTGCGCGGGGTGACCTTCGTGCTTCCGCTCGCTTTCGTCAACTGGCTGCCCGCGCTGTACGTGCTGGGGCGGCCCTATCCGCTCGACCTGCCGGGGTGGGTGGCCTTCGCCCCGCCGCTGGTGGCCGCGGGCTGCTGTGCGCTCGCGGGGCTGGCCTGGCGCGCGGGGCTGCGTTCGTACCGGAGTACGGGGAGTTAACTCGCAATGGACAGTGATTTCATCGAACTTCAGCAGGTCGAGAAGGTCTTCGACGTGCGCAAGAGGACCGGCTTCCTGCGCCGCGAGCGGCGGCAGGTGCGAGCCGTCGACTCGATCTCCTTCTCCGTGGCGCGCGGCGAGATGGTCGGCTACATCGGGCCGAACGGCGCCGGGAAGTCCACCACGATCAAGATGCTGACCGGGATCCTGACGCCGAGCGGCGGCCGACTGCGGGTCGCCGGCATCGATCCCTCGCGCGAGCGGACGCGGCTGGCGCGGCGTATCGGGGTGGTGTTCGGGCAGCGCACGACCCTGTGGTGGGACCTGCCGCTGATCGACTCCTACCGGCTGATGCACCGCATGTACCGCATCCCGGACGGGCGTTACCGCGAGAACCTCGACCGCTGCGTCGAACTCCTCGAACTGGGCGGTCTGTTGGACGTTCCGGTGCGGCAGCTGTCGCTGGGCCAGCGGATGCGCGGCGACATCGCGGCGGCGCTGCTGCACGACCCGGAGGTGCTGTACCTCGACGAGCCGACCATCGGCCTCGACGTCGTCTCCAAGGTCAAGGTGCGTGACTTCCTGCGGGACTTGAACGCCGAGCGCGGCACGACGGTGCTGCTGACCACGCACGACCTCCAGGACATCGAGCAGTTGTGCTCGCGGGTGATGGTCATCGACCACGGGCGCCTGATGTACGACGGTCCGCTCGCCGGGCTGCACGAGGTCGGCGACAGTGAGCGCACCCTCGTGGTGGATCTGGAGCGGGAGATGCCGCCGGTCGAGGTTCCGCCCGCGCGAGTGGTGCGGGTCGAGGGGCCGCGGCAGTGGCTGGCGTTCCCGGCGTCGGAGTCGGCGGCCCCGCTGGTGGCGCGTATCGCGGCGGAGTATCCGCTGGTTGACCTTTCGGTGCGGGAGCCGGACATCGAGGCGGTGATCGCCAAGATGCTGGAATCGTTGGGTGACTCCTCCCGACCCCCGTCGGGGCAGGCGGAGCAGGTGGTCTCGTAGCCCGGCGCCCGGCTTCCTCGTAGGCTGACCGCATGACCGACGCTGTGTCTTCTGGTGGGACATCTCCCGGGCCCCCCGTCCCGGATCTCCGCGCGTCCGACGCCGACCGTGAACGAGTCGCCGAGGTCCTGCGGGACGCCCTCGCCGAGGGCCGGCTCGACATGGAGGAGTTCGAGGAGCGGCTGGAGGCGACGTACAGGGCGCGTACGTACGGGGAGTTGGCGCCGATCACCCGTGACCTGCCCGCGGCGGGTGTCACCGCTCCGGCGGTCTCGCTGGTCAAGGATGGTACGGAGAGCGGGAGTTGGGCCGAGCGGATCGTCGGCGGCGACGGGTCGTCCACCTGGGCCGTCGCCGTCATGTCCGGGTTCCAGCGCAAGGGGCGCTGGACGGCGCCGAAGCGGTTCAACTGTTTCGTCTTCTGGGGCGGCGGTGAGATCGATCTGCGCGAGGCGTACTTCGCGGACCGTGAGGTCGAGATCAACTGCGTCGCGATCATGGGTGGGATGAACGTCATCGTGCCGCCGGGCGTCGAGGTGGTCGTGCGCGGCATCGGGATCATGGGTGGCTTCGACCACCGTGAGGAGGGCGTGCCGGCGGAGCCGGGCGCTCCCCGTGTGATCGTCACCGGGTTCGCGTTCTGGGGCGGGGTCGGCGTCGAGCGCAAGCTGACCCGGGCCGAGCGGCAGCGCCTGAAGGAGGAACGACGCCAGGAGAAGCTGGACCGCAAGGCTGTCCGCAGGGAGGTGCACGCGTCGCATCGCGAGGCGCTGGAAGGGCACCGCGAGCTGATGCGGGAACGCCGTGACGAGCGCCGGGAGCGGCACGAGGAGCGCAGGGAGGCCCGGCGCGAGCAGCGGGACCGGAGGCGTGGCGGAGGGTACTGAGCGGCCCTGTGGGCCCGTGCAGACGGGCCCACGGCCCGCCCTCACAGCTGGGCCGGTGCCGCTCCGTTCAGCGAGGTGAGGTCGAAGATCTTCGCCATTTCGCCGAAGCCCTTGTCACTGGGGTGGAGGTGATCGCCGGAGTCGTAGTCGGAGCGCAGCCGGCGCGGGTCGTAGGGGTCCCGCAGCGCCTGGTCGAAGTCGACGACCTCGTCGTAGACCGTACCCGCGCGGATCTGCGCGTTGACGGCCTGCCGGACCTGTTCGCGGTCGGTCCGGTAGCCACCGTGGCCGTAGAACGGCATGAGTGTCGCCCCGACGACCTTCAGGCCTCGCGCGTGTGCCTGGCGGACCAGGGTGCGCAGCCCGGTGGTGATCCGGTCGGGGTCGGCGTGGCCGGGATTGCGCAGGATGTCGTTGACGCCGAGGTCGATGACGACGACCTTCACGTTCGTACGGCCGAGGACGTCACGCCCGAAGCGGGTCAGGGCGCTCGGGTTGTCCGCGGGCCTGCCGGGGCCGCCGGCCAGCACCCGGTTGCCGCTGATGCCCTGGTTGACCACGCTGTAGCGGGGCACGTCGCCGGATCCGGCGGCCTGGCGCAGCCGCTGGTCGAGGACGTCCGTCCAGCGGCGGTTGGCACCCTCGGTGGAGGTGACGCCGTCGGTGATCGAGTCGCCGAGCGCGACGACGGTGCCGACCGCTTCGTTGCTCAGCAGGTCGAGCGCGGTCAGATAGCGCCAGTACGGGGTCTGTTCGGTGTAGGCGGCGCCGCTCACGTCCTGCGTGCGGTCGCCCGCGGCGACGTACGAGATCTGCCGCGCGTGCCGGTGATAGGTGACCGGGCCCGACGCGGTGGGGGAGTACGTGGTCACGAGCACGTCGGAGTCGTGCGGGACGGCGATGCGCACGGCGTCGCTGACCACCTGCCGGCCGGGGGCGACGACGACCGAGACGGCGCCGCCGAAGGTGAGCAGGCGCATGGTGTCGGCGTCCGCGGCCGCGTCGTCGCCGGTGGCGGCGACCGCTATCGAGGCGTGCGTGATGCTCAGCGGCTCCTGCCCGTAGAGGTTGGACAGCGTGATACGGGCACTCGTACCGCCGATGCCGACGTGCACGACGTTGCGCAGGGACCGCCAGGCCATTCCGCCCGTTTCGGTGCCCGGCTCCGCGCCTGAGGGCGAGGCCGACCAGGCGCCGACCCAGACGCCGGTGGAGGCGGGGGCGGCGGACCCCCGCGGAGCCGTGCCGCCGGCGGCGAGAGTGCCGCGGCCCGCGCCGTCGTCGGTGGCGGCGCCGATGTATGCGGCGCCGATGTATATGGCGGCCGACACGGCCAGGACGACCGCGCACAGGACAGCCAGCAGGGCATAACCGTTACGCCTGGTCATGCGGTGCGTGTTCTCCTCGGGCAAGGGGAGCCCGAGGCTCCGGTGTTGATCGTGCCCATGATGCGTCATGGGGCGGGAGGAACCGACGGGAACCCTGACGAGACCCTGAGAGGCCCCCGAGACTTCCCCGTCCGGACAGACGCCGGGAACTCCCGTTCCGTTCCAGGAGTCGGTCAGGAAGGGACAATGTGTACGGGGGACACGAACGGGTGGAGTGGATGGAACGCACGAAAACGGACGAATGGGCGGCCGAAGCGCCGCCTGCCCCCTCGGGTACCGCCACGAGCCGGGCGATGACGTCCTTCAGTCCCGCCGACGAGGAGAAGCGCCGGGGCGTACGCCGCATGAAGAGCACGGCGACCGGGATGCTGCTCTTCGTGGCGATCGTCTACGCCCTCGCCACCTGGGCGCAGAACTCGGGCGCGGGCCCCTGGGCCGGTTATGTGGCCGCGGCCGCCGAGGCCGGCATGGTCGGCGCGCTCGCCGACTGGTTCGCGGTCACCGCGCTGTTCAGGCATCCCCTCGGACTGCCCATCCCGCACACGGCGATCATCCCCAACAAGAAGGACCAGCTCGGCGTCTCGCTCGGCGAGTTCGTCGGCGAGAACTTCCTCTCCCAGGAGGTCGTGCGGCAGCGTCTGCACGCCGTGGGCATCGCCGCCCGTCTGGGTGCCTGGCTCGCCGAACCGGAGCATGCCGACCGGGTGACGGCGGAACTGGCGACGGCCCTGCGAGGGGCGCTCACCGTGCTGCGCGACTCGGACGTACAGGCGGTGGTCGGCGAGGCCATAACGCGCCGCGCCGATGCCCAGGAGATCGCCCCGGCCCTCGGCAAGATGCTGGAGAAGGTCGTCGCGGACGGCGGCCACAAACGGGTCGTCGACCTGATCTGCGTCCGCGCCCACGACTGGCTCGTCCTGCACGACGACCAGGTCATGGCCGCCGTCCAGGGCGGGGCCCCGGGCTGGACCCCCCGGTTCGTCGACAAGAAGGTCGGCGAGCGCGTCTACAAGGAGCTGCTCCGCTTCGTCACCGAGACGCGCGACGCGCCCACGCACCCGGCGCGCGGCGCCCTGGACAAGTTCCTCGCCGACTTCGCCTCCGACCTCCAGTCCGACACCGACACCCGCGCCCGAGTGGAGCGGCTCAAGGGCGAGGTGCTGGGCCGCGGAGAGGTCCAGGACCTGATCGCCTCCGCCTGGACGGCCGTCCGCTCCATGATCGTGTCCGCCGCCGAGGACGAGCGCAGCGAACTGCGGCTGCGCGTACGGGCCTCACTGCTGTCGCTGGGCGTCCGCATGGCCACCGAGCCGAAGACCCAGTCCAAGGTCGACAAGTGGGTGGAGGGCGCCGCGGTGCACGTGGTGACGACGTACCGCAAGGAGATCACGTCCCTGATCACGGACACCGTCGCCGGCTGGGACGCCGGCCACACCACGCGGAAGATCGAGGCGCACATCGGCCGCGACCTGCAGTTCATCCGGATCAACGGCACGGTCGTGGGTTCGCTGGCGGGGTTGCTGATCTACACGGTGTCGCGGGTGCTCGGAGCGTAACCGGCTGCTGAGCGGGCACTCGGGGTCGGTCCGGCGTCACCCGGCGCCCCCGAGGAGGCAGACATGTCCGTCACCGCGCCACGGCCCGGCACGGTCACCAGCGCGATTCCCGCCCGTCTCGATCGGCTGCCCTGGTCACGCTGGCACTGGACGATCGTGGTCGGACTCGGCACGGTATGGATCCTGGACGGCCTGGAGGTCACGGTCGTCGGCAACATCGCCGGCCGGCTCTCCGAGGCGGGCAGCGGACTGCCGATCACCTCCGGCGAGGTCACGGGTGCCGCAGCCGCGCTGTATGTGGCGGGCGCCTGCGCCGGCGCCCTCTTCTGGGGGCGTCTGACCGACCGCTGGGGTCGCAAGAAGCTCTTCATGATCACCCTCGCGGTCTACCTCGGCGCCACCGCCCTGACCGCGGTCTCCTTCTCGACCTGGTGGTTCTTCCTCTTCCGCTTCCTCACCGGCTTCGGCATCGGCGGCGAGTACGCGGCCATCAACTCCGCGATCGACGAGCTGATCCCGGCGTACTACCGCGGCCGCGTCGACCTGATCATCAACGGCAGCTTCTGGCTGGGCGCGGTCGGCGGCTCGCTGCTGTCGATCGTCGCGCTGAACACCGACCTCCTGCCCAAGGACCTGGGCTGGCGGCTGACCTTCGCCCTCGGCGCCGTCCTCGCCGTGGTCATCCTCCTCGTACGGCGCCATGTCCCCGAGAGCCCGCGCTGGCTGCTGATCCACGGCCGCGAACAGGAGGCGGAACGGGTGGTGGCCTCCATCGAGCAGCAGATCGAGGCAGAGAAGGGCGAGCCGCTCCCGCCGCCCAAGGGAGAGATCACCATTCGGCAGCGCGAGAGCGTCGGCTTCGGCGAGATCGCCCGCACGGTCTTCACCGACTACCGCAAACGCGCCGTGCTCGGCTTCTCCCTCTTCATCGGCCAGGCCTTCCTCTACAACGCCATCACCTTCGGCTTCGGCGCGATCCTGACGAAGTTCTTCGACGTCCCCACCGCCGACACGGGCTACTACTTCGTCGTCATCGCCCTCGGCAACTTTTTCGGCCCGTTGCTGCTCGGCAAGCTCTTCGACACGGTCGGCCGCCGGGTGATGATCTCGTCGACGTACCTGCTCTCGGGTCTGCTGCTGTTCGGCACGGCCTGGCTGTTCGACCAGGGCTCGCTGAGCGCGGGCACGCTCACGGCGTGCTGGTGCGCCGTGCTGTTCTTCGCCTCGGCGGGCGCGTCCAGCGCGTACCTGACGGTCTCCGAGGTGTTCCCGATGGAGACGAGGGCCATGTCCATCGCCTTCTTCTACGCCCTCGGCACCGCCGCCGGAGGCATCAGCGGCCCGCTTCTGTTCGCGGACCTCACGGGCACCGGCCGGGTCGGCGACACGGTCCTCGCCTTCCAGGTCGGCGCGTCCCTGATGTGCGCGGCGGGGCTGGTCGCGGTACTGCTCGCGGTACGCGCGGAACGGCGGTCGCTGGAGGACATCGCCAGGCCGCTGACGGCGACGACGGCGAGGGCGGAGGCCAGGCCGTAGGGCCTGTCCGACCGTTCCCGCGGGACCGGTGTCGCGGACCGGGTCCACCCTGCCGCAGGCGTGCACGGTCGTTGTCCGCCCGGCCCGGCAGCGACGCTCACATCCTCCGAAGCAGCCGCCCACGGGCCTGTTCGTCAGCGGGCCCCACCCGTTCGTGGACGCGGGCGCGGTCCCCGGCCGCACCGGCGCCCACGAACGGGCGGATCCGTCGCAGGGTGCCTGCGCCTATGCCGGCTTCAGCCCCTGGTCGCCCACTTCCGTCACGAACGACGCGGCCGAGGTGAGCGGTGCGCCCGCGGTACTGACGTGCGACACCGTCTTGAAGTCGATGCGCGCCAGGTCCCGGGCGAGCCCGACGGTCGCGTAGCCCCGCAGCCCGTTGTAGAACTTCATGTGCGGGTTGGCGGCCATGTAGGTGGCCCAGTTGGACGGCTTCGCCGAGCCGTTGCCGCCGCTGGTGATCGACGTCGTGACGATCTCCGTTCCCATGGTGCGGGAGTTCGGGTCGGCGAAGTCGCGCTTGATGTCGAAGGCGTAGTGCACGTGCACGTCACCCGTGAGGACCATGAGGTTCTCGACGCCCGCGGCCTCCGCCCCCGCCAGGACGCGTTCGCGGGACGCCGGGTAGCCGTCCCAGGAGTCCATGGAGACCTTCGAGGGCGCGGCGGTGGTGTTGTGGCGCTGGGAGAAGGTGACCTGCTGGGGCACGACGTTCCAGAGGGCGCGGGAGCGCTTCCAGCCGTCGATGAGCCAGCGCTCCTGGGCGTCACCGGTCAGGGTGCGCGCGGTGTCCTTTGACTCGGGTCCCGGGTACTGCCAGCCGTCGCCATAGGCCTGGTCCGAGCGGTACTGGCGGGTGTCGAGGACGTCGAACTGCGCGAGCCGGCCCCAGTGGAGGCGGCGGTAGAGCCGGAGGTCCGGGCCGTCGGGGAGCTGGGGGCGGCGCAGCGGCATGTTCTCCCAGTAGGCCCGGTAGGCGGCGGCCCGTCGGATCAGGAACTCCTCGGCGGGGTCGTTGTTCTCCGAGACGTCGTCGGCGTAGTTGTTCTCCGTCTCGTGGTCGTCCCAGGTGACGACGAAGGGGTGCGCCGCGTGTGCGGCGGCGAGGTCCGGGTCGCACTTGTACAGCGCGTACCGGAGCCGGTAGTCGTCCAGAGTCACCATTTCGTGGTTGTACACGCCCGGGACGGTGCCGGTGGGGTAGGCGCGCGCTCCGCCGGCGGAGTTGACGGCGTACTCGTAGAGGTAGTCGCCGAGGTGGAAGACGAGGTCGACGTCGTCTTCGGCGAGGTGCCGGTACGCCGTGTAGTAGCCCTGGTCGTAGCGCTGGCAGGAGACCAGTCCGAAGGTGAGTGCGGAGACCTTGCCGCCCTGGCCGGGCGCGGTACGCGTACGGCCGGTCCGGCTGATCCAGCTGCCGGCCTTGAACCGGTAGTAGTACACGCGGCTTTCGCCCAGACCGCCGACCTCCACGTGGACGGCGTGGTTGAACTCGGGGTGTGCGGTGGCGGTGCCACGTCGTACCACGCGGCGGAAGCCCTCGTCGGCGGCCAACTCCCATTGCACGGCGACGCGGCGGGCCGGAAGTCCACCGTCCGCCTGGTACGGGGCGGGAGCAAGGCGGGTCCACAGCAGCACGGAGTCGGGCAAGGGGTCGCCGGAAGCGACGCCGAGGGTGAACGGGTCGTCGGTGATGTGCGCGGTGTCGAGTTCCGCGGCGCTGGCGGCGCCCGTTGCCGGGACGTTCACCGCGAAGGCGACCGCGGCGGCCGCTCCGGTGAGGGTCAGGAAACGGCGGCGGCCGAAGTGGCGTGCAGCCGCGCGGATTTCGGGGGTGTGTGACGGACGGATAGCGGGTGTCATCCGGGCCTCCCCTGTCGAGACGGTTGCCACTGGCATTGCAATCGCTCCGGAAGACCCCCGCTTGGAAAGTGCATGACACTCTCATGGCGGAATGATGAGTTCCGAACGGTGCGCTCCCCTGTGTGGACGTCCGCCGCAACCGCCGCCGCGCCGGCGCCGAACGCCGCGAGACCGAGTCCGCGTCAGTCATCCCGGGCAATGCGGACAGGACTTCGGAACCTGACCGGCAATCAGCACGAACACCGATGCGCCCCCAGGGCGATCTGAGTATCCGTACTCTGCCGACTCCTTCGCTCCGAGGGGACCCTCGTACGTATGACCGAGAAGCTGCTCCGCCCCGTGCGAACGCGCCCCTGGCCCGAGCGCTGGCTGATCCGCCTGCTCGGCGCGGCCCTCGCGGCCGCGGCGTACCTCCTGTGCCTGCCGTGGGACCTGCGCAACCGTCCCGCGACCCCCGGCGCCACCGAGGAGACGACGCCCGTCACGGGCGTCGGCGTCCTCCTGCTCGCGGTGTCCCTGCTGCTCCTCGCGGCCTACTTCGGCCACTGGGACCACCTGGGCTGGCCACTGCTGCTGGTGGCGGTTCCGCCGGCCGCGCTGATGTACGTCTCGTTCCGTACCCACCCGGAACCGGACGCCTCGTTCTGGCCCCTGGCGTGGGGCTCGTTCACGCTGCTGATCGCGGCCGGCGTGTTCGTGGCGGCCGGGGTGGCACGGACGTTCCGGGGAGAGTGGGCGCGTGAGGACCTGACGCTGACGAACCCGTTGTGAGCCGTACGGAGGCGCCTGGGGCCGGGTGGCGCAGAAGGACCGCGTCCAGAAGGACCGCGTCCCCTTCCCGATGAAGTGGGACGGGTGGATGCTGCGGGATCCTAGGCCCCCGTGGTGGAGCCCGGACGCACGATCATCAGCACGGTGACGGTGGCCCAGAGCAGATTGAAGACGCCGGTCACCATGGCGAGCCGAACCGTGGCCCGCTCGCTCAGGACGCCCTCCTGCACGCCCTCGAGGATCGCGCCCTGCCGGGGCAGCACGAGGGCGCCCAGCACGACGGCGGCGAGCGCCGTCAGCACGATGGACACGATCAGCCAGGTGTCGCCGAGCACGCCCATGTTCTGGGCGGTGGCGAACCCGAAGACCGGGACGACGACCCCGACGACGGCGTACACCTGGCAGATGCGGTGCAGGAGCGCGAGGCTGTGCCGGCTTTCCGCGGGCTCGGCGAGCACCTTGCGCGCGAGGGGCGGGAACATGCTCGCGGCGACGGTGACGGGCCCGACGGCGACGATCGCGGCAAGGACGTGGACGGCGAGAAGGAACTTGGTCACGGGCCGACGCTACGGGCGCGAAGATCACCCACGGAAGTGGCGGAATTGCCAGCACTCGACGGATTCTCGCCAACAGGCTGGGGCGGGTGGCTGAGCTGCGGCGATCGGGGAGTACTCGCACCGGAGCGACTTGGCCACGACCTGTCGTACCCCTACTCTCTCGCCATGCACACCGTGGCGGTCCTGGCGCTCGACCAGGTGATCCCCTTCGACCTCTCGACCCCGATCGAGGTCTTCTCCCGCACCCGGCTGCCGGACGGGCGGCCCGCGTACCGGGTGCGGATCTGCGCGCCGGCGGAGGAGGTGGACGCGGGCCCCTTCCGGATCCGGGCGCCGTACGGGCTCGACGCGCTGGCGGAGGCGGACACGATCATCCTGCCGGGCACGGCGGACCCGACACTGCCGCTGCCGCAGGCCGTACGGGAGGCCCTGTGCGCGGCCGCGGCGAACGGCACCCGTATCGCGTCCGTCTGCGCGGGCGCGTTCGTGCTCGCGGCGACGGGCCTGCTGGACGGGCGTCGGGCGACGACGCACTGGGTGGCGGCTCCGCTGCTGGCCGAGCGCCACCCGGAGGTCACGGTCGACCCGGACGTGCTGTACGTCGACGAGGGTCAGTTCCTCACCTCGGCGGGCGCGGCCGCGGCGCTCGACCTGTGCCTGCACATGATCCGCAAGGACCACGGCTCGGCGGTCGCGGCGGACGCGGCGCGTCTGTCGGTCATGCCACTGGAACGGGAGGGCGGTCAGGCCCAGTTCATCGTCCACGCCCACCCACCGGCCCCTGCCGGGGCCACCTTGGAGCCGTTGCTGCACTGGCTGGAGGAGAACGCGGACCGCGACCTGACCCTCGACGACATCGCGGCCCGCGCCGGCACGAGCGCCCGCACCCTGAACCGCCGCTTCCGCGAACAGACCGGCACGACCCCGTTGCAGTGGCTGCACCGGGCGCGGATCCGGCGCGCCCAGTACCTCCTGGAGACGACGTCGCACCCCGTCGAACGCATCGCGACCCAGACGGGTTTCGGCTCCCCGGCGGCGTTCCGCGACCGCTTCAGGCGGGTGGTGGGGATCAGCCCGTTCGCGTATCGGCGGACGTTTCAGGGGGTACGGGGACCGGGGGCCGGGGCCCGCGGGGGAGAGGCGCCCTGAACGGGTGCGTCAGCCGCGCCGGTCGGCCACGGCCCACGAGGCGAGGGCGACGGCTCCGGCCACCCCGAACACCGCGGGCCACGCGCCCACCTTCTTGGCGAGCGGATGCGACCCGGCGAACGCGGCGACGTACGCGGCGGTCAGGGCCCCGGCCGCCGCGCCGCCGGCCTGCTTCCGCCACTGCTGCGCGGCCGCGGCCCCCGCGACGGCGAGCACGGCCCCGCCGAGCTGCCGCTTCTTGCTCCAGCGGGCGACCCCGTACCCGCCGACGAGCCCGCTCGCGGCCACCAGTGCCGTAGGAACCTTCGCCATCGCTGCCTGCCTCCTGCTGGTGTGTCTCCCGGCCGCTCCGCGGCCGTTCCGGCTGATGATCGAGGCTAACTCCGGGCGAGGCGGCGACGTGGAGCCGGGGTCGAGCCGGGCGCGCCGCCACCGCGTCCCCCTCGTGGCACGCCGACGACGTCACGCAGACGGTCGCGGTGCCATCTCCGGGGCCGGGGAGCCAGGGAAGCACGGCGAGACGCACGTCACACACATCCGCCTCCCACGGCCGTCACATTCCGGCAGGGCCGCTTCGTCAGTGCTGTGTAACCGTCGAACGAGCGAGGAGACCACCATGGAAGCCCGACTCAACTTCTTCACCAACCCCGTCGCGGGCAAGTTCGCGCGGTACATCAACTCGGCGGGCAAGGTCGTCAGTGACTCGACCCTCCCGGCCGCGACGCAGGAACTGGTGAAGATCCGCGCCAGCCAGATCAACGGCTGCGGCTTCTGCACCGACATGCACACCAAGGACGCCACGGCCGCCGGGGAGACCGTGCAGCGCCTCCACCTGGTCGCGGCCTGGCGCGAGGCCAAGGTGTTCACCGACGCCGAGCGCGCCGCCCTGGAGCTGACGGAGCAGGGCACCCGCATCGCCGACGCGGCCGGCGGCGTCACGGACGAGGCCTGGGCGAACGCGGCCAAGTACTACGACGAGGACCAGCTCGCCGCGCTGGTCTCCCTCATCGCCCTGATCAACGCCTACAACCGCATGAACGTGATCGTCCAGCAGCCGGCGGGGGACTACCAGCCGGGGCAGTTCGGCTGAGCGAGGTCGGCTGATCTCGAACACGGGCCCGGAGGCCGGCCGCCTGCCTCACAGCAGTGCGGTCGTTCCTCCGGGCCTCGCCCGTTTCGCGCTCGGCGCTCGGCGCTCGGCGCTTCGCGTTCGGCGTTTCGCGTTCGGCGCTTCGCGCTCCGCGCGTCAGCCGGGAGCGCCGGATCCTGCTCCTTGAAAGGCCGTCAACCGGCCAGCTCGTCCAGGACCGACCAGAAGTGGTCACCGCAGCCGCACTGCGAGATGTTCGCCGTGAAGGATCCGCTGTTGTCGGAGAGGAAGTCGTCGTTCACCGCGAGGTACAGCTCACCGCGACCCACCAGCGTCGTCGGTCCCGCACCGATGTACTGCCACGGCCCGTTCCCGATCCGGCCGATCAGCGACCACTTGGGCACGCCCTGCAGGGGGAACCCGGGCCCCGCGGTCTCCGTGGTGTCACCCTGCGGCCCGTTCGTGACCTGCGGGTTGCCCGCGATCCCGATCGCTCCGGTCGCGGTGACCGTCACGGACCGGCGCACGCACACGCCCGTGTCGACCTCGCCGGTGGCCCCGGGGAAGCCGGTGGGGCCGGCCTTCGCCGGGACCTGGACGGTGGCGTTCGTGACCGTCGGCTGCATGATCGGGCACGCGGGCCCGCCGGATCCGTGCTCGGCCGCGACGGCGGCGCCAGGGCCCACGACCAGCGCGAGCGTCAATGCGGCCGGGGCACACAGCCACCTGCGGTTGGCCCCCGCGATCGCTTTGAGACGCGCTCTTGCTTTCCTCAACGCCAAGCCCTTTCGTCGTGATGGGCTGCGACGCGCTCCCGGCCGCAGCCATGACTGACCGTCAGTGACCCCAGTAGTGCATGATCACCGGCCAGGAGGCTGCACAGCTCCTCGGAAGCGGCCGTCAACCAGCCGAACGGCGGAGCCGGGATGTGCCCACTACTCGTGACGTCATGGAGGGCAGGGGCAGGGGCAGGGCCCCGCCCCCGACCGCCCCGCTATCCGGACATCTCCCGCGGTGCGCGCTCGCGCTCCGCGGCGAGCCGTCGCCGTCCCACCTCGACCAAGGCACTGACTGCTCTCGGCACGCACAGATTGCCCTCGTATCGCGGCGCCACCACCCAGTACGCACCAGGTGGAACCCGGCGATCAACCCGTGGCACTCCCAGATAGGTGTTCTGGCCGAGGCAGGGAGCGATCTCCTCGTAAGCCCATACAAGCCCGGCGTGCCACTGGATCAGGGCGTAGTACGTACCACCCACGGCACGGCAGTCATGGATGACGGGGCCACGCAGTAACTCACCTAAAGACGAGCCGACTTGACCCGGATCCTCCGTGGCAATGGCGGCGTGGACCACGTCTTCTTTCATCCGCACCGCGGCAAATCGTTGGCCCAGTGGCAGCAGAGCAACACCTTGCATTGCCCACTCCGTCCGAGCCCGCTCCGGCACGGGGTGGGCCCGCGCAAGCCACTCAGAGATCGCCCGATCCATAGCCTGCTGGGTGTCCATGTGTGTCCCATCATCGTTCAGCGGTTGGTTGGGCCCATCAGCGTGTATGGTCCGCGCTGCTGTTTCGAGGACTTTGAAAGGCCTTGGATGGGACCTTGATAGGGCCTACCCGGCCCACTTGGAGTGGAAAAGCTCCCTTAACCGAACCGCCTGTGGGATGGTCGGGGCGTAATCACCACTTGGAGGTGTCTCTTGCCTCGGCCTACAGGAATGTCAAGGGACAGTAGGAACTCCCCACTGGCGGACAGTTAATCTCCCCGCTGGTGGACAGCGTTTCTCCCCGGTTGGGCAGTAGATCTCGGGGGG